>JABMMN010000069.1 GCA_013205535.1 Candidatus Planktophila sp.
ACTGCGCTCTTCTTGACTGCTGATTTCTTGACTGCTGATTTCTTGACTGCGGGCTTTTTGGCTAGCGGTTTTTTTGAGCCTGTTTTCTTGAGAGCCTTCGCTACCCTCTTGATGATGCCTTTTTTGGTAGGAGGCTTTTTTGCAGCCGATTTCTTTCCGCGCTTCTTGGGCATGACGCGAACCCTAATCCGATTGCCCCACCTATACCAACTGCGCCACGAGGATTTTGGTGCGACCTATGGCCTAGACTTGGCCTTGCTAACTTAATAGGGGCGCAGACGGGGATATCACCTCACGAGCCCGCTGGAAGAAGTGAGTACTTACTCATCTAGAACCGGCCAAGTTAGCACTTCAAGCGGCGCGAGAAAAAGCGCAAGGCGGGTGGTACCGCGAGCTCTGCACAGGCAGATCTCGTCCCTCCAAAGATTGTTTCTATGTGGGGGTTTTGCTTCTTATGCCATTTCGTGCCATCTCTGCAGCTGTGGATCTACCTGCGCTCGAACACGAGATCCTAAAATTCTGGCGCGAGAACGATATTTTCCACAAGAGCGTTGATGCGCGCTCTAGCTCTGCTCCATGGAGTTTCTATGAGGGTCCACCGACTGCAAATGGAATGCCTGGCACACATCACATTGAGGCCCGCGTGTTTAAAGATATCTTCCCCCGCTTTCAAACGATGAAGGGGCGACATGTAACTCGCAAAGCTGGATGGGACTGCCACGGATTACCAGTTGAGATCGCAGTTGAGAAGGAGCTGGGCTTTAACGGCAAAGGCGATATCGAAAAATTTGGTGTAGCAGAATTCAATGAGAAGTGCCGGGCCTCTGTGCAACGCCATGTCAGCGCCTTCAGTGATATGACGGATCGTATGGGTTTCTGGGTGGATTTTGATCAGGCTTACTGGACCATGTCCCCTGAATACGTCGAGAGCGTGTGGTGGTCACTTAAGGAGATCTGGAAAAAGGGGCTTCTCGTCCAAGACCACCGTGTTGCTCCATACTGTCCGCGATGTGGAACGGGCTTGTCAGATCACGAGTTGGCCCAGGGCTATGAAAGCGTTGTTGATCCATCCGTATATGTCCGATTCCCAATTACATCTGGGGAGTTAGCCGCTCTCAAAGCCTGCCTACTTGTCTGGACAACGACACCGTGGACCTTAGTCTCAAATACTGCAATCGCTGTACACCCCGATGTGGAGTATGTCGCCGTTGAAACAACGGTAGATGATTCAAGTGAGGTCTTAATCGTTGCCGAAGCGCTTCTAGATAGCGTCAAAGGAGATAAAAAGATCCTCAAAAAAATGCTGGGTAGAGATTTAGAGCGTGTTAGATACACACGCCCCTTTGATTACGTAGAGATTCCAGACGCTCATTACGTTGTGCTTGCCACCTATGTCACAACTGAGGATGGGACGGGGTTGGTCCATCAATCCCCCGCCTTTGGCGCTGATGATCTAGCCATCTGTAGGGCCTATGGCCTGCCTGTTGTAAATCCCATTGCACCCGATGGAACCTTTCTCCCGGAACTACCGGTTGTCGGTGGAAGCTTCTTTAAAGATGCCGATAAGGCTCTAGTAAAAGAGTTAGCCAAGAGTGGTGCCTTGTATAAGCACCAACCATATGAGCACTCGTATCCACACTGCTGGCGCTGCCATACGGCGCTGATGTACTACGCCCAGCCCTCCTGGTACATCCGCACAACATCAATCAAGGATGCCTTACTACGAGAGAATGCAGCGACCGACTGGCACCCAGAGACGATCAAGGATGGTCGCTATGGTGACTGGCTCAACAACAACATTGACTGGGCGCTCTCGCGCAATCGCTACTGGGGTACTCCCCTTCCGATTTGGCGTTGTGAGAATAAGCATGAGATTTGTGTTGACTCTCTCAAAGAGCTTGGCGAGTTAGCTGGGAAGGACTTATCTAATCTTGATCCGCACCGTCCATATGTCGATGACATCGAATTGACCTGCACCGAGTGCGCATCTGTGATGAGGCGAGTCCCAGAAGTTATCGATTGCTGGTATGACTCAGGGGCTATGCCATTTGCACAGTGGGGCTATCCACACAAGGAGGGTTCACTCGAAAAATTCGAGGCGGCCTATCCAGCTGATTTCATATGCGAGGCTATCGATCAAACGCGCGGCTGGTTCTATACATTGATGACTATCGGAACATTAGTCTTCGATAAATCCTCTTATAAGACAGTCCTGTGTCTGGGACATATATTGGATAAAGATGGTCGCAAAATGAGCAAACACCTTGGAAATGTCTTAGAGCCGATGGCGCTCATGGATCAACATGGCGCAGATGCCGTTCGATGGTTCATGTTGGCAGCTGGCTCGCCCTGGGCTGCACGCCGTGTGGGTCATGATGCGATCAATGAGGTTGTGCGCAAGACACTACTCACTTACTGGAATACCGTTTCATTCCACGCCCTGTATGCACAGGCATCAAAATTTGATCTGCGCCAAAGCCCGCCCCTCACCGATCGCCCATTGATGGATCGGTGGATCATCTCAGAACTCAATCTTCTCATCGCCGAGGTGGATCGGGCTCTGACTGAATTTGATTCTCAGGGCGCTGGGCGAGCACTTGCTAGCTTCATCGATGATCTATCGAATTGGTATGTACGCCGTTCTCGTCGACGTTTTTGGGATGGTGATCTCGCTGCGATGGCCACATTGCATGAGTGCCTCCTCACTTTGACACAGTTGCTGGCTCCGATGGTTCCATTTATTACTGAACAGGTATGGCAAGAGCTGGTGCGAGCAAGCGATCCGCGAGCACTGGCCTCAGTTCACTTGTCGGACTTTCCAATCGCTGATACATCTGCCATACATAATGAGCTGAGAGAACAAGTTGCACTCACTCGACGAATCGTAGAACTCGGTCGCGCCGCTCGCGCCGAATCAGGGGTCAAGATCCGCCAGCCACTGGGGCGCGCGCTCATCGCCGCTAGTGGATGGGCTGGGCTTCCAGCACAGATGCGGGAGCAGATAGCCGATGAGCTCAATGTGATTGCTCTTGAAGATATTGCTAACGCCGATGGCGACTTGGTCGATATATCAATCAAAGCAAACTTTAAGACACTCGGTGCCAAGTTTGGTGGCGCAGTTCAGGAGATAGCAAAGGCCATCGCAGCCAGTGATGCAACGTCCTTGGTGAAAAACCTTCGTGCATCTGGAAAAGCAAGTCTCGATACATGGGAGATCTTCCTTGAGGATTTAGTAATCACCGAGGTACCAAAGAGTGGATGGATGGTCACATCTCATGATGGTGAAAGCGTTGCACTTGATCTTGCACTTACCCCTGCACTGATCTTGGCCGGGCATGCCCGCGAAGTCATTCGCTCCATTCAGGAGCGTCGCAAGAGTGATGGCTTAGAGATTTCAGATCGCATCACTATCGTGTGGAACGCCAAGCCAGAGATTGCCGATGCGATTAATGAGCACCTGGCACACATCCAAGATGAAGTATTGGCTCACTCGATGTCTCACGATAGAGAGATGAGCCTTGATGAGAATGAACTTGGTCTTACCCTGGTGCTTACTAAATCCCTCTGACAAAGCCCATCAAAAGCTGGACCCCGAAGAAAAGGACAATAAAACTCATATCCAAACTCACTGCGCCAATTCGTAATGGCGGAATGAAGCGGCCAACAAAGCGCATAGGTACATCTGTGATCGCATAGATAGCCTCAACGAAATAGAGAACCACACCACTCGGTCTCCAATTACGGGCAAACATGCGCGCATAATCCAGGATAAGCCTTCCAAGTAAGGCAAACAAAAATAGTTGGAGAAAGCCTGCAAGAATTGCACCTATCCCCATGAGAGGCTCAGCTTTGGTTGAAGAAGCTTGCCTGAGCCGCAGCTGATTTATCTTCAGTGCTGACCTGAAGGTTCGCTGGAGATATCAGGAAGACTTTCTTGGTAACACGTTCGATTGTGCCGTGCAGACCGAAGGCAAGGCCACTTGCAAAATCAACGAGACGCTTATGTTCGGATTCATCCATATCGGTGAGATTGATGATGACAGGATTACCTTGGCGAAAATGCTCACCGATTGTGCGAGCCTCATTATAGAAACGTGGATGCAAGGTGATGATTCGATCCAAAACTGGAAGATCTAACTGCGGTGCAATATCACTCCTCGCGCTCAGAGTTGAGGATGTTTGGCGCACAGCCCGTGCTTTGATGCGAACATCACCAGATGATGTAACCGCAGGGGGCCGTGAGACTTCTGTAGTATCAAATTGAGGGTCATCCATCAACCCCAAATAATTTGCCACGCGCTTGAGTGCATTCGCCATATGACAAAGGTACCTGTCGGACTACCGAGAACCCATGATTTGGCTGCCAATACGCAGATGTGTCGCGCCATATGCGATAGCGATTTCAAAGTCGCCGCTCATACCCGCTGAAAGGCTAATGGCATGCGGAAAATCCTTGATAAAGTCCTTATGAATCCCTTGTAGTTCGGCGAAGGCATTTTCTGGAGCAAGTGCAAGGGGGGCAACGGCCATCAACCCCGCCAATCGATGCACTGGGTCGGCTGTGATCATTTGGGCAAGTGGATAGAGGGATTGAATCGATGCGCCCCCACGATTTTCTAGGCCATCGAGATTGCATTGAAGAAAGATTTCCAGCGGATGTGTAGCCAGTTGAGAAATCATTTTAAAATGTCGTATGTCATCGAGTGAGTGAATGACGTGGGCCCATGAGCAGATCGACTTGAGTTTATTGCTCTGAATTTGGCCCTGAAAGTGCCACCTTCCAGGAACACTTTGAGCTTTGGGGGCGGCATCACCATCGCGATTTTCTCCAAACTCGCTCACACCAAGCTCTTTGAGAGTCTGGACATCGCTCACAGGAAAGGTTTTGGTGACAACGACCAGAGTAATCTCATCGGAATTTCGCCCAGCTTTGGCAGCGGCGGTTTCAATGCGAGCCTTAACGCTCTGCAAACCCTGCGCGATCTCATCGGGTCGACTCATAGCCAGATCACTCCTGCATTTCGTCCCGTGATCTGTTGGCGTCGGTAAGAAAAATACATCTCATCCTCTAAAGTGCAGGATGTTGAGGCCTCATATGAAACATCCTGTGCAATCAAATCGGCGATTAAAGCCTTGGGTAAATCGAGTGCATGTGTGCCTGCACGTGTGAATGCTAAGGCGGCCGGATTCAAAGCCCCCACCTCTTGGGCCATCGCCTGTGGAACTTCATAACACCTGCCACAGATAGATGCCCCTAACTGGGCATGGATGGCTGTGGCACCTAAAACTCGCATCTGAGCAATTACTTTCAAGGCGATAGAGCTGACCAAGCCTTTGCGACCGACATGTACCGCCGCTACAACCGATGTTGAGGAGAGAAGAAGAGGAATGCAATCTGCGACCAAGACGGCCAGGGCCAAACCTGGAGTTCTCGTTATCAAGGCATCACAGGTTGGCTCTGACTCACTGATCTCATCTACGAGCACAATTGAATCTCCGTGCACCTGATTCATAAACTGCACCGCCCCAACCATCTCGCAAAGCAGTGCACGATTGACTGCGACCGCATTGGGAGTATCTCCTACGTGAGTCGCTAAATTAAATGACTCATAGGGCGCAAGGCTTGTGCCAGTACGCCGATCGGTGAAGAGAGTTGGCAAAAGGGATTACTTCATGAAGTCAGGAACGTCAATCTCATCCTCGGCGACTAACTCTTCAAATGTCACTCGGCGTCTAGGCATCGGATCATCACCGAGTTCGAGGGCGACAGAGAGCGGATCATTAGATGCCACAGGATTGGCATTACCGCTCAAAGTAGATGCATCAATAACGGGTGTCGAGACTCGCTTGGGTTGACCTCCCTCAAAACCCGCAGCTACAACCGTGATTCGAACCTCATCACCTAAGGCATCGTCAATCGTTGTCCCAAAAATAAACTTAGCGTTGGGATGAACCGCTGATTGGACGAGCTCGCATGCCTCATTGACTTCAAAGAGACCTAAATCCGAACCACCAGAGATTGAAAGTAGAACACCCATAGCACCATCGATTGATGCCTCTAAAAGTGGGGATGAGATTGCAAGCTCTGCTGCACGCAGTGCACGATTTTCTCCGCGAGCAGAGCCGATACCCATGAGAGCAGAGCCAGCACCAGACATCACTGCCTGCACATCAGCAAAATCAAGGTTTATCAAACCTGGTTGAGTGATGATCTCAGTTATGCCTTGCACACCTGAGAGAAGGACTTGATCTGCACTTTTGAATGCATCGGCCAGGGTGATGGTGCGATCTGAGATTGCAAGAAGCCGATCATTGGGAATCACAATGAGAGTGTCCACTTCACTTCGTAGCGCTTCAATACCAACATCGGCTTGAGTTGAGCGCAGCTTTGCTTCAAAAGAAAATGGACGAGTGACGACTCCAATTGTTAAGGCACCGAGATCCCTCGCGATTTTTGCAACAATCGGTGCAGCACCTGTGCCCGTGCCTCCACCTTCGCCTGCAGTAACGAAAACCATATCCGCCCCGCGCAAAATCTCTTCAATGTCATCGGCGTGATCGAGCGCTGCAGCACGTCCCTTTTCTGGATCCATTCCTGCACCAAGTCCGCGAGTTGTTTTACGACCAATGTCTAACTTCACATCTGCATCACTCATCAAAAGATGTTGTGCATCGGTATTGATTGCAATAAATTCGACACCCTTGAGACCAACATCAATCATTCGATTGATTGCATTTACCCCACCACCACCAATGCCTACTACTTTGATGACTGCTAAATAATTCTGCGGTGACGCCACTTTGCTCCTCTATGTGAACTATAAACCTCAACTTGAGCCTTATGATTCAGCGCATTTCAATGACATGAACGTAAGGTGATGAGCCCCCTTAATCAAATACCAACTCAGTTTTAATAACTTCGTGTCGGATAACTTATTTTACGATTGGAGCATTCGGCGCCGAAACATCTATGCGCCTAATCTTTGTGTTCTCTGGCTGTGCCAGCAAAGCCTTATAAACCTTCACTTTCAGAGCCATATCGACATCTTGTCCCCAAATAACTTGCAGACTCTTTCCATCGATCTGCATCTCAAGAATATAGAGATCGCCACTTCGTACCTTGAGTAGCTTCACATCTTTGCCAAGCTCAACGGGCAGATCTGCAAATAACTGTGCTCCAGCTACGGCTGCATCTATCGTTCCCGCTTGAATCTGTGGAAGGCCCTCAGTTCTTTGATTGGTAACGGTAAAGGCGATTCCAAAGGCATCAATGGCCTGATCCTCATAGATTGCAATCGGGCGCCGCTGCGTCAGAGCGATGGTGACTTTTCCGCTCAACCAGTTCCTAGAGACATCGGCTCTCTCGATCCACTTGAACCTCTCAAATTCAGCTCCTACTACGCGTGGTTGTATACGTGCAAGCTTCTCACCAATTTTTATACTAGTTGTCGTTGGATTGTCGGTGCCTGTTATTTGCACAGCCGTGACAGTAAAGAGTGAAGACCATCCCAGCGCATAGACCGCGCCAGCAAAGATTATAATGACGAGCAAAAGAATCAACCTGCGCTCTTTCATCTAAGCAAAACGCCTCGTCAGGCCCTCAAGAATGATTGGGGCCAATGAGCTCACATCACCGGCGCCCAACGTGATAATCACGTCTCCAGGTTCGGCAGATTCAATAACACTATCGCTCACCTCGATGAAATTTGGAATATATTCACCGTTAGCCATCAAATCTGTAATCAACTCTGATGTGACTCCTGGGATCGTTTTCTCACCCGCGGAGTACACCTCTAAGACAATAACTCGATCTGCCAAGGCTAAAGTTTGTGCAAAGCCAGATGCGAAAGCGGCCGTTCGTGAATACCGGTGGGGTTGAAAGATAACTATCAGCCTGCCATCGCCTGCATATCTACGGGCAGCGCGCAGCGTTGCCTCGATTTCAGTGGGGTGGTGAGCATAATCATCTACAACCCGCACTCCTTGTACGGTACCTATTATCTCGAAGCGACGACCTGTGCCACGAAAAATCCCAAGTCCCTGCAAGAGATCAGATGCGCTAAATCCAAGTTCAATGCCCGTTGCAAGGACTGCGGCGGCATTGAGAAGGTTGTGATGGCCCGGTACCTCAAGCTCTATAAATCCCAGGCTTTTGCCATGCCAGATCGCTCTTGCACGCGAGCCCAGCGCCAAAAGCTCAATCGAGTCCAGGGTCAGATCACTTCCAGCGGCAACACCGTAGGAGATAGTGCGCAGCGCACCGAGATCTGCGGCCAGTGCGAGTGCTCCAGCATCATCGGCGCAGTAAGTAAGGAATCCATCTTTGCTAATCGTTGAGGCAAAATCCCTAAAGGCCTCAGCAACTTCATCGGGTGTAGGAAAGAAGTCAACATGGTCATGCTCAATATTTGTGACGATGGCAGCGAAAGGGTGATACTCGGTAAAGGAGCCATCGGATTCATCGGCCTCTGCCACAAAGATCTCACCCGTACCACGATGAGCATTGGATCCTGAGGCTGTAATCGTGCCACCAATAGAAAAAGATGGATCAGCGGCGCAGGCCTGCAATGCAACGGCTAACATCGATGAGGTTGTGGTTTTTCCATGAGTGCCGGCGACTGCAATGCTCTTGGATTCAGACATCAAGATCGCAAGAGCAGTGGCTCGGGTGAGAATTTCGACTCCTAGCTCACGAGCTCTCATCAGCTCGGGATTGCTTGGCGAGATAGCCGCTGAGAACACCACCATGTCGGCACCATCCACATTACTTGCCATGTGTGTAGTTGTAACAGTGGCACCCAGCGCTCTGAGTGCTTTAAGAACTGAGGAGTCTTTTGAGTCTGAGCCGCTCACCTGTATCGAGTGTGAGAGTGCGATACGCGCTAAGCCGCTCATGCCTGCACCTCCGATACCGATAAAGTGAAGATGCTTTCCACTCAGGGATTTCAACTGAGCTCTCATCGCGCTGTAATCGCAAACTCACCTAAAGCTAAAATTTTTCTCGCCGCATCTAAATCACAATCAGAGCCATCGATAGGCGCGACCACTGATTGAGCTAATAGCTCATGGATGTGTGTAATCAAATATTTACCACTGAAATCCGATTGATTGAGAATCTGTGCACGCCCAGCCTCGACCAGGCTCTTGGCATTGTGAAACTGCTCGCCATTTCCAATCGGCAAAGGCACGAATAGAGCGTATCGCCCGAGAGCACGAAACTCGCTGCAGGTAACGGCCCCACTTCTGGCAATAATGAGATCACTCGCTAGATATGCATCGGCCATCGCATCGAGATAGCCCACTGGGCGGTATGAGGGCTGTGATGCAGGCAAGGCATTTGTGGCCCCGACAGAGTGCAAAATCGAAAATCCTTGAGCCAGTAGCGCATTGAGCGCATCGGCGGTGGCACTATTGATTGCAACAGATCCTTGAGATCCGCCCATAATAAAAATTAATGGAGCTTGCTCGTCAAAGCCAAGCCGTTTCTTTGCCGCGATGCGGGCAGACTTGAAATCTAGATGCGATGCGACAAAGGCTGCACTTACATCTGATCGCAAAGGAAGTCCTGTGATCAAAGCCTGCGAAAACCTGCCAGAGTCAACTGGATAGGCAACGGCTAAGAATGGAGTCAATAGCGCGCCCAGTCGGTTCGCCCAACCAGGCTTTGCATTTGCCTCATGGATGAGAGTGGGAACCTTGCCGAGGCGTGCGGCTAGATATGCAGGAGCACTGACGTATCCCCCGAAACCGATCAAGAGATCGGCGTTGCGAAGGATGATACGGCAGGCCCGCACCGCTGCAAAGAGATCAAAGGGCGTTCGCAGCCAAGCTAAGGATGGCCTTCGTGAGATAGAGACCTTAGGAACCTGAGTGAGAGTAAATCCGGCAGATGGGATGAGTGTGTTCTCTAAGCCGGTCTTTGTCCCAATAAAAACGATGGTATCGCTTGGGTGTTCTACCGCCCAAGCACGTGCTACCGCTAGTGCAGGTTCGATATGCCCAGCAGTCCCACCGCCAGCAAATACTACCGAAGCCATGTATGTTCACTTTTTTTGAGTTCATCAAAGATTGCAGGATCACGTCGTGCGGCGCCAATGACAAAACCGATGCCCATATATGTCGCGATGAGCGCCGAACCGCCATAGGAGACCAAAGGTAATGTCACTCCAACTACTGGGATCAAACTAAGAGTGGAGCCAATATTGAGTATCGTCTGGATTGCGATCCAACAGCCGATACCCGCACTAGCGGCGCGAACCATCGGATCCTTAGCCCGCAGGGCGATTTTGAAGATTGAAAAGAGTAAGAGACTCAAGAGTGCGATAGTCGCCAGTGTTCCAAATAGACCTAACTCCTCCCCAATCACAGAGAAGATAAAATCAGTGTGCGCTTGGGATAGATTGCCCCACTTTTGACGACTTGCTCCAAGCCCCACACCAAATAATCCACCACTGGCAAGGCCCAGCAGACTATGAGCCGGTTGCCATCCCACATTTTTATACTGCTCCTCGGCAAATGGATTGAGAAAGACGGCAAAGCGCGCCATGCGATAAGGCGCAGCCATGATAAGAGCTGCTATCCCTGCAAAGCCCAGCGTGGTGAGCCAGGCAAAGACTCCCAATCGAACACCAGAGACCCATAAAAGGCCGGCCAGAATAAGGGCAAAGACCACTGCCGTACCTGCATCGCGGCCGGCAAGGATCAGCGCAATGCACAGAGCAAAAGCTGGGGCGATCAAAGTGATGACGTTGGTCGCAATCGCTCCAGCGCGCTCACGTTTGGCCAGTATGAATCCCGCCCAAAGAATCATCAAGAACTTGGCAATCTCGCTGGGCTGAAAATCAATGATCCCTAAATCGATCCAGTTACGATTACCGTTGACGCTCTTACCTATCACCTGCACCAGAATAAGAAGTGCAATAGAGATGATCACTCCACTTCGAGCAATCAACTTCCAACGTGCAAGAGAGAATCTCGAGAGCATCCATGCTAATGGAATCGAGATGATCAGGAAGAGAATTTGGCGCAGTACCACCGCATATGTTGCTCCCTTGGATTCAAGTGAGTAGATCGAAGAGGCCGAGAAGACCATGATGAGGCCGAGAAGACTCAAACTTGCCGTGCTAATCAAGAGCATGTAATAGAGATTGACCGGCTTAGTGAAGAGAGTAGATCGAGTATTACTTTTCATCGCACACCAGCGTCCTGACCGCTAAAGCAAAGCGATCTCCACGATCGGCGTAAGACATGAATTGATCCATTGATGCACAAGCAGGTGCCATAAGTACCGTATCGCCAGAGGTAGCCAAATCTTGAGCGGCTCTTACGACAGCCTCCATTAACTCGTTAGAGGCGGCTCCCTTGACGTGTTTAACATCGATTTTAATAATGGGTGTATTCGGTGAGTGTGTGGCCATGGCGCTTTCAATTAACTCCCTATCGGCCCCTATAAGAATGACCGCCTTGATTCGCTCCTTTGCCCGCTTGACCAACGTGTTCATATCAGCGCCTTTGGCTAGGCCGCCTGCAATCCAAATGACAGACAAGTAGGAGAGTATCGATGCCGTTGCCGCATGTGGGTTTGTCGCCTTGGAATCATTCACCCACGAGATGCCATCACTGCTGGCAATAGTTTCAATGCGGTGGCGGCCCGGATGAAAACCAACAAGGGCAGATTGAATATCTTGATAGGGGGCTCCGACAGAGAGAGCGAGGCCGGCGGCGGCAAGGGCGTTTGAGACACTATGAGGCAGTGACGGCACGATATCGCTGATTGCAGCGATCATCGAGGCCTCTTGTGGATCACTCACAAAGGCGCGATCAATGAGCAGATTCTCAACGACTCCAAGCTCCCCTGGGGCTGGAGTGTGCAGCGTGAAGTGAACCTTGCGAAGTTCAATGTTTTTAGTTCGATTAATGATTTCACTCTCATCCTTATTGAGAATTGCAAGGTCGCAGTGCTTGAGTAAGGAGAGTTTGTCATCGCAATATGCATCGAAACTTCCATGCCAATCTAGATGATCATCTGCCAGATTGAGAATTGCGCCGCTGACAAATCTGGCTTTGCGCATCCAGTGCAGTTGGAAAGATGAGAGTTCCAGGATGAGATAATCAAAACTCTCTTTGCTTGTGACGGCATCAATTACCGTATCTCCAACATTTCCACATGCGAAAGCCTTTAAACCTGCGCGCTGGAGCATTGCAGCCGCCATTTCAACCGTGGTCGTCTTTCCGTTGGTGCCAGTCAACGCTAACCATTTCTGATGAGGAGCAATCTCCTGCGCGATACTCCAGGCGATATCAATCTCATTAAGAAGCTCTACCCCTGCCGTGACTGCAGCGCGTAGAAGAGGGTGGCTCTCTTTCCAACCAGGAGAGATAACAACCCCAGCGAAATCCTGTATGGAGATTGCATCGGGACTTAGTACTGCAAACCTGCTCTCAAGTTGGGGGTTATCATCGACGATGACGATCTTGGCACCATATGAACTCAGTACCGTGGCCACCGCACTACCTGTGACTCCACCACCTGCGACTAGAATTTTTTTGCCCGCAAAATTCGAGGACATATCCGTTACTTCACTACCCACTGTGCATAAAACAGACCTAATCCGACTGCCACAGAGAGTCCGGCAATAATCCAAAAGCGAATGACAATCGTGACCTCGCCCCAACCCACTAGTTCAAAGTGGTGTTGAAGAGGCGCCATCTTAAAGACGCGTTTGCCTCCACTGATTTTGAAATAGAGCGTTTGGATGAGTACTGACATCGTGATGATTACAAAGAGGCCACCCAAAGGAATGAGGAGGAGTTCGACGCGCAGTGTTGCAGCCAAGCCAGCTAGCGCTCCACCGAGTGCAAGAGATCCCGTATCGCCCATGAAAATCCTTGCGGGTGAGGCATTCCACCAGAGAAAGCCAGTACATGATCCGGCAAAGGCGGCGGCAAGGACCGCCAAATCCAGTGGATCTCGAACTTGATAGCAGCCGGCAGTTGGATTGATGCTACAGCTCTGACCGAACTCCCAGACCCCAATTAAAATAAATGAAAGAAAGACCATGACAGCCGCACCTGTGGCAAGGCCATCCAAGCCATCAGTGAGATTTACACCATTACTTGTCGACATCACCATCAAGGCGACCCAGGCAACTGCAACAACGGGGCCAAGGTAGATTGCAGTTTCACGAACACCAGATAAATAGTATGAGATGGGAGTGAGTGAATTTGAATCGGCAAAGCGAACTCCGAGAGAGCCAAAGGTTGCGGCAATAATGGCTTGTCCAAGGAGTTTTTGCCTGCCAGTAAGACCCAAGGATTTTTGCCGAGTTACTTTCAGCCAATCATCTACAAAGCCTAAGAGTCCGAGAGCTAGAACTAAGCCCAAAACTAGGAGCGCTGAGATGGTTACGGCATTCTGAGTTAATGCATGCGCCGCCAAATAACCTGCAAGTGCTGCAGCGATGAGAATGATGCCACCCATGGTGGGAGTTCCACGCTTGGTATGGTGAGAACTCGGTCCATCATCACGGATGATTTGTCCATAACCGCGAGTTGCAAGAATCTTTATCAGACCTCGAGTTCCAAAGAGAGAGAATAGGAGAGCCACGGCTCCGGCGATGAGTATCTGTCTCACCCAACCTCACCGCCCCGACTAATCCAACGAGCCTGGATCTCCTCGGCTAAGAATTCAAATCTCTCGGCACGTGATGCCTTTACCAAAACGACATCTCCTGGTGCTAAGTGATTTACAAAGACGGCGGCATCGGCAACGGTCTGCACGTGATGGAACTGCATGGGGCCCACTCCAGATCCATACTCAGGTGCATTGACAACCACACAGTGATCAACACCGATCTCAGAGGCAAGGGTGCCAATATCAGCACTCGCCATCGCCCCTGACTCGCCGAGTTCATGCATTTTTCCCAGAAATGCCCAGGACTGACCTCCACGTTCCTGAGCGAAAAGACTCAGAGTACGAAGGGCTGCGGCCATCGAAGCGGGGTTGGCGTTATAGGAGTCATTTATTATCAATAGATCTTGGAGTTCATGGAGCTGCATACGCCACTTGCTGGTGATCTCAGCCGTTGATAAGGAACTGGCTATGAGCTCTATCGGAAGGGCCAACGCAGTTGCCACGGCCGCTGCGGCAAGGGCGTTTGAAACCTGATGGGCACCCACCAAGCGCATACCGACTGCAGCACGGCCAGCCCTTGTTACTAAATCAAAGTGGGGACGCCCTTCACGCATCTCAACATCAGCGGCGCGGACATCAACACTGCCTTTCTCGCCAAATGTAAGAGTTCTGCCTGAGTGCAGGGCCGACATCGCCGGGGTGAATTCATCATATGTGCCGAGAATTGCAGTGCCACTCTGGCCAAGGGATTCGATGAGCTCACCTTTTGTCTGTGCTATCGCTACCTGCGAGCCAAATTCGGCAAAGTGAGCAGTGCCAACCACAAGTACTACACCGATATTTGGTTGGGCAATTTTGCATAGGCGCGCAATGTCATACCTGTGACGTGCACCCATCTCAAGAATACAAAAACGTGTGCGCTCATCGCACTCCAGCAGAGTAATAGGCAGACCTAAATCATTGTTGAATGAGCCTGTGGGAGCCACAGTTGGTCCGACCGCTCCTAACATATGAGAGAGGAGATCTTTTGTGCTGGTCTTTCCTTGGGAGCCGGTAATCGCCACAACCGTCAGATTATTAAGACGGCTCCGTACAAAAGTTGCGATAATTGAGAGTGCCTCAATGACATCCTTCACGACAATACATGGCCCATCAATGACGCGTGTCGTGAGTGAGAACATTGAGCCTAATCGATAGGCCTCGGCGACGAAATCATGTCCATCATTGGTTGTGCCTTTGAGCGCTAAAAAAAAGGATCCTGGGCGCACTTGGCGAGAGTCAAAGACAGGAGCACGTGAGATGAGAAGATCCCGATCACAGTGGAGATCTCCCCCAACGAGAAGTGCGATCTCACCTGCAGTGAGCGTGATCATTTCTTATCTTCAATTGCTCGCGCGAGTTCGATCCGATCATCGAAGGGATGTACCATCCCTGCAATCTCTTGACCTTTTTCATGACCTTTACCAAGCACAATGACTACATCGCCATCTTGCGCGTGATCGACTGCGGTTTTTATCGCACTAGCGCGATCCACAATGACCTGGTTTGGCGCAATGACATCTATATCTAGGACCATCTGCACCAGAATATCCTCTGGTTTTTCACTCCGGGGGTTATCACTGGTGTAAATCGCGATATCTGCACCATCACGAAGTGCGGTACCCATCAAGGAGCGCTTTGAAGCATCTCTATCTCCTCCGCAGCCCAAGACGGCTATGACACTTCCTTGCGTAATTTCATGGGCCATCTCCAACACCCGTGTAACGGCATCAGGAGAGTGAGCATAATCAACGAGTGCTGTGAATCGCTGACCCAGACGCACAGGCTCTAGACGGCCCATAGCCCCAGTAAGTTGAGGAAGTATCGCAGCGATATCGATCGGATCGATACCACTTTCAGAAGCGATTGCGATAGCCATGAGTAAGTTGTCGTAGTTAAAACTACCTTGAAGAATTGTTTTACCCTCAATGAGAACTCCGCCACTACCCCGGATTGCGATCGATGCACCGATGTAATCACGTGTGATAGATACAAAATGCCACGTTGCATCTCTCTGATTGCGAGACAAAGTCACCACAGGTAGCTCAGTCTCTAGTGCTAAACGCGCTCCATACGAGTCATCGATATTGATGACAGCTAAATCAGCGTACTCAAAGGTAAATAACTTAGATTTGGCTTGGAAATAATCCTCCATTGATGTGTGAAAATCTAGATGATCTTGAGAGAGATTGGTGAATCCAACGACTGCAAAGTGACTTCCACGGATTCGCTCGAGTGTCAAAGCATGGCTTGAGACCTCCATGACGAGATTGCGCATATGTCGCTCACGCATCGTGGCACACAGGGCCTGCAGATCAGAGCCCTCTGGGGTTGTTCGTTTGCTGGCGAGCACATCCAATCCGATGCGAACCTCAACGGTGCCAATGAGCCCAGTTTCACGTCCTGCGGCCTGCATAATCTGATGTAACAGAGTTGTCACTGTCGTCTTTCCATTAGTACCTGTCACGCCAACGCTATAGAGATCGCGCATTGGCTCCTCATAAAACCAGGCACTGACGATCCCTGCTGCACGTCGAGGATTTTCACAGATAAGCACTGGGACACCGCTGATCATTTCCGCTCCGAGTGCATCAGTGAGGACAGCGATTGCGCCAGCTTTGATCGCATCCTTGGCAAAGACCGCGCCGTGAACCTTCTGACCTGCAAGGGCGATAAATAGGTCACCAGCAACGACAGCATCACTTGACTGGGCAATGCCCGAGATTTCTATCCCATCAATACTTTCACTACTGAATGCGCCAATGACATTAGAGATCGCGGCGAGGTTTTTATTGGCGTTAGTTAGAGGTCTTTGCATATGCCGCCCTCATAGCCAGTAAAGCCTTCTCATCAAGGGCTACTGGGAAAATCACCGTCCCGGTCGGAGCAATCTGTCTGCTCTGGAGAACAAATGACATGGTTTTTTTAAAGACTGGTCCACCAAGGTACCCACCCCAGTGCAATCCCTTTGGATCCTGGATGGTCACACTGATGACATATGCCGGTTTATCGGCAGGTGCAAAGCCGATAAAAGAGGCGGTATAGCCACGATAGCAGCCACACGTATCGTCGATTCGCTGAGCAGTACCGGTCTTACCGGCAACCCGGTATCCAGTGATCGCAGCAGAGGGCGCGGTGCCCTTGGATGAGACCACGCTCTCCATCATGATGCGCATGGCCGCAGCAGTTTGTTCGCTAATGACACGTTGGCTGGTACGTCCTGGTGCCGGTGTGTAGTTTCCGCTGGAGTCACTCGTTCCTGCAATGACCGTTGGAGATACGCGTACACCATTATTTGCAATCGTGGCAAAGACACTCGTCGCCTGCAAGGCAGTCAGCGAGTAACCCTGACCAAATGCAACTGTTGGAGGAGTCGTACCAGACCAGTCTGCGACTTTTGGCAAAATTCCTCGTGACTCTCCTGGCAACCCTGAACCAGTTTTGCTCCCGATACCAAACTTTGTCAGATAGTTATAGAGAGTCTCATTCGATAAAAGCTCACCGATTTGAATCGAGCCAGTATTACTTGAGACCGCTAAAATCCCAGATGTAGTGAGGCGCTGTGTCGCATGTTTCTCATGATCGTGGAACACCTTGGTAGAGCGCTTGAGTGCATAGGGAATAGTAAAGACAGTCTGCGGAGTTACTTTCTTCTCCTCAATCGCCGCGGCTATGGTCATTACCTTGCCAGTCGAACCAGGTTCATACACATCTTGAACGGATGGATTGCGCATCGAAACGAGTGAAACCTTGGAGGTGTTATTGGGATCAAAGGTTGGCGCAGTGGCATGGGCCAAAATCTCACCAGTCTTTGGATCCATGACGATCACCGTGCCACTTATCGCCCGAGAGGATTTGACGACATCAGAGATCGCCTTTGATGCAACCCATTGGATATCACGATCAATTGTTAACCGCACGGTCGTACCAGCTTGAGCTGGGATGATCTCAGATTGAGAGCCCGGGATCTCAGCCCCATAGCCATTGGCAAATGAGTACTTTCCAGCCACTCCAGAGATTGATGAGTTCATGCTGGACTCAAGTCCTGTTGCACCCTTGCCATCACGATTGACGAAACCAATGAGTGATGCCACCAGAGAGCCAGAGGGATATTCGCGGATGTAGCCACGCTCGGGAAGAAAGCCGTATATGCGATCAGGGCTCATGGGCCGAAACTGGGCGTTATAGGTCGTAATCGCGGCATTGAGTCTTTGCCAGAGCGCTGGTTTTGCATTCGGATAGACCATGCTCCACTTACGTGTTCCAGTAATACTCGCGGTTACCTCAGGGACACTCAACCCCAGAATCGGTGCAACCAAGTGTGCGACCTTTGCATGGTTGAGAACCTGAGTTTGATCCACAACAATGCTTATTGCAGCCACACTACGGGCAAATGCGATGCCATTTCTATCCGTGATGGCACCCCGTGGGGCGGGCAGTGAGTGAGTATTTTCCATCTCATTGGCGGCACGCAGGCGATAATCACCGGCTTGAACAGCCTGCACCTGCACGAGTCGTACTCCAAACAACAACATGGTAACTGCTACTACTAGAACTAAAAATCTGATTCGATTGTGTGCGAGAGCGAAATTACCCATTACTTGGGCTCCCTTGTGGATTCACTATTGCATTTACATCCAGAAAAGTGGGGCTCTCTGATGGCCTCATTCCTAGGGCTGTTGCACTTTGTGCAAGGGCCTCAGGAGATGCTTGTCTATCGATTTCGCGGGCAATGGCTTCGCGTTGGTCACTGACCATTTTTGCCTCGACTTTAAGGTTAGTTATCTTGAATGCATCTTGCACATTTAAGGTATTGATGAAGAGAAGAAACATTAGCCCAGCAACTCCAACACTTGAGACAAATATGGCAAAAAACTTACGATCGGCCTGCTTACCATCTGACATATCAGGAACGATCTTGAGGACGACTTGCGATGATTTTTGTGCCAGGATTTTCTTTGATCGGTTGATAGCCGGAGCCAGCGCTGTCATGGCCATTATGCGGCCACCCTTTCAATCGCGCGCAGACGCACCGATGCAGAGCGCGAGTTCTCTCTTATCTCTTGATCTTGTGGAGTTTGGCTACCCCGAAAAACTAGAGAGAACTTTGCCGCTAACTCTGGAAGCTCAAAGGGGAGATTGCGCGGCGTGCCCGATGTTGTGGATGCGACAAAGAGATCTTTGACAATACGATCTTCAAGAGATTGGAAGGACATAACCACCACGCGGCCACCCACACAAATGAGCTCGAGTGCAGATGGAAGGGCTCGGGCAAGAGCACCGAGCTCATCATTCGTCTCGATACGAAGGGCCTGAAAACTACGCTTTGCCGGGTTACCACCGGTACGTCGCGTAGCAGCTGGTATCGCATTTTTGACCAAGGCCGCTAACTGTGTTGTTGAGTTCAGCGGGGCGACTGCTCGTGCCTTCACAATTGATTCGACGATACGAGTTGCAAATTTTTCCTCGCCATATGTGCGCAGGATGCGAACTAACTCACCTGGCTCGTATGTATTTACGATGTGCCCCGCAGTTAAGGATTGTGTTTGATCCATCCGCATATCTAGTGGCGCATCATGAGCGTAGGAGAAGCCCCGCTCAGCTTGATCCAACTGCATTGAGGAGACACCTAAATCAAAGAACGCTCCCGTGATTTGGTCGTAACCAAATGACTCAACAATTTCGGCGATAGCATCAAAAGTGGCATGTCGAGTGAATATTCGATTCTTGAAAGCGGACAGGCGGATGACTGCCTGCTCTAGCGCCTCTGCATCGCGATCAATCCCAATTACTTTTAGAGTTGGAAATCTCTCGAGTAAAGCCTGAGTATGTCCACCTAGACCAAGCGTTGCATCAACAATGACGGGGTTCTCAGAGAGTGCGATTACAGGGGCAAATAGTTCGATGCACTCATCTCGCATCACAGATACGTGTGCACTGCTATTCATCATCACTCCCCCTTCCCTTCGAATAAATGAGATTTTCCTTCTTAGCTCTCATCTCTGGTCACCGCCGGCCGACGGATCTGATTAGCAGCGGCGCCGGGGAAGGGGCGCCGATACGCTCGAAAGGTCGGCGGTGGCCACAGATGAGAGTTAGTTAAAACAGACCAGGAAATACCTCCTCGGAGACATCGGCAAAGCTCTTTTCACGATCTGCTAAATACTCATTCCATGAAGTTGCATCCCAAATTTCAACTCGAGTATTTGCGCCGATGACAACGCACTCTTTTTCAAGGCCTGCATATGTGCGAAGTCCTTGTGGAATCGTTATGCGGCCTTGGCGATCTGGGATCTCATCATGTGCTCCTGCGAACATCACACGGCTGTAATCGCGCGCTGATTTCGCAGTGACTGGCGCCTGTTTTAGCGTCTCTGTGATGACTGTGAACTCGTTAGTCGGAAAGACATAAAGACAGCGCTCTTGACCTTTAGTGATTACTAAACCCGATGCAAGCTCTTCGCGAAATTTCGCAGGAAGAATGAGACGGCCCTTTTCATCCAGGCGTGGCTCGTGGGTGCCAAGGAACATCTCTAGCGCCCCCCTTCCCCGGAAGTCCGCTCACCACTTGATCCCGTGGCTTAGTTCCCCACTTTACTCCATTTCACTCCTTTTTACGCCACTTTTTCCCATTTATTTCCACTACTTTCCCCCTGCCACCCCCCTACAGTTTGAGCCTGTCCAGTTATTCGGGCATGAAAAAAGGCCCCCATCTGGAGGCCTGCAGGAAGTACATTGATCTATCTTTTACTGATTATTACGCTCATCCCATCGCTCTTGTAAGCGCGGGCCAAGGCCACGCGCCCTGCGAGCGCCCTTGATCCGGGGAGTTCGTGTCCCAAACATCGAGATCAGGGTGATGACCCCAGCCAGGGCGAGGATAAATCCCAGAAGGCCGATGGGGGTTATTTGAGCGATCAGTCCGGTGAAAAGGGTGATCAGTCCGAGCAGAATCAGGCCCAGGCCGATGAAGGTGGAGCGTGGTCGGATGGCGCGTACATTCCCAGAGAGAGCTGAAAATAGGCGTGGATCCTCAGTTAAAAGGGCGGCCTCCATCTCCTGAAGCATTCGCTTCTCATGATCAGATAGTGCCATGGCCACACAATAGAAGGTTTCGCCCTTCCATGCTACTTATTGCCGCCTCTTATCTCCTGCACAGATCCCCATCTCACTCATCGCCCTGCCCAGTTGGCTCAATCAATCGCGCCGGGCGCACACTACCTGCACCAAAGCGTGCCCTGGCACGGTCTATCGCGCTATCGGCCTGTCGCCAGCCACTTTCACGGGCACCGAGCACCATCTGCTCGGGGGCCCCGCTCATTAAATTCTCGAGTGATACCCCCACTAAACGCAGGCGGGCCCGCTCAATATGCAACGCCTCATAAAGAGCTCGCACAACTTCGAATATCTCTTGGGTTCCATCCAAGGCCAGGGGCAGAGTCTTGGATCTGTTGATTGTAGAAAAATCGGCAAATCGCACTTTGATTGAGATAGTTTTTGCAAATAAATCCGAGTCGCGAAGTCGCGCCGATGCACGTTCACTCAACCGTAAAAACTCAGTCAGAATTTCGACTGGGTCATCCAAATCTTGGGCAAAGGTTTCGGCGGCGCTGATGCTCTTTGTTGGATCGTGCGCTGTCACATCTCGGTAATCGCGTCCCCAGGCAAGTTCATACAGGGATGCGCCATTGGCCTCTCCTAATGCACGAATCAGTGTTGAGCGTGGCAGGTTTGCTATATCTGCGATCGTACGAAGTCCTAAGCGCTCAAGTGTCTGGGCCGTCTTTGGCCCGACTCCCCACATTGCACGTATGGGAAGAGGGTGCAGAAAACTCAGAATATGCTCGGCCTCAATCTCGAGCATTCCATCGGGTTTGCAGTGTTCGGATGCGAGTTTTGCGATGAACTTTGATGGTGCGATCCCTACTGAACATGTGATTCCCTCTTGTGCCAAGACCTTAGCGCGGATAGCTATTGCGATCTCACGGGGTGAGCCAAGCAGGCGCCCTACACCACTCACATCTAGAAATGCCTCATCGAGTGAGATGGGCTCAACCCAGGGAGTAAAGCTCTCAAAGATCTCCATCACATGCGATGAGACCTCTTGGTAGCGCGGCATATCAACGGGTAAAAAAATCGCATGTGGCGCTAATCGCCTGGCCCGCCCGACTGGCATCGCAGAATGGATTCCAAATTTGCGCGCCTCGTAGTTAGCAGCAGATACAACTCCCCGTGCACCCATGCCAATCACAACGGCCTTGCCTTTGAGCTCAGGGTTATCGCGCTCAGCAACGGAGGCAAAAAATGCATCCATATCCACGTGCAGAATTGAGGCCGAACTCATATTGCCAGCGTACTTTCTTTACTCCGCCATCTTTCGTATGCCGCGCGTAAATCCCAGGCACCTGTGGCACTAATTGAAATCCCACGCGCACCTGTACGCCGAGTAGTACCCCGAACCAGGAGTAGGGATGATGAATATAAGGTGCTGGCATATTCTGCTTGCACATCAGTGAAAAAAGCTGAATCGCTACATCCATAACCATCATCGAGGGTGAGAAAAATGACGCGCTTACCTGAGCGCACCGGCGGGGTCTGCATCGCAACTTTGATACCGGCAACAAGAACACTAGAACGAGAGCGTGCCTCTAATAACTGTGATGATCGCACAGCACCGATAGCATTGAGAAAATCGCTATAAAACTCGATTAAATGTCGTGACATGTCGATACCTAAGCGCTCGACCTCATGGCGCACGCTCTCAGAAGAGCTCATGTCAGGCAGACCGCTAGTGATCAAGGCGGGGGGCGCAAAAGCTATGTTCATCTGCGCACCCGATACAGCGGTATTTGGTGAGCGCGCTAGATCAGAGAAATGCAGCAGCAGATCACGGCGGTTTACATCATTATGCAGACGATCAAAGGCGCCGGTCAGAATCGCACTTTCTGTAACAGGTGCGCTGCTCCCCGAGCGGTGTACAAAATCAGCTAAATCTATATATGGGCGACCGGCGATAATCGATGTGATTTCGCCATCACTGATCTTTGAGATAGTCGAGAGTGCGATACGGATTGCACCCCCATTCTCCTCGACGCGATACACAGCATCGGATTTATTGACATCTAGCGGAGCAATTGCGATCGACATCTGGCGTGCCTCATCGATGATGAGACGTTTGGGATACATACCTGGCTCATGCGTAAGTACGCCCGCTAAAAAAGCCGCTGGATAGTGCGTCTTGAGCCAGGCCGATTGATATGTAGGCATAGCAAAGGCTGCTGCGTGAGCCTTGCAGAAACCAAAGGAGGCAAAGGCTCGCAAGAGATCCCAGATCCGGGTGATGATTGGTAGTTCGTATCCACGCGCTATCGCTGCAGGGAAAAACCAATCACAAACCTCTTGTGCACCTGCCTTATCCCCTAATGCGCGACGTTTTTCATCGGCACTGGCCAAAGATGCACCTGTCATGACTGTAATAATCTCAATGACTTGCTCGTGAAAGACGACAACTCCCTCGGTATCACGCAGAATCTCATAGAGACTGGGGTGGATGATCTGCGCCGGGCTCCAACCATGTCGCGCCTTTAAAAAAGGCGTAATCATGTCGCCTCTGACTGGGCCTGGACGAAAGAGGGAGATATCGATAATCAAATCAGTAAATGTCCTGGGTTCAAGTTTGCCAACTAACTCGCGCTGGCCTGGGCTCTCGACTTGGAAGATCCCAAGGGTGCGCGTTGATTGAATCAGCTCATACGTCCGTGCATCATCTAGTGGCACTGCATCGATATCGATCTTCATATCCTGTGTACGCTCGATTTCAGTGAGGGCATATGAAATAGCTGACTGCATGCGTACTCCGAGCACATCAAGTTTCAAAAGGCCGATTGCCTCTACATCATCTTTATCAAAGACCACCATGGGATAGTTACTGGCATTAGCAACTAGTGGCACACGATCTAATAAAGCGCCATCGGATAAAACTATGGCACATGGATGCATTGCTAAATGTCGCGGTAGACCATCTAAGCGCTCAGCAAGCGTGATTGTCATAGCCGTTAGAGGTGCCTCGATATTTAATGACCTGAGCTCGGGTAGATTTTTAAGGACACTCGAAATATTGCGAGCACGGACATGGGGCATTGATTTGGCCAAAAGATCAATCTCCATGGCTGGAAGGCCAAGGGCTGCACCTGCATCGCGTATGGCGTGGCGAGCACGATATGTATCTACCATCGCAACAGTTGCACAGCGCGACTGATTGTTGGGTGTATCCCAGTCGGTATTGCCATAGCGTTTAAAGACCATGTCATAGATTTCAAGGCGGCGGTGGGACTCGACATCAATGTCGATATCGGGCAGTGCGCGGCGAAGTGGCGAACAAAAACGCTCCATGAGTAAGCCGTGAGCCATAGGTTCAACACCAGAGATTCCCAGTAAGTGGCAGATCAGTGAGCCTGCACCACTACCACGTGCAGCAACGCGAATGCCTGCACTACGCGCCATATCGCAGATATCGGCAACGGTTAAAAAATAGGATTCAAAGCCCAACGTTGCAACCGTTGATAGTTCATCATCTAGACGTGTACGTGCATTTTTGATTGCATTGCTATCGCTATAGCGCCAGTTGATTGCCGCTTCACTGCGTGTGCGCAAAAGCATGCGCATCTGGTGTGCCGATTGGACACCAACGACATGGGGTTCGGGTAAGTGTGCGCCCCCTAAGCCAATATCACGTGCCGGTGATAACAGAGCGCGTTCAGCCCATGCCCTGGTTGTGGCAAGTAGGTGTCGTGGTGTGCGCTCTCCAGCAGCGCGTGCGATCTCTCCAGCTAGTGCAATCATCTCATCACCAGATTTCAAAAAGCCTTCAGCATTGTGGCGCTCAACATGGCGTGGATGTAACGGGACTAACTGACGTGCACAATCTAAGACATCGGCTACTGGTCCATCAGAGCGATCTCGCATGCGTACAGCATTTGTTATGACTGCATCAATATCGTGGTCATGGGCGAAAATTAGTGATTTAGCAGCCTGTGGTGTGGATCGAGGGCCTTTACCTGCAACTAGATGTGAGACGCACTCAATAGCGTTACCGGCAAATAAATCGCGTGTCGTATTAAATGCAGTAAAAGCAGCATCAATACGGTTCTCGGTAAGTAGTGAGCCAACTGGTGATTCGGGGCCATGCAGTGCATAGAGATTTGAGCTGTAATGGCTAAAACGTTGTAAAAACTCAATGCTAAGAACTGGACTACGGCTATCTGAGACCATGGCTAGTGACGTCAATAAACGGCACAGCGAGCGCCAGCCTCCATCACTATGAGCAAGTAAGGTGATGCGCCTCTTTGCCCCATCTGTATCGATACCTAGATTGACTCCAATGATTGGTGCGATTCCATAGTCGACACAGTTTTGTGCAAAGCGGACTGCGCCAGCTAGACCATCTCGATCGGTAAGTGCCAAAGCTGGCATCTCATACTGCGCTGCCCGTGCGACTAAATCGGCAGGTTGTGTTGTGCCGTATTTGAGTGAGTATGCACTTGCGACATTGAGGTGGATAAAACTCATATCGATCTAATAATCCACTGACCACTAAGTTCGTCGCGCTCGAGTTCGAAGGTTGTGAGTGCACCGATGGGTGCAGCTTCAACGCGCCACACTGCCCGGGCGGCATCATCAGGGCGATACGTGCCATCACTAATGCGGTTCCACCATCCCCCAGCCTCACACCACCTCGATAAGACTGCATGGATACGAAAGCGTCGACCTTTGAAGCTAAATTCAATCGGGGTCGTTGACCCATCGATCATCACATCGTGGGCGGGGTTAATCTGTGGCACTGACATGGCTGGCTATGGCTCCCTTAGGCTGTGTATATTCGAACAGGTGTTCGAAAACTAGCCCCTGGGACTGACAGATGGCAAGCGGGCCT
>JABMMN010000070.1 GCA_013205535.1 Candidatus Planktophila sp.
CCTCAATACCTGCTTCAATCAAAACATCTAACTTGCCACCACCGCGAGCGAATAATTTAATTCCATTATCTCGCATTGGATTATGTGAAGCTGAAATCATCACACCTAAATCTGCCTTTGACTCGGCTACTAAGTGAGCGATGGCAGGAGTAGGTAAGACGCCAACGCGATAGACATTAATTCCTGCACTGGTCAGGCCCGCAACAACGGCCGCCTCTAAGAACTCACCCGAGGCGCGAGAATCCTGACCGACGATTGCAGTTGGCTGGTGATCTTTATTCGATGAACTCTCGACTAAGACGTGGGCGGCGGCAACTGAGACATCCAATGCGATCTCCGCGGTGAGCTCACTATTGGCTAAGCCACGGATTCCATCGGTGCCAAAGAGTGCCATCGGAACTCCTCTAATTAAATAAGAATTAGCGCTTGCTGTATTGAGAGCGCTTACGTGCCTTCTTAAGGCCGTACTTCTTACGCTCGATAACACGTGAATCACGTGATAAGAAACCAGCCTTCTTTAACGCTGGACGGTTTGCCTCTTCATCGATTTGATTAAGCGATCGTGCGACTCCAAGTCGAAGTGCACCGGCTTGACCAGATACTCCACCACCGTTGATACGAGCAAAGACGTCATACTGATCCTGCGCACCTACTGTGCGAAATGGCTCAGAGACTGACTGTTGGTGAACTTTGTTCGGAAAATAGTTCTCTAGTGTCTTACCGTTGATGATCCACTTGCCAGTTCCTGGGGTCAGACGAACGCGCGCAACTGCCTCTTTACGGCGACCTGTGCCGCCACCTGGAGCTTTGATCGCTGGGCGATTGGTTGCAGCGGCTGGAGTTGCAGATGTGTACGAGGTAGGAGCCTCATCCTCATCGATCTCTACAACAGGTGTGTTCTCTGACATGTGCATCCTTTACTTTACGATTTGTGAAACTTGTTCGAAGACGTATGGCTTTGGTGCCTGCGCTGCATGGGGGTGATCTGGACCTGCATAAACCTTGAGCTTTGAGGTGATGTCACGGCCCAGACGGTTCTTGGGGATCATTCCCTTGATCGCCTTCTCAACTGCGCGTGTTGGAAACTTTTCAATGAGCTCGCCGTAGACAGTTGAAGTCAGACCACCTGGAAAACCTGAGTGTTGGTGTGCCCACTTTTGCTTTGCCTTACTTCCAGTCAATACGATCTTCTCTGCATTGATGATGATGACGAAATCACCCATATCCATATGAGGTGCAAATGTCGGTTTGTGCTTGCCACGAAGAAGGACGGCGGCATGCGTTGCAAGACGGCCAAGGACGACATCCTGGGCATCGATGACGTGCCACTCACGCACGGCATCGCCGGCTTTAGGTGTATATGTACGCACGCTCTTGCCTACCTTCTTTTTCGGATTTTCTCTTTGAGCAACCTTTCGGATGCAGAGGAGTAAGGGTACCCGTGCAGGGGGCAGGGGTCAAAATGCCTATTCTGGCTGCTCAATTCGGGCCAAGGCTGGGATATTGAACAGTGCGAAGGCTTAGTCCACGCGCCTCAAAGACCAGAGAGTCTGGAACCCGCTCTTTATTGGCCAGCATTGATGCGATCCACTCCAGGCTATTACGTCCCTCTGCGACGCAGACAACTGCGCCGACTAAGTTGCGCACCATTGAATAGCAAAATGCATCGGCGGCGATATCGGCGATCAAATATCCCTCTTCATCTCGAATCCAATTAAAGCGCACAAGGGTTCGAACGGTAGTTGCGCCCTCACGAAACTTACAGAATGCGGCGAAATCATGATGGCCTAGCAAGAGGGCACTGGCGGCGTTGAGCAGATCAATATCTAGTGTGCGATACCAGGCCGCTACACCCAAACGAAGAAGAGGGGGTACAAGTCGATTGCCATCTAAAATCGTGTAGGAATAACTGCGCTGTGTTGCACTAAACCTGGCGTGGAAAGCAGTTGATACCAGACTAACTTTAAGGATTCGAATATCCTCATCAAGCATGCAGTTCAACTTAAAGGCTAAATCCTCGTACTCCAGCGCATCAGGGATGTCGACATGTATCACCTGCCCGCTGGCATGTACCCCTGCATCTGTGCGACCAGCAACAATGGTCTCAATCGGTACCTGAGCGATCAATGAAAGAACCTTTTCAATCTCCTCTTGGATAGTCCGTTGATCTGGCTGCTTGGCCCAACCTGAGTAATGAGTACCGTCATAGGCCAAGTCAATCCGCAAACGAAGAAACCCACTCTCTGGAAAGAGAGTGGGCTCCGACATAAGAATAGTTTTCTAAGGGGTTAAGACTTAGTTATCTTTCTCAGTTAAGACTTCAATTACCGCCATTGGAGCGTTATCGCCCTTGCGTGGCCCAATCTTTGTAATGCGTGTGTATCCACCATTGCGTGTTGCAAAGCGTGGTCCGATAACAGTGAAGAGTGTATGAACTACGCCCTTATTTGAGATTGCAGCCATGACTTGGCGACGGGCTGGAAGATCACCCTTCTTAGCGAAAGTAATTAACTTTTCAGCCAATGGACGCAGGCGCTTGGCCTTTGCCTCGGTAGTTGTGATCTTGCCATGTTCAAACAACTGCTCGGCAAGGGTTCGAAGAAGTAAGCGCTCGTGTGATGGGCCTGAACCCAGACGAGGGCCTTTACTTGGTTTTGGCATCTCTTTGTCTCCTAGGCCTGATCTGCTTCGACGAATTCATCATCAAGGGCAGCGTTGTAGTTCTGATGTTGTGTTGGATCAAATCCAAGTGGGCTGTCCTTCAAAGACATTCCCATCGAGACGAGCTTTGCCTTTACCTCATCGATTGATTTTGAACCAAAGTTACGGATATCGAGTAGATCGGCCTCGGAGCGATTGACCAACTCACCAACCGTGTGAATACCTTCTCGCTTCAAGCAGTTGTACGAGCGAACCGTGAGATCTAGATCCTCGATAGGAAGAGCAAGATCTGCTGCTAGGGCTGCATCCATGACAGATGGCCCCATCTCGATACCTTCAGCGTTCATGTTGAGTTCGCGGGCAAGACCAAAGAGTTCGACCAATGTGCGACCAGCAGATGCAACTGCATCACGTGGCTTCATTGATAACTTGGTCTCGACATCGACAACAAGGCGATCAAAGTCCGTGCGCTGTTCAACGCGTGTGGCTTCGACCTTATATGTGACCTTCAAAACTGGTGAATAGATTGAGTCGACAGGGATCCGTCCGATTTCAGCACCTGCCTGCTTGTTTTGGACTGCAGTAACGTAACCACGGCCACGCTCAACGGTGAGTTCGATCTCAAGAGATCCCTTACCGTTCAATGTCGCCAAGTGAAGTGAGGGATTATGAACCTCAACGCCGGCTGGGACTGCTATATCGGCGCCAGTGACTGGGCCGGCACCTGATTTACGGATGTACACCACGCTTGGCTCATCATTATCTGATGAGAGCACCAAGTTCTTGATGTTCAAGACGATATCGGTCAGATCCTCTTTGACGCCCTCAAGAGTCGTGAACTCATGGAGCGCACCGGCCACGCGAATGCTGGTAACTGCCGCACCTGGGATAGATGAGAGCAATGTACGTCGCATGCTGTTGCCCAGGGTGTAGCCAAAGCCAGGCTCTAGCGGCTCGATGATGAACCGTGAACGGTTCTCTGATACTACTTCTTCACTGAGGGTGGGACGTTGTGCAATTAGCACTGCTGCTGCTCCTCTTCATTTAAGGGTGATCCACTATTTGATCTCCACATTTTTACTGCCGCCTGCATGTCCATTGAGTTTTACGTCAAGGACTTTTTCAACTACTTCGAATAAAGCTCAACGATCAACTGTTCTTGGACCTGAGTATCGATGACTGCGCGTGCAGGGACGCCGTGAATGATGATGCGCATCTGCGAACCAACGACCTCCATCCAAGCCGGTACAGCCTTCTCGCCAAGCTCTGCACTTGCCACGATGAATGGTGTGAGATCAAGGGACTTGGGTAGGACATCGATGATGTCCATCGGGGTCACACGAAAAGATGGAATATTTACTTTTTTACCATTGACCAAGAAGTGGCCGTGGCGAACCAACTGGCGTGACATATCCCGGCTTTTTGCAAAGCCTGCTCGGAACACGACGTTATCTAGGCGCGTCTCAAGCAGAACAAGGAGGTTTTCACCAGTCTTGCCCGTCTTACGATTAGCCTCTTCGTAGTAACCGCGGAACTGTCTCTCTAGAACACCATAAATACGCGCACACTTCTGCTTCTCACGCATCTGAAGTAAGTACTCAGACTCTTTGGCACGTCCTCGACCATGTTGGCCAGGAGGATACGGGCGAGATTCGATCGGGCACTTTGGTCCATCGCACTTTGAGCCCTTAAGGAAGAGCTTTACTTTTTCGCGACGGCAACGCTTGCAGTCTGCTCCGGTATAACGAGCCATGTTCTCTTCCTTCCTTAAACTCTACGAGGCTTGCATGGACGGCAGCCGTTGTGTGGAGCCGGAGTCACATCTGAGATGGCACCGACTTCCAAACCAGCGGCTTGCAGTGAACGGATTGCAGTTTCGCGTCCAGAGCCTGGGCCCTTGACGAAGACATCTACCTTCTTGAGGCCATGCTCTTGTGCGCGTCGAGCCGCGGCCTCGGCCGCTAACTGTGCTGCAAAGGGGGTCGACTTACGCGAGCCTTTGAAACCCACCTGGCCAGATGAAGACCAGGAGATGACAGCCCCCGATGGATCGGTAATAGAGATGATGGTGTTGTTGAAGGTGCTCTTGATAAAGGCTTTTCCAACGGCGATATTCTTCTTCTCTTTCTTACGAGCCTTAACCTTGCCCTTAACTGCTGGGGCGGTCTTTGTCTTAGGAGTGGCCATTACTTAGTCACCATTTTCTTACCTGCAATAGCCTTACGAGGACCTTTTCGTGTGCGGGCATTTGTGTGTGTGCGCTGACCACGAACGGGAAGTCCCTTGCGGTGACGAATGCCCTGGTAGCTCTGGATTTCGACTTTGCGACGGATATCGCCAGAGATTTCACGGCGAAGATCGCCCTCAATCTTGAAGTTCGCCTCGATGTATTCGCGAAGCTTTGCTAGCTCAGGCTCTTGTAGATCTTTGACCCGAGTATCTGGGCTAATGCCAGTTTCAGCTAATGTTTTTTGGGAGCGGGTAAGACCCATTCCAAAGATGTACGTGAGTGCGACTTCAACACGTTTTTCGCGTGGAAGATCGACACCGACAAGACGTGCCATGTATCTACCTATCTGTATCTGGAGGTCCTCCGCTGCACTGTTCTCTGGCCTTCCAGTCCAAAGGTCTTCCAGTCTCCTAGAAGTCGTACAACGAGCTTGTTACTGCTTCAATCACCGTTCGGCTCTTGAAAATTGCTGCTATTAATTAACCCTGACGTTGCTTGTGACGAAGGTTTGTACAAATGACCATGACGCGACCCCTGCGACGAATGACTTTGCACTTATCGCAAATCTTCTTGACGCTTGGATTAACCTTCATGACTTTGTACTCCCTCGTTACTTGTAACGATAAATAATTCGACCCTTTGTAAGGTCATATGGACTCATCTCCACGATCACACGGTCAGCGGTCAGAATGCGAATGTAGTTCTTTCGCATCTTTCCACTGATGTGAGCAAGGACTTTGTGTCCATTTGTTAGTTCCACACGAAACATCGCGTTGGGTAAAGCCTCAGAAACGGTGCCCTCCATCTCAATGGCACCATCTTTGCTAGCCAATATCTACCCACATCTCCGTTTTAGCCTGAAACAAGCGAAGTTGAAGTTTAGAGGGCGGGGTGGGATAAGGGAAATCGGCCTATATGAACTACAACGGTGTAACTCAGGCCACACCTATTCACGTTTTACGCTGAAAACCGAGCTACCCAGCAAGATCGCAAGTCCTATGAATACCGCCCCCGCACCCGATGCGGCAGCGATTACTCCCGCCGCTGCCGGCACCATGAACTGACCTATTCGATTGCCCATCAAGCGAGCCGATACCGCGATAGCTCTCTCATCGGCCTGTGTTTTTTGCGAGACCAGTGACATCGTCAAGGGCTGCCCGATTCCCAATGAGAACCCTGCCACGAAGACGACTGCGGCGAGTGAGAGTGGTGTCTTAGCAAACGCCATTGCCGTACACGCAAGAACTGAGATCAATGTGCTCCAGAGCAGTAATTGATAGGTGGTAAAACGCTCACTCAAACGCCCTAAAAATAGGCGCGAAAGCATGGTCGTGCCCGCTCGCAGCGCCAAGATAAATCCGACAGCATATGGTGAGAAATTATTCTCACTTCCATAGAGCGGTAAGAAAACGACAAGTACATCGGCAACGGCAGAGATTGCTAGTGAGATATAGATTGCAGC
>JABMMN010000002.1 GCA_013205535.1 Candidatus Planktophila sp.
GGGGCCCAGTGCGGGGCTCAGTGTGATCTGAGCAATCGATGCCATTATGCAGGGGTGTACGTCATAGAAGCACTTCTTGCCGGAGCGGCCATCGGGGCGGTCTTGGGATTTGTAGGTGCAGGCGGTGCCATGCTGGCCGTTCCACTTCTTATCTATATCTTCGGCTTTAGCGCCAATGCCGCTACAACGGCTGCTCTTGCCGTTGTCATGAGCGCTGCAACTGCCGGGTTAATTCCCAAGCTAAAAAGCAAAGATGTGCTCATCCGTGAGGCCCTGATCATCAGTTCAATTGGCTTCACTACCAATGTGGGCTTGTCTCTTGTTGCCTATCGAATCCCTGATGAGAACATTAAGACGGGCTTTGTCTTTGTGCTTGTTCTTGCTGCAACTTCGATGCTCATCAAACCAATCACAGGTGTTGAGAAACGAATTCCGATTCTCTGGCTCATTGTGATCTCACTCATCATCGGAGCCATGACCGGGCTCTTTGGCGTTGGTGGCGGTTTTCTTGCGATACCGATCTTAGTTCTCTTCTTTAAAAATCCACAGGCTAAGGCCGCTGGGACTTCACTACTTATCATCGCTCTGAATTCACTCATTGCATTTTTCGCACACTATAAGTCGTGGGGGGATGTCAACTGGAAGATTCCACTCATCATGGCGCTCTCAGCCATACTCATCTCACGAATCGCATCAATGCGAGGTTCAAAAGTGGATCCTAAGCTTTTGCGGACGGCATTTGCTTATCTACTGTATTCCATCGCAACGTATACTTTAATCCAGACCTGGTTTATCTCTTGATAGTATGTGATTGATAGCCTGCAAGAAGCAACATCAATATTGGATAAATCATCGCTATTGGAAGTGATGTCACTTGAGCAATGGCACCAGTAATTGATGGTCCAATGAAATAACCTGCGATTCCGATGACACCCACTCGGGCGATTGCAACGGAGGAGGCAATTCCTGGTATCTGTGATGCGGCGATAATATAGGCTGGAAACATTGGGCCAATTCCCAGTCCTGCACATGCAAATCCCAGGTTGATAATGATGAGTGCAAGGATTGGATGTGTGTCAGAGATTGGAACGCTGATCGCAATGCTGGCTCCTAAACCTAATCCCCCGACATATCCACCGATGAGAACCGTCTTTCTAGGACCAAAGTAGTCCAGCGCTCTATCTCCAAGAAAGCGCGCAGTAATCATTGCGAGTGAAAAACTTGCAAATGCAGATGCGTTCACGCCTTTTCCAAAACCCATGTCATCGCGCAACAAGATTGCGCCCCAATCACTTGCCGCCCCCTCTGCAATCAGACCCCCTAACAAGCCGATTCCCATCCCCCATAACGGCATCACACCCTTACCAAAAAATGGAATCTTGGCCGATGTCTCTTCCTCTCCCCCACTGTGATCATCAAGCTCAGGTGGTAGCAACGGCATAAGCGATGGTATGAAGAGAAAAAAGCAGGCAATTCCGACTCCCACCAGATTAGTTCGGGGTGAGACATAGGCGGCGATAACTCCACCAAGAACCGTCGTTGCAAATGCGCCACAACTCCACAGGGCGTGAAAGGAGGACATCATCCGTCTTTGTAGAAGTTTTTCAATTGCAACGGCCTGCGTGTTACATGAGATATCCATAGTCGAATACCCCAGGCCCATAATAAAAAGACCGAAGATCAAGGTGATTGGGGTTCTCGATAGGCCCATGAGAATCAAGCCGATAGGCATGACGAATATAGAGAGTGCGATCAATGGTTTTGTTCCGAAAGTGTGAATCAGTCTGCCCGATAACTGTGCGCCAGAGACAGCTCCGACTGTGCTTGAGAGAAGTATCAGCCCAAGCTGTCCATTATTGAGTCCATTAGCATCACGAATCTCAGGTATGCGCGCTACCCAGGCCATTGAGACAACACCCATAAAGAAAAACACCGCCCATAGGCCAATACGTGCGGCCGCCGCCCTTATTGCTAACTCTGTGTGCACGGGCTCACAATAGCCTTCAAACTGGGGCGAAAGTTGGGGCTCATATAGAATCTGACCATCGTTTACATGTACCAAGGAGTCTTATATGGAAAAAATCACCGCTTTTAACAATCATCTCCCAGTTAAGGTCCGCTTTGGTGAGGGTGTAGCCAAAACTCTTCCGGCGGTAGTGAGCGAAATTGGTGCAAGTAATGTTTTTTTGATGGTGGATAAGGATATTGAAAAGTTTAATCCGGCAGCGGCAGAGATTATCGATTTGATGAAGTCAAACTCAGGAATTTCAGTGACAGTTTTTGAAAAACCAGCTGGTGAGCCAACGATTGCAATGGTCAATGATGCAATTGCATCGTTGAAGGCTGCAGGCTCGGATGCAGTCGTAGCCCTTGGCGGCGGATCAGTGATCGATACAGCCAAAGCGGCACGTTTGTGTGCACAACTTGACTGCACATTTGGAGAGTTTCAATCCAAGCCAGCGATTTATCCAGCACCAACGATCGCTCTTATCGCTCTTCCAACATCTGCGGGAACAGGCTCTGAAGTCTCCGGCGGCTCTGTGATCTCAGATCCAGAGGCCGGGCGCAAAGCAGGGATTGCACATGCACATTTACGGGCCCAAGTCGCTTTAGTTGACCCCGTCCTTACGTATTCAATGCCACCCTCGATGACTGCAAACACAGGTATAGATGCTCTTGCACAGGCCATTGCTGGAATCATTGCAAAGTGCAGCACTCCGATTGGAGATGCGATTGGATATGAAGCGGTGCGCATCATGACTCCTGCGTTGGTGGCTGCATTCAAAGATGGAAGTGACACAGTAGCCCGGGCTGGAATGGCCTCGGGCAGCATGATGGCCGGTCTGACAATGAACATCTCTGACTGCACCGCTGAGCACTCATTAGGTCAAGCGATCGGTGGACTCAAGCATGTTCCACACGGTCTGACAATCGGCCTGGTGCTCGTTGAGACCCTTACGCGTGAGGCGAAGATCGTTCCAGAGAAGATGGAGCGTGTGGCAGATGCAATGGGTGTACCTGCAGATGGCACCAATGACGGCTCTCGCTGCGTCAACGCAGTGCGAAAGATCTTGGCCCAGTTGCAATTCCCGGTTCTTTCATCCCTTGGCTTTGTTGAGTCTGATATCGAAGAGCTAGCAGAGATCGCCTTGAAAGACTACTTCATCACACAGGCACCTGCGCCATGGAGTAAGCGTGAGGTTGTGGATGCATTCATGTCAGCACTCAAGCTAGAAAACCGTGTTGCCTAACAAGTGGAGGAAGTTCTTACAAACTCTTCAGTTGTTCGGGTGAGTGCGCTTCTCAAAAAACTCAACTGTTCAGGCCAAGTCAGAATTCTCTCTGAATCAGCACGTACCGCCCTTGATGCCGCTGATAGCTTAGGAATTGAAGTAGGACAGGTCGCATCATCCATCGTCTTTCGACTCCCCAGTGGTAATCCGCTTTTAGTAATCACTAGTGGACGTCACCGTGTTGATACGAGTTTAGTGGCAGAGAATTTAGGGGTTGAAAAACTTCACCGTGCCGATGCTGAATTCATAAAAGAGAGTTCAGGTTTTTCCATTGGAGGAGTAGCACCAATCGGCTGGCTATGCGCTCCAGAGATCACTGTGATAGACCGGGCACTTGATGAATATGAAATCGTTTGGGCGGCATCAGGACATCCCCACGCGGTGTATCCAACAACCTATGCAGAGCTCATTCGCTGCTCCGGTGCAACACCTATGGTTGTAGGCGCATAGATGATCGTTGCCTATTTCTGGAGAATCAAAGCTAGTGCGATTCCATTTGCACTCTGTGCAATGGCCCTTGATCGAGTTTTCTTGGGTAATTCAAACAACGTTAGATTCTTTAAATCCCTTGGTACCGGCAAAGGCGAGACATTTACCCCCAAAGATGCAAATCCACTCCAATGGGGATTAATTGCCGACGTTAATGACGCTGCTGTATTTGATGAATCATTTGTCATCAGACAGTGGCGTAAGAACTGCACCCATGAGTTTCGAGCGATCATCGAACCGATCTCTGCCCACGGCAAATGGTCCAAACAAGAGCCATTTGTGGCATCAGTTAAGGACTGGGATGGACAAGTAATCGCAATCACTCGTGCCCGAATCGCATGGTTACACAACTTAAGGTTCTGGCGAGCAGTCCCTCCGGTTACTGCATCGCTCAAATCTGCACCAGGTCTCATTTGCGCGATCGGAATCGGAGAGGCTCCGATCGGTCTTCAGGGGACATTTTCTATCTGGGAGTCTGGAGCGGCATTGCGTGATTTTGCCTATCGCGGGGCGGCGCATCAGGCCGCAATCGCCGCCACCGAAAAGTACAACTGGTATGCAGAGGAGCTCTTTTCAAGATTTGCTGTGCGAGAAATACGTGGCTCAATTAATAATTAAGCTCATACATAGGGCAGACTTATAACCATGTCTATCCGTCACTACTCACCACGTAGAAATCGCCGTAGAGCGATCTCTCGAAGGATGAGCGGGATACTGATTGCCGTCCTCGCAGTTGCAATCTCTCTTCAGATAATCTATCCATTAATCGATGGTGAGACTTTACGCTTGGTCACTATTGCAGTGGTCTATTGGGGTGCTGGTGCGATGCTCCTACATGCTCTGCTTGCTTACGGGCAGCGCTATGCCTTTACTTATTTAGGTATCACATTCTCTTTCGCATTAGCTATCGAGCACATTGGTGTGAAAACGACCTGGCCCTTTGGTGAGTACACATACTCTCCCGATCTAGGCCTTCAAATATTCTCTGTCCCCCTGGTAGTTCCCTTTGCCTGGATAATGATCGCTCATCCAGCTTTGGTCATCTCTCGGCGCGTTGCGGGCCACTGGGTCTTTCTCTATGGCGGAATTGTGATGGCGGCATGGGATTTATTTCTTGATCCATTGATGGTCTCCTCAGGTCGTTGGACTTGGGTGGTAAGTGGTCCCCATGTTCCATTCCAACCTGAAATTCCACTCTCAAATACCTTCGGCTGGCTGCTATCTGGCATGGTCTTGATCGCAATCCTGCACTTTGCACTCACTCGAGAGAGAAGAAAAATCGGTGCATCCTTTGTGGCCGTTGATATCTTTTTGGCCTGGACTTTATTTTCAGGAGTTGTAGGTAATCTCTTCTTTTTCAGCCGTCCTGGTATCGCACTCTTTGCAGGAGCAATCTTTGCCGCGGTCCTAGCCCCATATCTTTTCACTCGCTGGTTAGGGCGCCCATAAATCCTATGCTTTGGTTTACTGCATTCCCCATATTTTTGCTTCTAATATCAATCACTAACTTTTTTAGTATCAGAAGGCCCGATAAAGATAGTGAGATAACTGAGACAGTTAGCGTGATTATTACCCTACGCAATGAGGCCGAGAACGTTGTAGATCTTGTCCAATCACTTCTTGCCCAAAAATCCTTGAACAGCGTGGAGTTCATTTTTTTAGATGATGATTCGCAGGATCAAACTCTTGAACTGCTGAGATCCTCTACCGCTAGCTCGGCTCATGCTCGAGTGATACAAGGTGCTGCGTTACCACCTGGTTGGATCGGCAAGGTTTGGGCTCTACATCAGCTCATGAAGTGCACAACTGGCGAGATCATCGTCTCAATTGATGCCGATGTTCGGATAGCCCCTGATGCGATTAGCAGGTCAATTACTCTCATGAAATCAGCCTCCCTGCAGTTTATCTCCCCTTATCCCCGACAGGTAGCCCTCTCTCTTGGCGAGCGTCTTGTGCAACCTCTCTTGCAGTGGTCTTGGATGACAACTCTTCCTCTTCGCTTTGCAGAGCGGGCAGCATTTTCATCGATGGCAGTTGCAAATGGCCAGTTTTTTATTGTGCACAGAGCCGCACTCGTTGCATCTGGTGGATATGAATCGGTCAAAGCTGCCGTATTAGATGACGTGTTCCTAGCTCGAGCACTCACACAGACTGGCTCGCATGGCACAGTGATAAACGGTGCCAATATCGCGCAGTGCAGAATGTATTCATCGTGGAGTCAGATTCAATCTGGTTACGGTAAATCCCTGCGTCATGCATTCGGATCTCCCTTTGGCTCAATTTTTGCGATAGCTTTTCTCTTAATGACAGGGGTATTGCCACTTGTCTTTGCCCTTTTGGGTTCGCCCTGGGGGGTCATAGCATTTACTGTCATCATGTGTACCCGCATCATCAGTGCCTTACGTTTTCATGGCCGGATTCTTGATTCACTCTTTCATCCAATCTCAAGTATCGTGCTGATCTATCTCATCATCTACTCCTATCTCAAGCGTGGAGAGATAACTTGGAAGGGCCGGGCACTATGAAGATCGTTGTTATTGGTGCTGGGATGGGTGGCATGACGGCGGCAGGGCGATTAGCACGCGCCGGGCACTCAGTGAGCGTTTATGAAGCCTGCGATACTTTTGGTGGAAAACTACGCACTGAGTGGATTGGAAAGTTTGCCTTCGATACTGGGCCCTCACTCTTGACCCTGCCAGCGGTCTACAAAGATTTCTTCATCCGAACCGGTAAACCACTTGGTCTTATGTGTGAAATCGTGCCCGTCGACCCATCCTTTGACTATCGGTTCACTGATGGCACACATGTGAGCTTTTCAAACCTTTCGCGCTTTCACACCCTCAATGCGATCCGAGCTGAGTATGGAGATGAAGCCGCCCAGCAGTGGGATCAGATGATGCGTCGGGCCTCAAAGATGTGGGACGTCTCGCGCGAACCATTTGTCGAATCAGAGCTGCGCTCCCCACTTACTCTGTTCAAGCGTAGGAATTTGATTCGTGACATATTCATAATCTCGCCTTGGACATCACTGCGCAAATTTGCTGACAAATATCTACCTGACAGACGTCTTCGATATATTCTCGATCGCTATGCAACATATAGTGGCTCCGATCCTCGCAAAGCCCCCGCTGTCCTGGCAACTATCGCCTATGTGGAAGAGGCTTTTGGCGCTTGGCATATAAAGGGCGGTCTTGGAACCCTTGCAACATTGGTGCATCAGCGCTGTATCGATGTTGGGGTTACATTTCACTTCAATTCTCGAGTCGCACAAATCACGGTAGAAAAGGGAGTGGCCTCTGGTGTTCGATTGCAGGATGGAACAGTTATCTCCACTGATGCAGTCATAGCAAATGCCGATGCAGCTCTGATTTACAATCAATTGATTGAAGGAGAGGATCGAAAGCTTCGCAAAGTGCGCCGCAACCTAATGAAAGCCGATGCTTCACTCGCCGGTTTCACACTTTTGCTGGGTCTGAGAAAAGATGGGAGTAATCCCCTTAAACACCATACGGTTTTATTTCCCAAGGATTATGACGCTGAATTTGATTCGATATTTACCGCTAAGACCCCGGCCCTAGAGCCAACGATCTACATCTGTGCCCCCCAGGATGAGCAGATGGTCAAAGACTCCTCTCTTGAGAGTTGGTCTGTGCTGGTCAATGCTCCACATCATGGAGATGGTGGATTTGATTGGAGTGATGAGAACTTCTCTCGCAACTACGCCAATCTCATTATCGATCAGATCGAGGCAAGGGGTATCCCGGTGCGCGCCCGATTGGAGTCACTGACAATTAGAACACCCGCAGATTTAGAGCGCAGCGTTTTAGCACCTGGAGGTTCAATCTATGGCACATCTAGTAACGGTGCTCGGGCCGCTTTTATGCGAGCAAAAAATCGTTCACCAATAAAGAACCTTTACTGTGTGGGAGGCTCCTCCCATCCTGGTGGAGGTTTACCCCTTGTTGGCTTAAGCGGGGAGATTGTTGCTAACGCAGTTGAGAGCGGGCAAAGCGCATGACCTGCGTGAAACTGACTACTTGCAGTGCTAAAAACCCATAGGCAAGAATCTCAATACCCGGAATTGAAAATTGATACATGAGTAGAGTGATAAAGAGGAAGCTCGCACGCACTGGTCGCTCGGTTGCAGTAACAACTCCGATCTCATGAACTCCTAGTGAGGTTAACTTTGCTCGTGCATACTCTTGAATGGCGGCAACGCTCCATAATGCGATTGCAAGCCATGCTGGAATACCGATGACATAGAGAGCGTATAACCAGAAGGCCTCACTGATTCGATCAACAACTGAGTCCAGGGTCGCACCCCATGCACTCTCTCGCTTTTGAAAGATTGCAACGCTGCCATCGACTCCATCACAAAAAAGTGAGAATACAAGAAAGAAAATCGCCCACCATGAGGTGGCGTTCAAAGCCGTCAGCACTGCGCTGGCAAGTCCAAGAAGAGTCAGCGAATTAGGAGAGATTCGGAGCAACGTTGCGATTAAACCAAAGCGATAAGAGATCTTCAGCCAAGCCGCCACAATTCCTTTAACTGGTGCATCATTATGCAAGGAACTCCATCTAGCAGTAAATTCCTCTTTAGTGAGCATTATTTAAATTCCTATAAATTGCGGTAGTAGCAGTTGCACTATTCATAGTATAGAAGTGCAGACTCGGTGCGCCAGCGTGCAACAGATCTTCACACAACTGGCTTGCGAGTTCGATACCTAGATTTTGGACAGCATCCACATCACCCTCTATTGCCGTGAAGGCCGCTGAAATTGCGGGGGGGATCGGTGTGCCTCCAAGTTCAGCCATACGTTGTAACTGTTTGACGTTGGTAATCGGCAGGATTCCTGGAATTACGGGTAATTCGGAGCCACGAGCTTGCAATGCATATACAAGTTGCTCCCATTTTGAAACTTCGAAGAAAAACTGTGTGGTTGCAAAAGTTGCACCTAGCCGTTCTTTGCGAAGTAAAACGTCAATATCTTTTTTTGTATCACCCGCTGATGAAGGATGACCATCCGGGAAAGCAGCAACACCAATATCAAAACCTCCAAACTCACGAATTAGTTGTACGAGTTGGTCAGCGTGAGTAAAACCATCGGATACAGGTGTCCAGGGAGCGCGGGGTCCGCCTACTGGGTCCCCTCGCAGCGCTAAAACACCGCGAATTCCAGCGTCACGATAAAGATGCAGAATTGAGATCAATTCTGGGCGGCTTGAACCAACACATGTCAAATGTGCCACCGTTGGAACCTTAGTCCGATGCGTAACCTCTTGAGTGACGCCAATTGTTCTATTTCGTGTTGACCCACCTGCGCCATAGGTCACAGATACAAACTTTGGTGCCATAGGCGCGAGTGCCTCAAGGGCCTCCCACAATCGAATCTCACCCTCACTGTCTTTAGGAGGGAAAAATTCTAATGAATACGAAGTGCGCGTTATCACACTCTGAGGGTACCTTTAAGGAGTGAGTTTAGAGGCCAAGGCAGCTTTGCAAGAGTTTCGTGATGCCGTTGAGATCGAATTATCGAAGTTTGTCGCCGAGCAATCCACTTTTCTAAACTCAATTTCAAGTGATCTGGCTCCAGTTGCACATGCCCTCTCAACTTTCCTGCTTGATAGTGGCAAACGCCTACGGCCTCTCTTTGCATACAGTGGATTTGTAAGTACAGATGCCGAATTAGACGTCTCAGTCACGCGGGCGATTGCAAGTCTTGAACTATTGCAGGCTTGTGCGCTCATCCATGATGATCTTATGGATGGCTCAGATACGCGTCGGGGTAGGCCCTCAATTCATCGTCACTTCGAATCCATCCATGTCCAAGAGCAACTTGAGGGTTTTGCACCTGCATATGGTCTTGCCGCCGCTGTGTTACTGGGCGATTTAGCTTTGGTCTGGTCGAATCAGATGCTCAACGAGGCCAGACTCACATCTGAACGGTTGAGCAATGTATCCCCGATTTATGACGAGATGCGCACTGAGTTAATGGCCGGGCAATTTTTAGATATTCATGAGCAGGCCCGCAAGAGTACTGACCTGGAGCGCTCTGTAAAAATCGCACGATATAAATCTGGAAAATATACGGTCGAGAGACCGTTGCACATAGGTGCAGTCCTGTCGCAAAGCCATTCCCCTGCTCTCCTAGATGCACTCTCTTCATATGGTCTGCCCCTTGGAGAGGCATTCCAATATCGAGATGATCTTTTAGGAGTCTTCGGGGATCCATCGGTCACGGGCAAGCCAGTGGGTGATGACCTTCGCGAAGGCAAAAGGACGGTGCTCATTGCCCTCACAGATGCTGCATGTACTGAGTCGATGCGAAGTGAGAGCAAAAAGTTCTTTGGAATGCCAGAGTTGGATGCAGGTGGCATATCTATTTTGCAGGAGATAATCACGGTAACTGGAGCAAAGCAAAAGCTTGAGGCAATGATTGAGAGGCTCACGCAAGAGGCATTGCAGGCTGCAGAGTCTGAGGTAATTGGAGAGCGGGCGCATCCCCTGCTTTTGGAGTTAGTAAAAATCACAACTAAGAGGAGCACCTAGATGGCTGCACGTGTCAAAGGCCCGACCGATCATGTCGTTGTTGTAGGGGCGGGTCTTGCTGGACTCAGTGCTGCGCTTCGTTTAGCTGGTGCCGGTCGTAAAGTCACCGTTATCGAGCGAGAGTCGGTTCCTGGTGGAAGAAATGGTCTGCTCCAAAAACAGGGATACTCATTCGATACGGGCCCATCTGTATTGACTATGCCCTCATTGATTCAAGATGCCTTCAACTGTGTGGGTGAGGATATGAAGGACTGGCTTGAACTCACCCCATTGACTCCTTTGTACCGGGCCTTTTATGCCGATGGAACCTCCTTGGATGTCCATGCAAATACACAGGAGATGGAGGCAGAGATTGAAAAAAACATCAGTGCCACCGAGGCCGCTGGCTACCGTCGCTATGTAGAGTTTGTGACCAAGTTATATAAGTATGAGATGAATGATTTTATCGATCGTAATATCGATAGCCCCTTTAATTTATTGACACCAAATCTGGCACGACTCATTGCGCTAGGTGGTTTTCGTAAACTCTCACCGAAGGTCAACCAATTTCTTAAAGACCCACGTCTTCAAAAGGTTTACTCCTTTCAGGCGATGTATGCAGGCGTGAGTCCCCAGCAGGCGCTGGCGATCTATGCGGTCATCGCATATATGGACTCTGTTAACGGTGTATTTTTTCCAAAGGGAGGGATGCATGCGATCCCACGTGGACTCGCAGCGGCTGCCCAAAAACACGGTGTTGAGTTCAAATACAATACGACTGTCTCCAAGGTTGAGATCTCTCATGGCCGGGCCAAAGCGGTCTTAACCCAGGATGGCCAGCGCATTGAGTGTGATGCCGTCATCCTCAATCCTGATCTTCCAGTGGCCTGGCGAGAGTTATTAGGTAAGACACCACTATCTGTTAAGAGGCTGAAATACTCGCCCTCATGTACCACCTTGCTCGTTGGCTCCTCAAAGAAATACTCCCACACCGCCCATCACAACATTCATTTCGGGCAATCGTGGGACGGGGTATTTGATGAGCTTATTAAGAAGAAGGTTTTGATGAGTGATCCCAGTATCTTGGTCACAGTTCCGACACATGATGATCCAGATTTGGCACCACCTAACAAAAATATTTATTACATCCTCTTTCCCACTCCAAACCTGAGCGCCGATATTGACTGGGTCAAGCAGGCAGGGCCATATCGAGATGAGATGGTGCGGGCTCTTGAGAGCCGGGGCTATGAGGGTTTCGGGGATTCAATAGAGACCGAGACTCTAACGACCCCCTTAGATTGGAAAAATCAGGGGATGGAACAGGGTGCACCATTTGCAAGCGCGCACACATTCTTTCAAACTGGACCATTTAGGCCACGCAACATCGCCGCAGGGATTGAAAACGTTGTCTTTGCCGGCTCAGGGACACAGCCTGGTGTTGGTATGCCCATGGTGTTGATCTCAGGACGACTTGCAGCAGAGCGAATTGTGGGACCAGTCAAGTAGATGGATGAGCTTGCAGAATCCTACGCGGAGTGCAAGAGATTAAATGCTCTGCATGGTAAAACGTATTACTTAGCGACTTTGCTACTCCCCAAATCCAAACGCCCCTATGTCCATGCGCTCTATGGCTTTGCTCGATATGCCGATGAGATTGTCGATGATATGGCCTCTACGCTCACAGTTGAGGAGAAGGCACAAGCCCTAGGTGTATGGGGAGAGAAAATCCTAAGCGATTTAAAGAGTGGAGAGAGTGATGATGCGATAGGTCGTGCCTTGATCGATACTGTGAATCGCTTTGATATTCCGCATGCACACTTTGAAGCCTTTCTTCACTCAATGACTATGGACCTGACGGTGCAGGAGTACCAGACATATGAGGATTTGATGGAGTATGTCTATGGCTCTGCCGCAGTGATTGGCCTTGAGATGGTCCCAGTCTTAGGCGCACTCGATGATGGTGCTTATGAGTGCGCAAAAAACCTAGGTATCGCCTTTCAATTGGCGAATTTCATTCGAGATGTCGGTGAGGATCTAGATCGTGGCCGTATCTATCTTCCGATTACAGAGTTGGCTCAATATGGTGTCACACGCCAGATGCTCGAAGAGAGAGTACTGACCCCTCAAATTGTTGAGGCCCTCAAGTTTCAGATCGCCCGCGTGCGCACCCTTCAGGCCCAGGCCGCTCCTGGAATTTTAATGTTGGAGGCAAAAAGTCGGCCATGTATCGAAGCGGCGAGCACGCTCTACTGTGGAATCGTCGATGAGGTAGAAAAGATTGGTTATGACATCTTCAATAAACGCGCCACAACATCTTCACCGCGCAGAGCACGGGTTGCAGGTGCAGCTCTCCTCAAGCGTTTAGTTTCATCTCGCTGAGGCTTAGAAAGTGCCAGCCACTGCAGATTGGAGGGTTTTGCCATAGGGTGAAGGTACGGGAGCCCTTAAAGGCTGAGAGGGTCTGAATTTCAGATCGACCGTTAGACCGATCCGGTAATGCGGATGCGGAAAGGAAAATATCATGTCAACAACTCTCTTTACTGCCTGGGGCTATGACGTATCAATCCTTGAATCAGTTGCAGCACTCGTCTCCATCATAGGTGTCTGGCTGGGAACAACTGGTAGACGAATCACATGGCCATGGTGGGCTGCAAGTAGCGCACTCTATATGGTCTTTTTTTACCAGGCCGATCTCTTTGCAAGTGCTGCTTTGCAGATTGTCTTCATTGTGGCAGCAGTGTGGGGCTGGTTTGGTTGGGCACCAACTGGAGCGGAGCCTGGTGCCTTATCAAATCGTAATAGGGTCATTTGGGCGATGGCAACGATCGTCTCAGTCTCAATTCTCACACCAATTCTCTCGAACCTTGGCGCGGCGGCAACATGGTCTGATGCATTCCTTCTCGTTGCAAGTTTGATTGCACAGATTCTTATGGTCTACGAGAAGATAGAGACTTGGATCCTATGGATCATCGTTGATGTAGTTGGAACTATTCAATATGCAGTGCTGGGCTATTGGTTCACAGCCGTTTTGTATTTTGCCTTCACGCTTGTTGCTTTTGTTGGCTGGAAGCGTTGGAATGTCTCTTATAGCCATTGACGGTCGCGCCGGTGCTGGCAAAACCACCTTAGCAAGAGAACTCTATGAGAGGCTCTCTCAAGACAAGTCTGTGAGCGTTATTCATATGGATGATTTGTACAATGGTTGGCACAACGCACTCAATATTGATCTAACCTCAAAGTTAGAGACTATAATTGATGCATTCGTGACACGAGTAGAGATCTTGATTCCTATTTTCAATTGGACAACTATGTCCTTTGATTCATCTCAACTGCTTGTTCCAAGTGACGTCCTGATTATTGAGGGTGTCGGTGCCGGTCAAAAAGTAGTGCGTGATGCTGGAGCGATCCTGCATTGGCTCGATATCGAGTCCGAAGAGGGCTTGGCCCGCGTTTTAGCACGAGATGGCATGGCGATAGAGATCCATATGCGCCAATGGCAGGTAGATCAGGAGGAGCATTTTCAACGTGATGCAACGCGCAAACATGCACATCACCTTCTTACTTCACAACCTTAATGGGCGCGCCCCGCGCGCTTCTCTCACGCGTAATCCATAAAATTCACACATGTCGGACCTATCGGGTGAGCTCATTGATAGCCGCTACCAGCTGATTCAACAGGTCGCTAATGGTGGGATGGCCTCGATCTATGAGGCGATTGATACTCGTCTAGACCGTAAAGTCGCAGTCAAAATCATGCATCCGCATCTGGCCCAAGATGAGGCCTTCGTTAATCGCTTCATACGTGAGGCAAAGGCCGCTGCCGCTCTCAATCACCCCAACATTGTCGCGGTGCAGGATCAAGGCTGGAATCAAAGTGGCATACCCGCAGTCTTTTTAGTGATGGAGTTTATCGAGGGGAGCACTCTGCGTGAGTATCTCAATGAGCGGGGACGATTCGAATTTAATGATGCAGTCAACTATCTGACCCCGATTTTAAGCGCTCTTGCAGCGGCTCATGCAATTGGGATTGTTCATCGAGATATTAAGCCTGAGAATATTTTGATTTCAAAGGAGGGACGGATTAAGCTCGCGGATTTTGGTCTGGCTCGTGGAGAGATTATTGGATCTACGATGACGGCAGAGTCAAGTGTAATCCTTGGCTCAGTTTCATATCTATCCCCCGAGCAAGTACAACGGGGCGTTTGCGATGCACGAAGTGATGTTTATGCCCTAGCCATAGTCGCATTCGAGATGCTGACTGGTGAAAAGCCATTTCTCGGTGAGACCCCCATCCAAATCGCCTATATGCATGTCAATGAAGATATTCCATCACTTCGCTCCAAACGCAAAGATCTACCTCAAGCACTCGATGAGTTGATAAGTCGGGCAGCGAATAGGGACCCTGATTTACGCCCACGCAATGCGGGTGAGTTTCTTGCACAACTGCTAAGGATTGCGGCAGAGATAGATCCGAAGAAGAATCAGATGAGATTGGATCTAGATCTACCAGTTGATCCGATTCGAGAGAAACCGCGCTCTAAACCAAAGCGAGAGATTCTTACTCAAGCCATCACGGAGTTAAAAGAGAGTACACAAGAGGTTCGTCGAAGCGCCGATAAAAAGCAGCGAGCCAGTAGGCGTGTGCGACGCAACCGTAAAGTTGCTCTTCTCCTTGCCATCACCCTAGGCATCGGTGGCTGGTACACACTAGTGGGACCTGGATCTCGGATAGTTGTTCCATCAACAATCGGAGGCTCATACGATCAAGCGCTCTCACTTCTGACACCTTTGGGAATAACCAACGTGATTACTGAAAAACGATTTGATGAAGAGGTTTCAGCAGGCACCATTATCGAATCAGATCCGCAGGCTGGTGGACGAATAGATTCTGGTGGATCGGTGACATTAATCGTTTCAAAAGGAGCTGAGCGTTTTACCATTGCATCTCTAGTCGGCTTGACACCAGAGGCAGCGAGCGCTTTAATCACAAAGAGCCCTTTGATTCTCGGAACGACTAAGGAGATATTTAGTAACAAGATACCAAAAGGCTTTGTCATCTCCTCAGATCCACAAGCAGGTGCCCAAGTAAAACGAGGCTCTGCAGTCAATCTCATACTGAGCAAAGGTGTTGAGTTAGTCTCTCTTGCATCGTATGTAGGTAAAAGTGGGGAGCAGGGCCTCAATGAGCTCACAGAGGCGGGATTTGAGGTCGAAAGTTCATATGCATTTGATGAGAAAATCCTCGCCGGTGCAGTCGTTTCACAGATTCCTAGCGGAAATATTGAGGTCCCAAAGAGTTCAAAGGTCAGACTGATTGTCTCAAAAGGCTCTCAATACGTATACATTCCGAATGTCCTCTCACTTGAAGAGAGTAAGGCGGTTGCCGCTCTCAAAGACCTTGATCTAAAGGTCATCGTCAAGAAATTGGGAGTCAAAAAAATTAAAAAGACCACAAATATCTCCCCCAAGGTCGGTAGTAAAGTCAAACGTGGCAGTGTGGTCACGATTACCGTAGGGTGAATGGATGTCTAAGGCGCGTTCACGTATCGGTGCTCATACTCCAACAACTGGAGGGATGGCCAAACGTTCGATTGAGTATGCAAAGACAACTGGAGCAGAGGTAATCCAAGTCTTTGCATCTAGTCCACGTATGTGGGCAATGCCGGCGTCGAAGCCGGATTTGGACGAGGCATTCAAGCTCAAGGCTGGGGCGCTCGACATCCAGACTTACGTACATGCCCCCTTCCTGATCAACTTAGGCTCTCCTACGCCGGCAACATATGAGAACTCATTGGCCTCAACTGCCTACTCGTTACAGCGAGCCAGTGATATCGGCGCTTTGGGTGTTGTTATTCACACTGGCTCTGCAGTTGATGTGAACTATGTCGAGACCGCTTGGAGGCAGATACATGAGGGCATGATGCCGATCCTTAACGCTCTTCAAGAGGACTCACCTTTTCTCTTACTTGAGCCAACTGCAGGACAGGGGCAGTCATTAGTAAAGAAGTTAGATGATCTCGAAAACTATCTCAAGGCACTTGAGTACCATCCAAAGGTCGGGATCTGCCTCGATACCTGCCATGTCTTTGCCGCGGGCCATGACATAGCCGTCAAGGGCGGTATGACCAAGGTTCTAGATCTTCTTGTAGAGGTCGCAGGTAAGGAGCGTTTTAAATTGGTGCATGCCAATGATTCGATGGATGTCTGTGGAGCTCTCAAGGACCGCCACCAAAATATTGGAGATGGCCATATAGGGGTTGCACCCTTTGCCGAATTACTCGCTCATCCAGCAACGGCTGGCGTGCCGTTGGTATTAGAGACTCCTGGCATGGAGGACAAACACACGAGTGAAGTAGCCTTATTAAAGTCTCTGCGAGATGAGAGGTGAGCAACTCTCAACATCAACTCAAAATTAGGTTGGCTCCTTGGGCACTGCTCTCTGTTTCAATGGCATGGGGTTGGGCATTTGTAATCATGAAGGATGCAATTCAAAGGCAGAGTGTCAACAACTTTCTCTTTACCCGCTTTGGTCTTGCCGTCATCGTGATGATTCTGATCCGACCAAAGGTCATCAAATTAATTGACCAGGACTTACTCCTGCGTGCAGGGGCTGCTGGAGTACTCCTTGGAAGTGGATATATCTTTCAAACTCTTGGTCTAGCGCGAACGGGTGCTGCAATCACCGGCTTTGTTACAGGTCTCTACATCGTATTGACCCCCCTTTTCGCCTCTCTCATTCTTGGCCAACGTGTCAGTCGTTTTACTTGGAGCTGTATCGCACTGGGCACTGCAGGACTTGGGCTCTTATCAATTCGTGGTTGGTCAGTTGGTCTAGGAGAGCTCTTGACCTTCATCAGCGCAATCCTGTTTGCACTTCATATTATCGCTCTGAGCAAATGGAGTCCGGGTCGTGACGCCTATGCAATGACAGTTGTACAGCTTGCGATGTGTGCGATTTTGGCAGGCATTGCATCTATTCCTGGTGGTTATGCACCACCCCCAGATACTGATGTCTGGGGTGTTGTGATCTTTACAGCAGTCTTTGCTACTGCAATCGCATTTATTATTCAGACCTGGTCACAGGCCCATATGAGTCCGATCAAGGTAGCCGTGATTTTAACGATGGAGGTCGTATTCGCGGCAATCTTTGCAATCCTCTTCGGAGGCGAAATTCTGAGTTTGCAGAGCTCGATAGGCGGAGTCTTGGTTATTTGTGCCATGTATTTGATTGTCATACGAGAAGAGAAGTAGGCTCACATTTATGGCCATAGATCTTCGCTCCGACACTGTGACGCAGCCATCACCTGGAATGCGAGATGCAATCGCACATGCCCCTGTTGGTGATGATGTTTACGGTGATGATCCGACAGTCAACTCACTCGAGGAGCGCCTCGCGCAGATGTTTGGGAAAGAGGCGGGACTCTTTTCTCCCACCGGCTCTCTAGCCAATCAGTTGGCGATTCGATTATTAGTGGCTCCGGGTGAAGAGCTGATTGCCGAGACTAACTCTCACATCGTTCGAGCCGAGTTAGGTGCGGCCGCAACCTTTAGTGGAGTGACAACGCGTACTTGGCCAGCCAAGCACGGACTGCTGAAGGCATCCGATGCCCTTGAAATTGCCCGCCCAGATTCTGGTCCATATCTCGTCTCCACGACCGCTATCGCCGTTGAGAACACACATAACTTTGGTGGCGGAACAGTCCAACCTCTAGTTGAAATGCGTGAGCTGCGCAAAGGTGCAGATGAGATGGGCCTCTCTCTTCATTTAGATGGCGCACGAATCTGGAATGCCCATATTGCAAGTGGTGTCTCCTTTTTAGATTATGGAAAGTATTTCGACACAATCAGCGTCTGTTTATCAAAGGGCTTGGGTGCTCCAGTTGGATCGCTCATGCTCTCCACGAAAGAGCGAGTGGCTAAGGCGCGAGTGTGGCGCAAGCGCTATGGAGCGGGCATGCGCCAAATCGGCCTTTTGGCCGCGGCCGGCCATTACGCCCTCGATCATAATATTGCGCGTCTAGCCGATGATCACCGCCGAGCAAGAGAATTGGCTAGCGCAATCGCAGCGATAGATTCATCACTTATCGAGGTCTCAGGTGTGCAGACAAATATCGTTGGTTTAGATTTAACCTCGCTACCGATTTCGGCCTCTGAATTATCTGTGCGCTGTCGTGAAAATGGTCTATGGATTAGCGCTTTAGGGCCAAAGTATGCGCGTTTGGTGACCCATATGGATTTCGATGATTCACAGCTAGCGCAAGCGAAAGAGATTTTAAAGAAAGCCCTCGTGGCTTAGGAGCCACTCTTTCTTATCCACGCCATAGGCGTAATTGCCCAGCGCTCCCCCTGTTTTCACAATTCGGTGACATGGTACGACTAACATGATTGCATTTGTGGCACAGGCCGTCCCAGCTGCACGCACCGCTGCAGGTGATCCCGCCTTATCTGCCAACTCTGCGTAAGACAGTGCCCTCCCAGCAGTGATCTTACGCATTGCCCTCCAAGCTGCCTGAGAAAAGGTCGCACCCTTTTGGCGAACCTTTATCGCATTGATCGCAGCTAAATCTCCATCGAAATAATCATTGATCAGATCACAGATCACAGGTATTGATTTGACGCTCTTGACCTCTCTCCCAGCTTTGAGGGCAGAGATTGTTGAGAGATTTGAAGCGATGAGGATTTGATCATCGGCTAAGAGATTTAAGGTGCCAATTGGGGTCTTGAGAGATGAGACAAGCAAAGTCACTGTCTCAAATTAGCGCTCACGCAACATCTCTGCAACTAAAAATGCCAGTTCAAGTGCTTGTGCATGGTTCAGACGTGGATCACATGCACTTTCATATCTAGTTGCCAGATCCTCATGCGAGATTTTCTCCCCACCCCCAACGCACTCAGTCACGTCATCGCCAGTGAGCTCGATATGTATCCCTCCTGGGTGAGTACCAAGGGACTTGTGAACCTCAAAGAAGCCTTTGACCTCATCCAAAACATCATCAAAGCTACGTGTCTTATACCCACTTGGGGCCTCGTATGTGTTGCCATGCATTGGATCGCAGACCCAAAGAACTTTTGCGCCAGATTTCGTAACTCCATCGATTAATGAAGGTAGAACTTCACGTATCTTGCCGGCACCCATACGCGTGATGAAAGTAAGACGCCCTGGTTCACGATCTGGATCTAACTTTTCGATCAACGCTAATGCATCAGCGACAGTTGATTTGGGGCCAAGTTTTACCCCAATTGGATTACGTACTTTAGAGGCGAAATCTATATGAGCGCCATCCAAGGCACGAGTACGCTCTCCAATCCAGACGAAGTGACCTGAAACATCATATGGATTTCCCGTGCGTGAGTCGATACGAGTCAGCGCTTTTTCATACTCCAAAATAAGGGCCTCATGGCTGGCAAAAAAGTCTACTGATTTAAATGACTCTGGATTGACTCCTGCTGAGTTCATAAATGCTAGGGCTCGACCAATCTCATTTGCCATTTGTTCGTATCTGACACCGACCGATGAGTCACGGATGAAGCCTTTGTTCCACTCATGGACTTGGCGAAGATCGGCAAATCCACCTTGAGTGAATGCACGTACAAGGTTTAAGGTCGCAGCCGATGTGTTGTACACACGAACTAGGCGGTTGGGATCAGGAGTCCTAGCACTTTGCGTGAATTCAAGATCGTTTACGGCATCACCTCGGTAGGCTGGCAGAGTTACATCTCCACGCGTCTCAGTATCATTTGAGCGAGGCTTTGCAAACTGCCCTGCCATACGTCCCACTTTGATGACGGGAAGACTTGAGTGATACTGCAGGACCGCTGCCATCTGTAATATCGTCTTGATACGATTTCGAATCGAATCGGCCGTTGCAGCTACGAATGTCTCGGCACAGTCTCCACCTTGAAGCCAGAAGGCCTTTCCATCGGCCGCTAGAGCGATTCGGGCTTTAAGATCATCACACTCTCCGGCAAAGACAAGTGGTGGAAAAGATTTCAACTCTGCAACGGCCGCCTTAATCTGTGCACCATCTGGACCGCCTGGCCACTTAGGCTGTTGGGCGGCGATTAAGCCGGGTGTAAAGAGAGAGTCAAGTGATGTGCTCATGGGATAAGAGTAGAGAGTCAGATACCAAGCGCGAGATGCGATTAGCCGAAGAAGATCTCAGCCTCCTTGTAGCGTTCCAGTGGAACTAATTTGAGTTTTTCAGTCGCAGTTGCCAAAGGGACACGCACGATATCTGTGCCGTGAAGTGCAACCATTGTGCCCCAGTCACCCTCATGAGCGGCTGTTATTGCATGTAAGCCAAAGCGGGTTGCTAGAACTCGGTCAAAGGCCGTTGGAGAACCACCACGTTGAATATGACCCAGAACAGATGTGCGTGCCTCTGTGCCTGTCTTTGCCTCGATCTGTTGCGCAAGCCAATCACCGATCCCAGCGAGTTTGACGTGACCAAAGGAGTCCAAACTCTGATCCTTCACCGCCATGTCACCATCTTGTGGGATCGCTCCCTCTGCTACGACGATGATTGGGGCGTAGTGGGATTTAAAACGAGACTCCACCCATTCGCAGACCTTGTCCACTGAGAACTTATGCTCAGGAATCAGAATACAAGTCGCTCCTCCTGCAAGGCCTGCATGTAGTGCAATCCAACCAGCATGACGTCCCATGACTTCGACAATCAAGGCACGATGATGCGACTCTGCAGTTGTGTGCAAACGGTCGATGGCCTCGACGGCAATATTGACTGCAGTATCAAAGCCAAATGTGTAATCAGTGTTATTTAAGTCATTATCAATCGTCTTTGGAACACCGATCACTTTCACACCGAGTGAGTCAAGTTTTGTCGCAACACCGAGTGTGTCTTCGCCGCCTATGGCGATTAAAGCATCGATTCCAGCCTTTGCTAAATTATCTTTAATCTTTTCAACGCCACCCTCTATCTTGAATGGGTTTGTGCGCGATGATCCCAGGATCGTTCCACCTCTTGGCAAGATGCCACGAGTTGTCTCAATGGACAATGGCATTGTGAGTCCCTCGAGTGGACCCTTCCAGCCATCACGGAAGCCAAGAAACTCGTGTCCATACTCCTTGACGCCTTTGCGGACAGCGGCCCGAATTACAGCATTAAGACCAGGGCAATCTCCTCCACCAGTTAATACACCGATACGCATTAAAGACTCCATAAGAAAGATTTCATTGATGTAGGGCTTCGTAATTGTATTTCGCCCTGCTTGTCGTCACCATTGACGAGAACAGTCTAGCCTTACGACATGGCTAATCGACAAATCATCGCTGGCGTGGATTCACTGTGGTGATGGCAGACTACGGGTGATAATTCACATCGGCTGGGGAAAAATGGCGAGAGCAAGAGATGATTTGGGTCGAGGGGTAATTACATAGATGTCCCGTAAATCCTGGATTCAGTTCTCGATCGTAGGTTTTCTCTGGGGTATCCCTTACCTACTTATGAAGGTTGCAGTGGCTGATATTCCTCCGCCACTCATCGTGGCTGGGCGAACTTTGATTGGTGCAGCAATTTTGATTCCGATTGCTCTTCATAAAAGAAGCTTCATGGACGCTGTTCGGGGGATCAAATATGTACTGCCTTACGCCTTTCTTGAGATGGTGGGGCCCTGGATCCTTATCACCAACGCCGAGAAAGAGATCTCATCTGGCCTTGCCGGATTGCTGGTTGCAACTGTTCCTATCTTTGCGACAATCCTCACCTCTCTGCGTGGTGATCACTCTGTTTGGGCGCCAAAACGCATCTTCGGTATCGCAATCGGATTTGTCGGGATGATTGCTCTCATCGGAATCGAATCTATAACTGGAAACAGCAATCCGAAGGCCATCGCAATGGTCTTGTTGGCCTCACTCCTTTATGCCTATGCCGTCCTGATGGTCATCTCCAATCTGCCAGGTGTTGATGGAATTGCAATCAACGGCCTGGCTATGGCGATTACTTGTATCTTCTATCTACCGATCTCAATTCTGACTTGGCCCAGTAATCCAGTCTCTCTCAACGCTATCACCGCACTCATAATACTTGGCATTTTTTCAACAGCGATCGCATTCATGATCTTCTTCATCGTCATTGCCGAAATCGGTCCGGCACGAGGCTCACTTACCACTTATGTCAATACTGCCGTCGCCGTTGTACTCGGAATCATCATATTAAATGAGCCAATTACTCTTGGAATAATAGTTGGCCTACCTCTTGTGCTTTTCGGCTCTTATTTAGCAAGTCGTAAATCAAAGTCAGTGGTTATCGCCGAAGCCTAAACGCTCGAGAAGTTTTGGATCCCGCTGCCACTCCTTCGAAACTTTGATGTGTAATCCAAGGAAGATCTTTGCAGTCAAAGAGCGCTCGATATCGGCCCGTGCACGGATACCGATCTCTTTAAGGCGTGTACCTTGATGGCCCAGCAGAATCGCCCGCTGTGAATCTCGCTCCACGTGAATTGTCGCATGGACATCGAAGAATGGTCGTGACCCCTTTTCTGGCCGCTCACCGAACTCCTCAATCGTAACCATGATGGAGTGTGGAAGCTCTTCTCGGACATCGTGCAGAGCCGCCTCGCGGATAAATTCACAGATCAACTGTTCGATCGCTTGATCACTGGTAGTGCCCTCTGGATAGTATGCGGGCCCAGTAGGTAGTTGAGCTCCGATGAGTTCGTTGAGCAAATCAATCTGATCATGTATCGCCGCCGACACTGGAATGATCTCATCCCACACAAAGCCTCGGGCTAGGGCCATGATGCCCGCCAAGCGAAGAGCTAACTTCTCCTTGGAGATTAAATCCGTCTTGGTGATGACGGCAAATTTTTTTGCCCGTGGATGCTTGGCAATCTCAGCGGCAATAAATAGATCGCCAGCTCCAGAGCTCTCATCGGCAGGTATGCACATGATCACGATATCGACTGAATCAAGGCTTTGATCAACCACTGCGTTGAGGCGCTGGCCCAAAAGCGTCTTGGGCTTATGCAGCCCAGGTGTATCTACAAGAACGGCTTGGAAATCTGCGCCATGGACGATGCCTCTAATTGCAGTCCGTGTCGTATTTGGATGGTGCGATGTGATTGCGATCTTGCTACCTACTAAAGCGTTAACGAGAGTTGATTTACCAACGTTTGGGCGGCCAACTATGGCAACAAAGCCAGAACGGTGCTCACTCATATCCCTAGTCTCTCATCTATTGGCACCAACAAACTCCACTGCATCTGCAACCGATGTCACAATCTCTGCAGCACGCTCGCCTATCAATCGATGACAGCCCTCACTCGTCGGTGAGTTGATGGGACCTGGAATCGCCATGACAGGTCGTAATAGCTCTGCAGCATCGCGTGCAGTGCGCAGTGAGCCACTTCGAAATGCAGCTTCGATGACGAGTGTGGCGCCAGAGATTGCGGCGATTAATCGATTGCGTGTGAGAAAGCGCGCTGGTAGCGCTGGATGCCCAGGCATCACCTCAGTAATAATCGCCCCCGCCTCACAAATCTCTGCAAACAATCGAGTATTGCCGGCTGGATAGTTAACATCGATTCCAGATGCGATGACGGCGATTGTCACACCTTCGGCGATGAGAGCTCCTCGGTGTGCAGATGAATCGATCCCATACGCACCTCCACTGACTATCCCCCATTCACGATCAACGAATCCAGCTGCAAAATCTCCAGCGATTCGCACACCATAGTTTGTCGGATTACGTGTCCCCACTATCGCCAGTGATTGCATTGTCAGGACCTCTGGATTTCCCTTCACAATTAGGGCGATTGGTGGTGCCATGAGATCTTCAACGCCTACAGGCCAGAGTGCATCACCTGGAACCAAGAGTTGGGCCTGCGCACGATCAACTGCACTCAAGACCTGATCCGCAGTTGTTGTAGCAAGTGTGGAGATCAACTTATGAAACTTAATATCGTCATAGCCGCCTCCTTGAAGTCTCTCGATAGTTGCAAGCGCACCATGTGAAGAGATCTCAGATGACCAGAATGGATGCCCACCCTCAATCGCACTAAAAAGGAGTGCCCGGGCCTGCCGCTCATTCATAGTTCAACCCCTGCACGCATTAAATGTGCCTGGGTTACATCGGCCAATGTTGGTATCTCGTGAGCGTGTAAATCTGCCAATGTCCATGCAACTCGCACAATCTTGTGCAGACCCCGCGCCGTAATATGTTCTCGCTCAAGTTCATCATGCAAGAAACTCATGGCGCAGCGCTCGGGGGCAAATATTGTTCGCAGTAATCGTGCAGGAATCGCAGAGTTCAGGCTAAATCCAAGTCCGGCAAAGCGATTTTGAGCGATGCGGCGTGCAGCTATTACCCGCGCGCGGATATCGATACTTGTCTCACCAAGTTCGCTACGTGCCATATCGATACGCCCGACTGGATTCACCTGCACACGTAGGTCGATACGATCCAGCAAAGGCCCTGAGAGTCTTCCCAAATAGCGGCGTACCTGCATAGAAGTACAGGTGCAGTTGCGTCCACGTCCACTGAACTTTCCACATGGACAGGGATTCGCAGCCAGAACAAGCAAGAACTGCGCAGGAAAAATCACATTTCCGATACTGCGCCCAATGGTAATCGTGCCAGCCTCGAGTGGCTGTCGCAGAGAATCCAATACACCCGATAAGCACTCTGGTGCCTCATCGATAAAGAGAACGCCATGATGAGCCAATGAACACGCTCCAGGTTTGATCGCATGTGCGCCTCCACCTACCATCGCAACTCTCGTTGTTGTGTGATGAGGACTGATAATTGGTGCAATCAAAGATGTTGGAGATCTTGTTGTAAATCCCCCCGCAAGTGAGTGCACGGCGGTGACCTCTAAGGCCTGCGAAATAGTGAGTTGAGGCATGATCGTTGGAATTCGTTCAGCAATCATCGTCTTTCCAGCACCTGGGGGACCAATAAGCAGTATGTGGTGACCTCCAGTTGCAGCGATCTCTGCCGCCAAGCGCGCATCGGGCTGTCCAGCTACATCTGAAAAATCTAACCGTTCATCAAGCTCACTCCATTGGTAATCAATCTCATCGGCGACTTCACGCTCCCCAGTGCGCAGCCAGCGCAGCACACTCTTTAGATGCCCCATCGCAACTATCTCCACACCCTGCATCAACTGTGCCTCCGCAGCATTAGCAGTTGGAACGATGGCCATTGTTGCTCCAGCTTTGTAGGCAGCCATGAGCGCAGGTAAAACACCACGCACCGAGCGGATCTGCCCATCAAGTGATAACTCACCAAGGAAAACGAGAGTACTGATGCGATCAGATGGGATAGTTCCATGAGCAGAGAGCAGTGCGATGGCGATCGCTAAATCAAAGCCAGAGCCACTCTTGGGAAGCCAAGCTGGCGAGAGTGAGACGGTTGTCTTTCTGTTGGGCCACAGCTCTTGGCAGTTAACAATCGCAGCCCGCACACGCTCACGGGATTCAGTGAGTGCAGCATCTGGCAGACCAAGAAGTGTGTAAGCAGGAAGGCCATCGGCGATATTGACCTCAACGGTAACTAGATGACCCTCTAAGCCAATGAGTGCGATCGAAGTTGTTTGGGCCAAACTCATAATAAATCAGCTCTATATTCAATTGAGTGAGAGCCATCAGGTGAGATCAAAACCGCGGCGACATCGATTTGGTAGTCGCAGCCCAGTGCGCCATGCGTTGCCAGCCAACCAAGGGCCAAGCGCTGCATACGATGGGCCTTATCTGTAGTTATAGCCTCGAAGGGGTGGCCAAATGCCAGGGATGAGCGCGTCTTGACCTCGATGAAGGTAAATACCCCATTAGGTTGGAGCGCAATGATGTCGATCTCACCCTCGCGTATACGCCAATTACGCGCGATGATCTCGAATTTACGAGTGATTACGTACTGTGAAACTACCTCTTCACCAAAGGCGCCCATGCGTTGATTACTCTTAGTTTGCATAGGAGGTGACGATAAATAAACCTTCTGACAAGAGCGGGTGCTTGAAAGTTACTTGTGGATGAGCGCTGCGATATTTGCGAATGAGCGGCGATGTTCCATGCACACTCCATGAGTATTGAGGGCTTTCGTGTGTGCAGCGGTGATATATCCCTTGTGTCCAGCAAAGCCATAGCCCGGAAATTGCAACTCCATCTTTCGCATGATGCGATCTCTGGTCACCTTTGCAACAATCGATGCAGCACTTATCGATACGACAACCTGATCACCTTTCCACACTGCTAAGTTGGGAAGGCCTAATCCTTCGATGGCATAACCATCGGTCAAGACATATGCAGGTATCTGTTCAAGTCCATGCACGGCCCGACGCATCCCATCGAGATTTGCCGCATGCACACCACGTGTATCAATATCTTTTGCCGAGACCACTACAACGCTGATTGAAGCGGCCACTGATTGAATGAGTTCGTAAATCTCTTCACGCTTTTGCTCAGGAATCTCTTTTGAGTCACGCACGAGAGAGAGCTGTGGAGCAAAAGGATCATGCAAGATCACTGCCGCGATTACCAGTGGGCCAGCACACGCCCCACGACCTGCCTCATCAACACCTGCAATCGGAGTGATACCTGCATTGATGAGCAGTTGCTCAATCACCTTCATTTGAAACTACTTAGTAACGTCAATCGGAGGGACATATGAGATATTTTTAAGAGGCCAAATAACTGTGAAGACCCGGCCCGTGACACGTGACACTGGGACCATCCCCTTGTTTATGTCATCCTGGTGATATCGAGAATCAGCACTTGCACCACGATGATCGCCCATGACCCAAATCTTATTTTTGGGAACAGTGACATCAAACTCCATCTCACTAGGTTTGTCTCCAGCAAATATATATGGCTCGTTGATAGCTTTATCGTTGAGAGTCAACTTTCCATCCTTTGTGCAACACACGATGCGATCACCGGCCACACCTATAGTGCGCTTGACCAAGTACTGCTTGGCCGGATTAGGAATAACTCCGACTGCAACGAGACCAGATTTCAAAAGTGCGATAAATCTATTGGCCGAGAAGTCCGATGCCTCTGGAAGCCAGTTATCAGGATCCCTAAAGACAACCACATCACCACGTGAGATTGTGCGAGAGAGAACTGGCACCTTATTTACTGCAACCCGATCTTGAATCTGAAGGGTATTTTCCATAGAGCCTGAGGGAATATAAAAGAACTGCACAAGAAAGGTTTTGATAACTAGAGAGACCACTAGCGCTATAACAACAAGAATCGGGAGCTCTTTGAGGAGAGATCCTCTACGGCGCATTGAAAGAATTATTCAGCTTTTGGATCTTGCGTTTCAGAGACAACCTCTGTTGTCACATCTTCGACTGATACCTCTGCGACTGCAACCTCTTCGACTGCGACCTCTGTGACTGCGACCTCTGCGACTGCGACCTCTGTGACTGCAACCACTTCACTTACTGGTTCGGAGACAACAACCTGCGCTACTGGCTCAGAGACCGGTGTCGAGAGAATTCCATCACCGTAGCCCTCAACCCCATCACGCTTCTCGCGGATTTTGGCAGCCTTGCCTCGAAGATCGCGTAGGTAGTAAAGCTTGGCGCGACGTACATCGCCCTTCTTCACTAACTCAATCTTCTCAATGACAGGTGTATGCACCGGGAAGGTGCGCTCTACTCCAACACCGTAAGAGACCTTGCGGACAGTGAAAGTCTCACGAACACCATCGCCTTGGCGACGCATCACGATTCCTTGGAATATCTGAAGACGGCTCTTGCTACCCTCGATAACGCGGACGTGGACCTTGAGCTCATCGCCTGCACGAAATTGCGGGATGTCATGGCGCAGAGACTGCGCATCTAAGGCGTCAAGGATGTTCATCGTTCCTACCTAATTTCTTGTTATCGATTAAAAGCACTCGCAGTGGCGGTGCAGAGACCGTATCTTGCCATAGATGGGGCCCTGAGCCTAAATCGGCCTTGATTAGGCTGGAATCTCACGGCTCAATCGCTCATGTAGGACTGGGCCGGCACAGATCGTTAACTCCAAACCTCGCCACATCTGTGTGGTGACGATGGCTCCGGCCTCACGTGCAATGAGCTCGCCAGCGGCAAGATCCCACTCCTTTAACCCAGTCTCGATATATCCATCGACCATACCTGTGGCAACACAACAGAGATCGGTGGCGGCCGCACCTATCCGCCTGATATCGCGAATCATGGGAATCAAATGATCAACTATCTCGATCTGATGAGCCCTATCTTTGATTTCATAAGCAAAGCCTGTTGCAATCAAGGCTTGATTTAACAAGACAGGATTATTACATTCAAGCCTGATTTCATTGAGGTAAGCGCCCTCTCCTCGCACTGCATGCCAAGTGCTCGTAATGGAGGGTGCATGCACTACTCCCACTAAGACCCCTGTCTCATCTTTGACTGCGATGCTGATATTCCAACCCGGTAGGCCATAGAAATAATTTACGGTGCCATCAATGGGATCAATAATCCAAGTCAGACCACTTGTCCCCTCGCGGCTAGCTCCCTCTTCACCGATAATTCCATCGTGGGGACGAGCGGCCAAGATCGCATCAACAATGAGTTTTTCACTTGCAGTATCCATCTGTGTAGCAAAATCGATAGCCGTCGATTTTTCAGTTAGGTTCCATGATGCAGGACGATCCATCAAAAGTTTGCCTGCCTGATGGGCGATTCCTAGGGCTAACTCGAGAATCACTTTCGCATCAGACATGCGTGCAGTCTAGCCTGACATAGACTCACTCCATGTTTTCGGCATACATGACCCTGTTTCGAACCCCAGGTGCAATTAAGTTCTCTCTTCCAGGAATCATCGGCCGAATGCCAGTTTCGATGGATTCTCTCGCATTGATCTTTATTGTTGTAGCAGCAAATGGTTCATATGCAATTGCAGGGGCATTAGGTGCCACAGCATCCATTGTTGTAGCCATCTCTATGCCATTGTGGGCTCGCATCTCAGACCGCATTGGTCAGCGAGCGATTCTGATCCGCGTAGTCCCTCTTAAGCTCTTTGGATTGAGCCTCTTTCTACTCTTAGTGCTCAATGATGCGCCCGTCTGGACATGGTTTCTCTCAATTATCTTTGCCGAAGCTGTCTCGATAAATCTTGGCGGCATGGTGCGCCGTCGCTGGCTATATATTTTGAGCCCTGTTGAGACCACAAAATCTGGAGATAAGAATGATCGACACCTCATCAACACCGCATACTCCTTAGAGGCCCTCAATGATGAGTTTGTCTTTATTACTGGACCAATTATCGCAACGGCATGTGCAACATCGATTACTCCTACAGCTGGCCTCATCGTAGGAATGTTGTTCCTGGCAATCGGAGCTCCTTTATTTGCAATCCAAAGAGCGACCGAGCCGCCTGCCTCTCCTAAGCGAGAGGTAGATCCACACCCTGCCGTCATTAAGAATAGGAAACTCCAAGCGGTTGTGGCCCCAACCATATTTGTCGGAGGATTTTTTGGCGCGATTGCGATCGCTACCGTGGCATTTACCGATCTCTACGGGTCGCAATCACAATCCGGGTTACTTCTTGCTATCTGGGCCGGTGGAAGTGCGATCGCAGCAATTATCAATGGAGTTATCAAGTGGAGGGCCTCTCACGCAGTGCGCTTTCTATTTTTTTTGATCTCTCTGACGCTGCTGAGCATTCCATTTCTCTTTGTGCGATCGATTCCAGCCCTTGCAATCGCCCTCTTTCTCAATGGCTTTGCGATAGCTCCACTCATCGTCAACGCCTATGGCGTGGCCGAGTCGGCCGTCCCACCTGAACAGATCACCGAGACTCTGAGCTGGGTCGTGGCAGGTATGCCATTGGGTGGCGCTCTCTCCAGCGCTATCGCAGGGTGGGTTATCGATAGTTACGGGGCGCAAACTGCATTTTGGGTTCCACTTGGCTTCATGATTTGTGCGCTCGCAGCCACACTGCCCTACTTCAAGACTTATAAGGCGCTCATCAGATATTCTTCCAAACATGTCTGAACTTCGCTTTAGTGCAAAGAATGATGAGGGAACCCATCTTCTTCTTCACGATAGTCAAGGGGCCGAGTTCTCGCTTCGAATTAGCGATACTTTGCGGGCGATAGTCAACCAACCTCGGCTTGCATCTGTGCCAGAACAAGAAAGTGAAACAATCTCAGTAAAGGAGATTCAGCGCCGCTTGCGTGCTGGTGAACTGCCTGATCAACTCGCCCGTGAAAATAATATTTCACTTGAGAAGATAGAGCGCTTCTCTGGACCAATTGTGCAGGAGCGTATTTATATTATTGATCAAGCCCAACAGATTCCGGTTCGCAAAGAGGGTGCACGCGAGGCGGTCACTCTCCTAGGGGTTGTTGTCTCTCGTCTTGCACCACGCAATATTGATTCAGCTGATCTCTCATGGACAACATGGCGCCATGAGGATGGCACATGGACACTAGAGCTTCACTATCCCAACAGCACTGGCCATGGAGTCGCCCAATGGAGCTTTGATCCAACACGGCGCCTTCTCTTCTCTCTCGATGAGAATGCGCGATGGATGATGGGAGATGAGCCTGCATCTCGCCCGACACCACTTCCAACGCCCGGCCTTGTCTACTCCGAGTTAAATCACCCCTCTCTTCGCGAGCAACTCAGTGACGAGCCAGAGGTTCCGCGACTCGCCGTCATCCGCGAACTTCCAGATGATGAGGCCAAGCGCGATGGCATCGTTGCGCGGGCAAAGGTTCCAAGTTGGGATGAGATCATGTTTGGCATCAAACCCTCCGAAGATTAAGAATCGCTCTAACTCAGCGTTGTTGTGAGCAGGGGTACCTCGCACTCGATATCACTATCTGAGCCGTGATGTCCGACCATCGCACTTTCTTTCTCTTCACGGCTTGAGTCGATCAATACCATTGCATCTTTAGTAATTGCGATGACATCACCCATACGATCACAGGCATCGACGCTGACAACATCCCCAAAGAGATTATTCGTGATCGCTTGCTCACGGGTAAGAATTTCTGCACGATTGCCTAAAAACTCCTGCCAAACCCCTGCGACTTGACTTCGTGCAGAGGGGCTATCGTGATCAGGGTTCAGATACAAATGTCGAGCTCTGGGCTCTCCCCCAATCACTGCAATATTGTTCTGCAAGGGATTGTCTTTACCTATTACTACTTTTTCTCCGACGTTGACCATCCCATGGTCAGAAGTGAGCCAGATACGAGTACCTTGTGGGACTTCTTTCATGAGGGTGGCCAGCATTTGATCAATCATCCCCAAGGCCAACAACCATTTTTCACTACCAACACCATCGCTATGGCCAGCTGAATCGAGATCATTGACGTAGAGATAGACAAAGGCTGGCCTCCTTCGCAACGCATCTTTAGTCTGCGCAATCAGATCACTCACTAGATTTGCACCCTTGTAATCAGCTCCGCGAAAGACTGCGCGGGTAAAACCAGTATTTTCATAACGCTTTGCAGCGACATGAGAGACTTGAATTCCTTCAACAATCGCACGCTCAAATAACGTTGGCACCGGTTGCCAATTCAATGGATCGACACGTTCATCCCACTTGAGAGCATTCAATATCCGTCCACCCGAACGCGGGACCTGAACGGTGTATCCCAACATTCCATGTACCCCAGGTAGAACACCAGTCATTAATGTCGCAAGGTTCGTTGCCGTAGTCGATGGAAATGAGGTCTTGACTATTCCGTGGCGTGTGAGCCTTGCGATTGTTGGGATATGGCTGGCATAGATGTCTAACACGTCCGCGCCAAAACCATCGATGAGAAAAAGTATCTCTCGCCCCATGGGGCTGGGTCCAATATTGATCTGATCAACGGCAGTGCTTAGTCCAAGGGCAGAAAAAATCGATGGGGTCACTTGCGATAAATGCACGTGCGTATCTTCTCATTACATCCATTAAGGTTGTACACATGAAACAGGCGATCAAATACTCAGCCGAAGTTTCGGCTGCACTCGCCACTAAAAAACCCATCGTTGCCCTGGAATCGACGATTATTAGCCATGGTCTACCGCGGCCAAATAACTTGAGCGTTGCCATGGAGTGCGAGCAGATAATCCGCGACCAAGGAGTGATACCTGCCACAATTGCAGTACTCGATGGGGTGATCTGTGTTGGGGTAGAGGCACATGAACTTGAAGCTATCGCCAATCGCGATGACATCTCCAAGGCATCAATCAGAGATTTAGCCGTTGTTGTTGCTGCAGGAAAAAGTGCAGCAACCACGGTTGCTGCGACCTCACATATCGCTGCGATAGCTGGAATAAAGATCTTTGCGACTGGAGGTCTGGGTGGGGTTCATCGCGGTGCTAACGAGTCATTTGATGAGTCGGCCGATCTCACTGCACTCTCCCAACTAGACATGACAGTCATCTGTGCTGGCGTTAAGTCGATTTTAGATGTCCATGCGACCCTTGAGCGCCTGGAGACGCTATCAATTGCACTTGTGGGATATCGAACTCATCGATTCCCCGGCTTCTATCTCACTGATTCAGGTTTTGACATCGAGCACCAAGTGGATAGCGCCGATGAGATCGCTGCAATTATGAGGGCACGCACTCTGATCGGTACTCAATTCAAAGCGTTGATAGTCGCAAATCCAGTTCAAAAAGAGATGGAAAAAACCCGCCATGATCAAATACTGGCAACTGGGCTTGCAAAGGCTGCCCATGATGGAATCATCGGAAAAGAAGTTACTCCATATCTCCTTGAGCATTTTCACAAGGCATCTGATGGGGAATCTCTGGCAATCAATACCGAGATTATTAAAGCTAACTGCGCACTAGCTGCTGCGATAGCGTTAGCCTTGAAATGAAGAAAATCCTCTGTATCGGTGACTTAGCCCTAGATGTTATTGCTCAGTTGAAAGAGAGCATCAACTATGGAAACGACACATCGAGTCGAATCTCCACTCATCCAGGTGGGCAGGCAGCAAATGTTTCGACTTGGATTACTCGCACAAATGCGAAGGCTCAGTTAGTAGCCCGCGTAGGTAATGATCCCGTTGGTTTTGCATTGATATCAGATTTGGATAAATATGGTGTGGATCATATGAATCTTATGCGCTCAGGGCGTCCTACCGGTGTCGTCGTTATCTTGGTCGATGCCAATGGTGAGCGCACCATGTTCCCTGATAATGGCGCCAACGCCGACCTTGAGGTAAGTGATCTTCCCCCGCTCGATGGCTTTGATGGTGTGTATCTGAGTGGCTATGCACTTCTAGATTTTCGCAGTCGCGATGTAGTCCTTGCCATGGTAAAAAAGATCAAAGCCGCAGGCATCCCGATCTTCTTCGATCCCACCACCACTGGGGCAATGAAGATCGTCTCTCGTGAAGAGGTTTTGTCGTGGGTATCTCTCATGGATGGGATCTTGCTCAATGCTGAAGAGGCGATCTATCTCGGTGGCGATTCGCAGATCGAGCTCGCAGAAGAAAACCTGAAGGCTTACACACCACTTGTTGTAATCAAACTTGGTTCACGAGGTGCAATGGCCATCTTCAAGGATGAATCAGTCAGAGTCGCGGCGGTGACAACTAATGTCGTCGATACAACGGGGGCCGGAGATTCATTTGCAGCAGGTTTTATTCCTATGTGGTTACAAACACATGACCTTGATCAGGCCTTAACGGCTGGAACATCACTGGCGGCAAAGTGTGTTGCCACAGTTGGGGCGCGCCCTCCCCTGAATTAACCCCTGCAGTTGGCACAATTCCCTCATGGCAACGACACCAACGAAGAGCAAGGTTAAGAAGGCAACTGGTCCAAAACCCGGTGAATATCCCGGCAAGATCGTTGATATCGATGTCTCCAAAGAAGTCTCCGAATCATTTCTGGAGTATGCCTACTCTGTTATCTACTCGCGCGCACTCCCCGATGCACGCGATGGTCTCAAGCCTGTTCATCGCCGCATCCTTCATCAGATGGCAGATATGGGTCTGCGACCTGAGCGAGGACATGTAAAGAGTGCACGTGTTGTTGGAGAGGTTATGGGTAAGTTGCACCCACACGGTGATGGTGCAATCTATGACGCACTCGTGCGAATGGCGCAATCCTTTTCAATGCGCTTACCGCTCATAGATGGTCATGGAAACTTCGGATCACTCGATGCGGGCCCAGCCGCGATGCGCTACACCGAGGCACGTCTTGCAATGGCGGCGATGGCAATGGTTGCTGAGGCCGATGAGGATACGGTCGATTTTGGTCCCAACTACGATGGTCAACTCTCAGAGCCATTAGTCCTACCCGCTGCATATCCCAATCTGCTCGTTAACGGTGGCTCTGGAATCGCCGTGGGCATGGCCACAAATATGGCCCCGCATAATCTAGGAGAAGTAATCGCGGCAACTAAGTTTTTGATAGAAAATCCATCTGCGACTCTTAAACAGCTGATGAAATATATTCCAGGCCCAGATTTTCCAACGGGTGGTGAGCTCGTAGGTCTAGAAGGAGTGCGTGAGGCATATGCCACGGGTAAGGGGACGTTTAAAGTCCGTGCCAGTGTCGAGGTCGAAAAGGTCTCCTCACGCAAAATGGGAATCGTCATCAAAGAGCTGCCATTTACAATCGGGCCTGAAAAAGTCGTCGAGCGAATCGCAGCCCTGGTAAAGTCAAAGAAGATTCAAGGCATTAGCGACATTATTGATCTCACCGACGGACAAACTGGCACCAACGTGGTCATCGAACTCAAAAATGGCTTTGAGGCCGTCAAGGTCCTTGAACAGCTCTACGCATTGACCCCGATGGAGGATGGCTTCTCTATCAATGCCGTTGCACTGGTGAAAGGTCGTCCTCAGACACTGGGTTTGAAAGAGTTGCTCAAAGTCTTTATCGAGCACCGTATAGAGGTCGTGCGCCGACGTAGCGAATTCCGAAAAGGCAAGGCGCAGTCACGCTTGACTTTAGTCGATGGACTTTTGAAGGCGATTATCGATATTGATAAGGTCATCAAGATCATTCGATCAAGCGATGATGCAGCAACTGCGAAGGAAAAACTCATCAAGGAGTTCAAGTTAAATGATGAACAGGTCACATACATCTTAGATATGCCCCTTCGTCGATTAACCAAGATGAGCAAATTAGAGCTTGAAACTGAGCAGAAAGAACTCAAATCTCTGATCGCTGAACTCACAAAACTACTCAAGAGTGAAGATGCGATTAAACTCCAAGTCTCTGATGAGTTAAGTGCAGTAGCTAAGTCTTTCGCTACGCCTCGTAAGACGAGAATTGGTGCGCCTTAATCTCGGCTAGAATACGGTGTGATTTCAACTCAGGCCCTAGAACTTCGTGCCGGTGCTCGCCTGCTGATTAAAGGTGTGACCGTTCGTATCAATAGTGGTGACCGCATCGGTTTTGTGGGTCGAAATGGTGCAGGTAAATCAACCCTGGCCAAAGTACTGGCCGGTGAGACTATGCCTGCTGGAGGCGCAGTGAACCGCACGGGCAAGATCGGTTACTTACCCCAAGATCCACGCACGGGCGATGAGCCGGGCTCGGTAATCGAGCGCATATTATCGGCCCGTAACTTAGATCAAATCTCTCATCGGATGCGCCAGGTGGAGGAGGAGATGTCGAGCACCGAGGGTGATGCACTTGAAAAGGCGATGGAGCGATACACCCGGGTTGAGCATGAGTTCAGCACCGCAGGTGGATATGCAGCAACTGCCGAGGCCGAGGCGATAGCGACATCGTTAGGCGTTACCGAGGCCGTCTTTGCCCACGAACTTTCAACCCTATCTGGTGGCCAGCGAAGGCGCATCGAACTTGCACGGATCCTATTTAGTGGGGCAGAGACGCTCTTACTCGATGAGCCGACTAACCACTTAGATGCCGATTCAATTATCTGGCTACGCGAGTTCCTCTCTAAATACTCGGGCGGCCTCGTGATTATCTCTCACGATGTGCACTTGATTGAGACCGTCGTAAACAAGGTCTTTTATCTCGATGCTAATCGCAACGTCATCGATGTTTATAACTTGGGTTGGAAGGCCTACCTACTACAGCGCGAACAGGATGAGCATCGCCGAAAGAAAGAGCGGGCCAACGCTGAGAAACGGGCAGAGATTTTACAGAAGCAGGGCGAAAAGATGCGTGCCAAGGCATCAAAGGCGACTGCCGCTCAAGGGATGTTACGTCGCGCCGAGAAACTTCGCTCTAATTTGGAGGATGTACGCGTGAGTGACAAGGTGGCACGTCTTCGCTTTCCAACCCCTGCTCCATGTGGCAAGACGCCTCTATCTGGTGAAGAGCTTTCAAAGTCTTATGGCTCTCTAGAAATCTTTACCGATGTCTCCTGTGTCATTGATAAGGGATCGCGCGTTGTGATCCTGGGTCTTAACGGTGCTGGCAAGACAACTCTGCTGCGTATCTTGGCCGGTGAGCTCGAATCCGATACCGGAACCGTCGAACATGGCCATGGACTCAAGATTGGTTACTACGCCCAGGAGCATGAATCCTTGGATTTTGATCGCACGGTGCTCGAAAACATGATGTCGGCAACTCCCGATCTACGCGAGCCCGAGGCACGTAATACTTTGGGCTCATTTTTATTTATTGGCGATGATGTGCACAAACCTGTGAAGGTTTTATCAGGTGGAGAGCGCACTCGCTTAGCCCTTGCCGTCCTAGTCGTCTCAGCGGCCAATGTCTTATTACTCGATGAACCTACAAATAACTTAGATCCCGCATCAAGGGCAGAGATCCTGGGAGCCTTGAGTGAGTATCAAGGCGCAGTCATCATGGTCAGCCACGATGAAGGCGCAGTCCAATCCCTAAAACCTGAGCGCGTTATCTTGCTACCCGATGGTGATGAGGATCTCTGGAAAGAGGAGTACTTCGACTTAGTCGCTATCGACTAGTGATTACTCAAGCATCGATATGTTCGCGATCAATCTCGGCGTTGGCAATGAACTCTTTGCGTGGTGCTACATCACTTCCCATGAGGAGCTCGAACATGGCCTCGGCCGCCGTGGCATCTGAGACGGTAATTCGGCGCAGGGTGCGGGCATCTGGCTCCATTGTCGTCTCGCGCAGTTGGTCGGCATCCATCTCCCCAAGACCTTTATAACGCTGAATCGGCTCTTTCCATCTCTTGCCGCTCTTCTTTAACTCGGCAGTGATCTTTTTCATCTCATCATCGCTATAGGTGTAGATGTATTCGCCCTTTTTTCCCGCCCCACCCATGACTTCAATGCGGTGCAGAGGTGGGATTGCGGCAAATACTCGACCCGAGTCTATGAGTGGGCGCATATAGCGATACATCAGAGTCAGCAGTAGACAACGGATATGCGCACCATCGACGTCGGCATCAGACATGAGTATCACTCGACCATAACGCGCCTCATCTAGCTCAAAAGATTTTCCAGAGCCGGCGCCAATCACCTGGATGATCGAGCCACACTCTTTATCTTCGAGCATCTGTGACAGCGATGCTTTCTGTACATTCAGGATCTTTCCACGAATCGGCAAGATCGCTTGGAACTCACTATTGCGGGCCGCCTTAGTCGTCCCAAGGGCAGAATCGCCTTCGACGATAAATAACTCAGTGCGCGTGACATCTTCTGAGCGACAGTCTGAGAGTTTTGTCGGGAGCGATGATGACTCGAGGGCGTTCTTGCGCCGCTGGAGATCTTTATGGGCGCGTGCAGAGATACGTGTGCGAGATGCAGCCGCGATCTTCTCAAGGACCAAACGCCCATTTGCCTTATCGATGCGCTTAGTTGTGTTGAAATACTCTTTCATCCTCTCTGCAACAACTGCTGCAACTATTCGCGTTGCAGCTGCCGTCCCTAGAACCTCCTTAGTCTGACCTTCAAACTGTGGCTCCGACATTCGTACCGTGATTACGGCCGTCATCCCCTCAAGAATGTCATCTTTGATGACATCGCCCTCTTTGTTGGCCAACGTCTTACTTGAGCGCAGGGCCTCATTGACGACCTTGAGCAGTGAGCGCTCAAAGCCCAACACATGCGTACCACCCTTGGGTGTTGCGATGATGTTGACGAAGGAGCGGGCAGTGCTCTCAAAGCCATTACCCCACTTCATGGCGATATCAACCTCCATATCGCGCTCAACATCGGTTGAGACCATATGACCCTTGTCATCTAAGACAGGCACCGTCTCCTGGTAATGACCGGTGCCATAAATGCGAATGACATCACCGATTCCCTCATCGGGCTGCAAGAAATTACAGTATTCAGTGATTCCACTCTTATGAAAAAAACTCTCACTCGTCTTTACCTTGGTGCGATTATCGTTGACTATGAGCATCAAACCAGGAACTAAGTACGATGTTTGGCGGGCGCGGGCGTAAATCTCCTCTAACTCATGCTCTGCCTCTTTAAGGAAAATCTGGCGATCACTCCACCATTTGATTCGTGTGCCGGTCACTTTGCTCGAGATTTTTCCGATGATGCGCAGGCCCGACTTTGCCTCGAATGGCGCCTTCGGTCCATCTCCATCGAAGATTCCTGCGATGCCACGTTGAAAAGACATCCAGTAGATCTTGCCATCACGATCGACTTCGGCATCAAGACGTGATGCAAGAGCATTCACGACCGATGCACCAACACCGTGCAGACCACCAGATGCTGCATACGATCCACCACCGAACTTTCCACCAGCATGGAGTTTTGTTAAGACAACTTCAACACCGGTCAAACCAGTCTTTGGCTCCTTATCAACTGGGATACCTCGGCCATCATCATGGACTTCAACCGAGCCATCGGATTCGAGATTAATCTCAATTTTTTTACAGTGTCCGGCTAAGGATTCATCGACAGAGTTATCGATGATTTCCCACAAGCAGTGCATAAGGCCACGTGAATCGGTAGAGCCGATATACATTCCGGGGCGTTTGCGTACGGCATCTAGGCCTTCAAGAACCGCTAAATCCTTGGCCGTATAACTATCCTGCACATTTGACGCTACATCTTTACCGGCCACGGGGCGAAAGGCTATCCCTGGGTGTGCCAAATCACCTGCAAGCGCGCCGACCCCTCCTGCAGATAGCCGGAAATGGAGCTTAATTCCGAAATTCTCAGTAAATTACTGTGAAATAAACGAGCGGGGAATAAAAAAATGTGGTTTCCTGTTCCATAGAAAGTAAGCATCTAAGGAGAGGGATAGAAGTCCATGTCAGATCAAGTGATGTTCGATTCGGTACCTCTTAACGCCCTTGACCGCTGTGATCGCTGTGGGGCGCAGGCTTATGTGCGTGCAGTACTTCTCAACGGCGGCGAGCTTATGTTCTGTGCCCACCATGGCAAGGAGTATGCCGAGAAGTTAAAGACAGTGGCTGCAAAGATTATCGATGAGAGCGAAAAGCTCGTCGAATCACCTGTTCTTTAGCCTACTTCTCTTCCTTATTTCTTTTTCGCTATTTGTTGGCTTAATCCAAATAATCGCGCAAAACCTGACTTCGTGATGGGTGGCGAAGTTTGGACATCGTCTTTGACTCGATCTGGCGAATACGCTCACGTGTAACGCCATAGACCTTGCCGATTTCATCAAGAGTCTTTGGTTGGCCATCGGTGAGACCAAAGCGCATCGCAACTACTCCGGCTTCGCGCTCAGATAATGTATCCAACACCGAGTGCAACTGTTCTTGTAGCAAAGTGAATGAGACTGCATCGGCAGGTACAACGGCCTCTGAGTCTTCAATGAGATCTCCAAACTCTGAGTCTCCCTCTTCACCCAATGGTGTGTGAAGTGAGATCGGTTCGCGACCGTACTTCTGCACTTCGACAACTTTTTCAGGTGTCATATCAAGCTCTTTGGCTAGCTCTTCAGGGGTGGGTTCGCGGCCCAGATCTTGAAGCATCTGGCGCTGTACACGTGCCAACTTATTAATGACTTCGACCATATGGACTGGGATACGAATCGTACGAGCCTGATCGGCCATCGCGCGAGTGATTGCCTGACGAATCCACCATGTGGCATATGTTGAGAACTTGTAACCCTTTGTGTAATCAAACTTCTCAACGGCGCGGATCAGACCTAAATTTCCCTCCTGAATGAGATCAAGGAAGAGCATTCCTCGGCCTGTGTAACGCTTGGCAAGAGAGACGACCAGACGCAAGTTGGCCTCGAGTAGGTGATTCTTGGCTCGCTTTCCATCTTCAACGAGCCAGTCCAGTTCGCGCTTGAACTTCTTCTCTAACTTCTTTTCATGCTTGAGCTTTGATTCGGCAAATAGTCCAACCTCAACACGAGTTGCGAGCTCCACTTCAAGCTCGGCGTTGAGCAGAGGTACACGACCGATCTGCTTCAAATAATCCTTGACTGGATCTGCTGTGGCACCTGCAGTCATGACCGTCTGCTCAGGTGGAAGATATTTGATCTCACGTTGGACGATCTTCATCTTCTCGATGAAGTAGTTCATGAGATCCTCAAGATTTTTCAACGAGCCCAGAGAGACTGCCTCTGCCGCGGTTTTGGCCGACTTTTCATTGAAGGTCTTCATCTCGAACTGTTGCTGAATCTGCTTGTAAGTAAGTGCACGTGATTCAGCCTCGGCGATGCCGTAACGGGTGGGCGCCGCTGCATTGTTGATCTTTGAGTTGACTGCCTCAATAACGATGTTGACGTTTCGTAGATCCTTCTTTAATTTCTCACGCTCGTTCTTATCCTCTTCCTCATCTTCGGAATCAAAATCTGCCAATGTGAAGGAGCCTTCGGCCTTGCTGGATTCATCAGAGAGTGTGACGACACGGACCTTATCTTCAGCATCGACTAGTTCGACCGCCTCGGCGATAAGGGTCTCAACATCCTCGAGCTCAACCTCCTCGAGCTCAACTTCCTCACCATCAATGGTGACTACCGCTGCCTTACCAGTCTTGATCTTCTCTACTGCTACCTTCGTCTCAATCAAGGCGTACTCGGCTTTTTTCAATATGCGCGAAGGCTTTCCAAGTCCAGCTTTACGAAGTTTCTCAGTAAGCAATGGGATCTCAAGGGCTAGTGCGCGAGCCTCATCTACTAACTCTTTATCAATCTTTTTTGGGATGCGATTGATTGATGTGACCCCACGTCGCTCGAGTTCGAGCACAATCTCATTGTTACGAGATACTGCCTGTTTGGCATCGACGATCGCCTGCACATCTTTTGCACTCAGAACTACTTTCAGCTCTATCTTGGCCGGCTTCTTTGCCGCTACCGCTTTTTTCACAACGGCTTTTTTTGCTGCCGGTTTCTTTAGCGCTGACTTCTTGGTAGGAACGGATTTTTTCTTATCGTTCTTATTCTTTGCCTTGTTTTTGAGCGCACTAAATACAGCCACAATGTTCCTTTGGTTTTATCAGCGAGGCGCTGAAGCGATGGGTATATTATAATTTATCCACAGGCCAAATTGCACATCGAACACCCCGTTTTTAGAGGTTCAGGCCATCGCGAGCGCGGATCTGATCACATCTCCCACTAACTCAACCTCAACGAGGAAGCCATCGTGGCCAAAAGGTGATGAGATCGTGATTAATGGTGCGGCAAATGGGGCCAACTCGGCAATCTCAGCCTGCAGGCGCACAGGAAATAATCGATCACTATCGATAGCCACGGCAACAACGGGGATCTGTATGCCCGCAAGAGCCGCTGCGACTCCCCCACGCCCGCGCCCAAGATCGTGGCTGCTCATCGCCTCGCTCAGGGCGATATAGGTATTGGCATCAAAGCGATGTGAGAGTTTGTGCGCCTGATGATCCAAGTACGACTCGATGGCATAGCGACCTGTCTCATCCCCCTGAAGCTCGCGGCCAAAGCGCACATCCATCTCGGCCTCGGTGCGATACGTCAGATGAGCGATGCGTCTGGCGATACCCATACCCTCGGTCGGACCCAATGGCTTGTCGTAATAATCTCCGCCATGAAAGTAGGGATCTGCCTTGATGGCACGGATTTGAATCGAACTCGTGCCTATCTGATCTCCCGTTGCAACTGCCGTTGAGCCAATGGTGCAGATCGCACCGACTCGATCCGGAAGCTGCACGGCCCACTCCAAAGAGCGCATCCCGCCCAGAGATGGACCTACTGCAAGTCGATATTTTTTTATTCCCAGCAGATCACTAAAGGCGACCTCGGCTGCGACCATATCCCTGATAGTTAGAGATGGAAAACGCGAGCCATAGCGCACTCCATCGGGAGCAAGGGATGCCGGGCCCGTAGAGCCCTGACATCCGCCGATCACATTTGGACAGAGAACGAAGTACTTATCGCTATCAAAGGGCAGACCCGGTCCCACCATCGATGGCCACCATCCATTGATATCGGCCCAACCCGTTAATGCATGGTTGACCAAGATGGCGTTATCGCCCTTATCATTTAACGATCCCCAGCTTTGATAGGCGATCGTTATGTTCTTTAGGCTCTCGCCGCTTTCTAGGGCTAAGTCACCAATATTTACGAAGAGGCGATCACCAGGTGCATGGGTTTCTAGCCATGCACCAGTGACCAACTCCTGTGTCGCAATCATTACTTGGCTGCTGCAAACCCATCCGCAAGATCGGCCTTGATGTCCTCGATATCCTCAAGGCCAACAGATAGCCGGATCAATCCAGGTGTGATGCCTGTATTTAATAGCTCATCTGGCGATAACTGTGAGTGTGTTGTGGAGGCTGGATGAATCACTAGAGATCGCACGTCACCGATATTTGCAACATGTGAGTGCAAAGTCAGAGCCTCAACAAACTTACGGCCAGCCTCGATGCCACCCTTGATTTCAAAGGAGAAGACGGCACTTGCGCCCTTCGGAGTATATTTTTGCGCCAAGCTGTTGTAGGGCGAGCTTGGCAGGGATGAGTAATGCACCTTTTCAACCTGCGGATGTGCCTCAAGCCATGTTGCTATGACCTTGGCATTCTCCACATGCGCCCTCATACGAAGGGTCAACGTCTCAAGACCTTGGGCAAGTAGCCATGCATTAAATGGTGAAACACATGCACCAATATCACGAAGCAGAGTCAGGCGAATCTTGAAGATGTAAGCCAAGTTAGCTCCGAAGGCGCTACCGACTCCGAGGGCTTGGGCATAGACCAGGCCATGATAGGAGGGGTCGGGAGTATTAAAGCTAGTGAACTTCTCTGGATATCGGGCGTAATCAAAGTTGCCCGAATCTATGATCGCTCCGACTACGGCATTGCCATGTCCTGAGAGAAACTTAGTCGCCGAATGCACGACAACATCTGCGCCGAACTCAATTGGCTTGATCAGATATGGCGTAGCAACAGTGTTATCTACGATGAGTGGTACATGGTTCTCGTGTGCAACCTTGGCAACAGCTGCAATATCCAAGATATCGTTATTGGGATTTGAAATCGTCTCACCAAAGAATGCTTTAGTGTTAGGACGCACGGCCTTGGCCCACTCCGCTGGATCATTCGGGTTCTCGACGAATGTGACCTCAACACCAAATGAAGGCAAGGTGTAGTGAAAGAGGTTATAAGTACCACCGTAGAGATACTTGGAAGAGACGATGTGATCGCCTGCGGTTGCAACGGCCAAGACTGCAAATGTCGTCGCCGCCGATCCTGATGAGAGTAGGAGCGCGGCAACGCCACCTTCAAGAGATGCTATTCGCTTCTCAACAACGTCCTGAGTTGGATTCATGATACGTGTGTAGATATTGCCAAGCTCTGCTAACCCAAATAGATCTGCAGCATGCTTTGTGTCACGGAATTGATAGGCAGTGGTTTGATAGAGCGGTAGTGCACACGCCCCAGTCGTTGGATCTGCAATCTGCCCAGTGTGAATCTGACGGGTTTCGAATCCCGCTTCCTCGAGTGAAAATGATGACATGTGCTGTGTATTCCTTCCCAGTTATGGGAGCACTCAAAAATGTATGCCGAAGCACCATGGATGTGAGTGATCCACGCTTATCGATGGCAGTGTTGCTATCGACCTGGTCTTCACCCGGAGCACCCCA
>JABMMN010000015.1 GCA_013205535.1 Candidatus Planktophila sp.
AAGAGCGTAGTCACCAAAGTCGATATCGGCTGAGTTAAATCAATCCCTTGTCTAAGCCTTTGAGAACATCTTGTGCACGCTCTTTCAACTCAGGCAGATCTGATAGGCGTTTGAGACCAAATAGCGTTTGGCTCATGCGGTGGTTCTTGGCAAAGGCCTCTTTGTGGCGATCGAGAAAATCCCAGTAGAGAGTAGTGAAGGGACAGGCCGTTTCACCGACACGGAGTTTGGGGTTGTAGGAACAGCCCTTGCAGTAGTTCGACATACGAGAGATGTATGCGCCACCTGCTGCATAGGGCTTTGTCATCATCTGTCCGCCATCGGCGTGAACACCCATACCGATGATGTTGGGAACCATGACCCATTCAGATGCATCGATGAATACTTCACGCATCCAATCCAGGAATGCCTGGGGATTGGTGCCAGTGATGAGTGCCAGGTTAGAGAGAAGCATCAGGCGTGGGATGTGGTGCACCCATGCGCGCTCATTGATATCGGTAACCGTCGCCTTGATGCAGTTCATCTGTGTCTTGCTGGGATCTGAAAATAGTGGCAGAAGGGCTCGTGTCGCCTTGAGTTGGTTGTTATCGCGATAGTCAGGGCCTAAGAACCAGTACATACCGTTGACATATTCGCGCCATCCGATGAGTTGGCGGATGAAGCCCTCGGCGGATTCGATGGGGACATCACCCTTTGCAAAGGCTTTGCCGGCCGCGCTTACAACCTCGGATGGATGCAGCAGATTGTTATTGATGTAGGGCGAGAGCAGTGAATGATGCAGCGCCCAGTTATCGGTCGTCATCGCATCTTCAAGGGGGCCAAACTCGCCAAAGTGATTGTCAAAGAAGTTCTTCATCTGCGCCAGAGCCGCTTTGCGGGTCGTGCCCCAGTTCTTTGTTGGATTATGACCGAGCTCTTTGGCTACTTCCTTGTCGATCTCATCGCGTGTGTGCTCAAGGTATTTGGGACCCACATATTTCTTTGGCGGGGGCAGCCGGTTCTCTTTATCAAAGTTCCAGGCACCACCCGTTGGCTTACCGGCCTCAACCAGGATTCCAAGACGCACACGTTGCGCCCGATAGAAACTCTCCATCAGGAAGCTCTTTTGTCCACCTGCCCACTGGGTAAAAAGTGGCCTTGGGGTTAGGAAGAAGTCGTTATCGACAAAGCTAACCCCATGTTTTTTCAACGCATCGAACTGTCTAAATGATGATGGCTCGGCGCAGATGATAGGCAGTTGTTTATGCTTTTTAGAGATGGTGTTGAGTCCATCGATGGTCGTTGCCGCTTTGAGATACTCAACGGTGAATCCCTCATCCTCAAGGCTCTTTGCAAAGTGACGGGCACTTGAGATGAGAAAGAAGAGCCGCTCTTTGTGCCAGTTGCGACCTGTGCTCATTCGGGCGCTCTGGACGAAGGCGATCACATCCTTCTTTGGATCGGCATCTTTGAGTGCGCCGAACTTGCGGTGTAGATGATCAAAGGGGATATAGATGATGCGCTTCATTTGTTCTCCCGGCAGCGCTCGCTGCAGTACTTGACTTCATCCCAGTTTTTTGCCCATTTCTTTCGCCACTCAAAATCAAGGCCACAGCGCACGCAGAGCTTAGGCGCAAAGCCGTTCTTTATCTTTGCCTTTGAAGACATGGCCAAAGCCTAAGCGCAAGCTGTTCGCTGCGATATTTGAAGCCGGGTGTATGAATCCGGCCCGTAATGAGTTCGATGGGCGGGTGGCGGTGAAGGCTTCTTGAGTGCCTAAGAGGCTTTGGTGATGGAGATTTGTGGGGTGAGATCTTTGTACTGTGCGACCCAGGAATAGCCACACACGCTACATGTGGTCATCGGGCCAAAATCATCATTATGGACGATTTCTAGATCAATTGACCTGCAGAGATAACATGTTGGAAAATCTTCAAACAACGGCATGGCAACTTCCCTTCTATCGATCGAAACGATGCGGGGAAGCACCTACATAGTCCCCGCTATATCCCTGGCCAGGGCTCATCTGCGATTTAATGTCAGATGAACTCTGGGCTACGCACAAGTGATGAGAGCCTCTAAAAACTTCACGGGGATTCCACAGGGAATTTTCAGGAGTGAGCCAATACAGTTTTCCCATGAGTTCATGGCTGCACAGTGTGGTCCGTCGCAGAGAGATGACGGGTCTTATAGGCCTCTCATTTGTCTTTGCCCTCTTTCCCTCTCTGGCAGTTGCAGCGGGGCCGACTTTGAAGGCGAGAAAAGTGGGTCAGAAGATCATCTGGCGCGGCTACACCTACACGGTCGTTAAGTCCAAGGGAAAGTTGGTCTGGAAGCAGGGAGCAAAGGTCGCAGTCGCAACTGCCAGTGCAATACCCACTGCCAGTGCAATACCCACTGCCAGTGCAACACCGACTGCCAGTGCAACACCGACTGCCAGTGCAACACCGACTGCCAGTGCAACACCGACTGCCAGTGCAACACCGACTGCCAGCACTGCGCCACTGTCCAAGGGTGTTGTGATTGCGCAGTCCTCACAGATCCTTGAGGGCGCGGTGAAGCTCATTGATGCCAAAGACAATAATGGACGCAATCAAAAGTTTGCAATCAGCCGCTTCAACGGACAAATAAGAGTAATGAGCAGTATCTGCACCCATGCAGGATGTGTTGTCGAGTTAAATGGAGCCAATCTTGGATGCGACTGCCATGGATCGGTCTTTAGTGGATTTGATGGCGCAGTTCAGCAGGGGCCGGCAAGACTGGCTTTGACGGTATATCAGTCTCTGGAGGAAAAGGGCGAGATCATCCTGCTTAAGTAGGTAGATTTAATTGCCGTAAAAAGCCTTGGCATTTAGAGTGGTGTGATGAGTGATGAGGCATTAGGACTAGATGAGGCCTACTCAGTAAAGACGCCTGAAGATAACAAGCGCTTATATGCAAAGTGGGCCGCTACTTATGAGTCATCTTTTGTCGATGCCAAGCAGTATCGATATCCCAAAGCGATCGCGCAGGTCTTCAATGATGTGGTCCCATCAGTTAATCGCGTATTAGATATCGGCACCGGTACTGGCCTGACAGGGATGTATCTCTCGCACCTGCGGACTGGGCTTGTCATCGATGGCATGGATATATCCCCGCAGATGTTGGCCCAGGCCAAGCTCAAGGTGCGCGCAGATAACGCCCTTGTCTATCGCGCACTCTATGAGCGGGATTTAACGAGGGAAGTTCGCAATGAAAACGCGCCATATGAGGCGCTCTTTTCTTCGGGCACATTTACTCATGGACATCTAGGTCCAGAGTGTTTGCGCAACTTACTACCCCTTCTTGCAGATGGTGGCTGGTTAGTTGTGGGGGTAAACAACGAGCACTTTGAGAGCAAGGGCTTTGCCGGCGAACTAGAGTCTTTAGTTGCACTCGGTGCGATCGACACACCAGAGATCATGCGTATCGATGTCTATGAGCCAGGCAGTGTGCACTACGGCGATCAAGCTCGCGTGATTATTACCCGGCGGCAGGCTCCCATCACTTAATTATTTTTCAGATGGCTAAACGAAAAATAATTACTTTAGATTAGCCAGACTGGCTTTGATGAGCGCTTGAATTAATTGAGCATCGACCGCCCAGTCATTGGGCAGCTGAATTGTTTTCTTCAAAGCCTTGCCCTGAATGAACTTTGGAGCAAAATCCTTGAAAACCTTTTGATCCCATGGGGCAATCAAAATATGTTGTGAGGAGGCGCTAGCTCCAAAGATGTAGTGCTTATCTAGTTTTACCATGGGCTGGTTCCAAGCGATTACAAGCTCTAACTGAGGGAATTTGGTGGTAATCGCCTTGAAGATCCCTCGCATAGTTTTTGCTTGCTGGGGTGTGATAGTTGAATAGAACTGCGTTGGAGTCTCAAATCGCTTGGAGGACTCTGAGCCGCGCGAGTACATAACAAGAGCGTTCGCATGGGCCTGGGAAAATCCGTAGCTCTCTTTTAAATGTGCGATCAGTTCTGGGTACTTTCGGCCTTCAAGTTTTGCCATGACCTTGAACCAGTAGGCCATCTTTTCCCCGTAGCGCTTTTCGATAGCGGGGAAGTAGGCCTCGCGCGATGAATCTTTTGGCACGGGCTCACTCTAGAAGATTTAGCGAACTGAGCGAAGAACGGCTGTAACTTTTCCGAGGATCTCGCAGGCATCACCATCGATAGGTGCGAAGTTTTCATTTGCTGGCAGAAGCCAGATGTGACCACCCTTGCGTGAGAAGGTCTTCACCGTTGCCTCGCCATCGATCATCGCGGCAACGATCTCGCCGTTATTGCAATCCTTCTGCGCGCGAATGACAACGTAATCACCGTCGCAGATAGCTGCATCGATCATGGATTCACCGACGACTTGAAGCATAAATAAATCTCCGCTACCCACGATCGATTCAGGTAGAGGGAAGTTCTCTTGCACCTCTTGCTCGGCGGTAATCGGCCCACCCGCGGCGATGCGACCGACCAATGGAATCAAACGCGTCTTATCCACGGGGGCGCCATGCTCATCGGGGGTGAGCTCAAGGGCCCGGCCCTTGCTCTCATCGCGGCGGATGAAGCCCTTGGCCTCGAGGATCTCTAGCTGATACTTCACCGATGCCGTGCTGGTCAGGCCAACGGCGGCACCGATCTCACGCATCGAGGGGGCATAGCCATGCTCGGCCATAGAGGACTGGATAACGCTTAGGATCTCGGACTGGCGCTGGCTCAGGCCGGGCGCCGATGGGCTCTGGGTGCTCTCTATTGTCATAGCGCTATGGTGACAGATATTTACCGAAAATTCAAACACCTGTTCGAAAATAACTTGCTATTTGTCAGTGGTGGGGTGTTTACTTGTCCTATTCGAACACGTGTTCGGATACCTTCCCCGAGGTTTAGCCCAAAGGTTCTTGCGGAGTAATCCGCAGGAATCCAGGAGATGAAAGATCATGAGTACTTTCGCAATCAATGCACCTGGTGTTAAAGGCAGTATAAATCAAGGCTTTTTCGCCCCGATCAGCCCATCCCTCGGGTTGACTCGCAGCGCTCGCCTTACTCGCACCCTTGTGGTCCTCTCTCTTGCCATCGTCCTAGTGGCAGGGGCCGCGGCCACATCAGGGGCAGGGGATCAGGTCGTTGCCGCCATGTCCTATACAACCGTCGTTGTTCCAGCAGGGGCCACCTTGTGGTCAGTTGCCAGTGCCTATAGTGATGGTGATGTGCAGGCGATGGTTGAGGCGATCCGTGAGGCCAACAATCTCTCGGGCTATGACATCACAGCCGGGGCCAGACTTCGGGTTCCACGTAGGTAGGTGAGCTCGCCGGCGACACGCCGTTCATCTGATGTTTGCCTACTGAGCAGGCAAACCCTCCTGTAATGCTTTATAGTTCACACTATATGTA
>JABMMN010000071.1 GCA_013205535.1 Candidatus Planktophila sp.
AATTCGTCCACAGTGGGGCTTAGCCGGACTAGGTAAATCATTTGGATTAGCTGGTTGGACTCTGCTCTATGTATTGATTTCACAGCTAGGTTATCTAGTCACTGTAAACGTTGCTACAAGTGCAGCGGTACGCAGTGCCCAAGATGGTATTACCCGAGGTGTTGGCTACACCCCATATACATACGCCTACTACGTCATGTTATTGCCGTACTCAATCGTGACCATCTCGATTATCACTGCGATCCTGCCACATATCTCTCGGCTGGCCCTTGCTGGAGATCGTAATGAGGTAAAGGAGCAATTAATCCGTGCAATTAAGTTGGTAGGGGTTATCACTATTCCAAGTGCTGTTGCATTTTTATTCTTTGGTCCCTTGATCACAGAGGTTATTTTCATAGGGATCCCAATCCAAGATTCTCGCTATATTGGATTTGTTCTAGCTGCACTAAGTTTTGGGCTTGTAGCGTTTTCTATCAACTTGATCTTGATCCGTGGCTTCAACGCCTTTGAAGATACCCGTACCCAGGTGATCTCTATATTTATCATTAATCTCATCTCTGTTGGCCTTTCTTACTTATTTCTCAACCTTCTTCAGAACCAATGGGTGACGATCGGTCTTGGTGTGGCCTTTTCGGTGAGCTACCTTGTGGGCTTATTTATTACGCTTGGTCTACTCAAAAAACATACTGGCACAATAAAAGTGAGAGAGTTTTTAGGCCAGCATCTGCGTCTATTGGGGGCCGCGATTGCAGTAATGGCCCCTCTCTTTGCTCTCACCGAGTACTTAACGTGGATAGGTGTTGAGCTCTCACCACTAGCACGGGCCGGTGAGTTAGGAATTGTGATGTTAAGCGCATTCTTTGGCTATTTGATAGCAGGTAAGGCCGCTGGCGTGCAAGAGATCTCAATGATCCGCCACCTGCGTGATTCGGTGGTGCGCCCATCAAAGGATGCGGAATAAAGTGGGGGCTGAAGATGTTCCTAAGGAGTGAGTGTGAGTGAGATCAGAGATGTAGTGATTGTCGGCTCTGGTCCAGCTGGTTACACGGCAGCGATTTATGCATCACGTGCCCAACTAAATCCGATTATCTACGAGGGCTCAGTCACTGCAGGTGGGGCACTTATGAATACAACTGAGGTTGAAAACTTTCCTGGCTTTATTGATGGTGTGATGGGTCCTGATCTCATGGACTCTATGCGCAAGCAAGCCAAACGCTTCGGCACTGAGTTGATCACTGACGATATTGTAAAGATGGATTTATCTGGTGAGATTAAAACTTTGGTAGATGGCTCAGGTAATACCGTGAAGGCAAGAAGCATCATCCTTGCTATGGGTTCGGCCTATCGCGAGATTGGTCTGGTCAATGAGAAACGCCTCTCTGGTCATGGTGTCTCATGGTGTGCAACATGCGATGGATTCTTCTTTCGCGATCAAGAGATCGCTGTAGTTGGCGGGGGAGACTCGGCAGTGGAAGAGGCGATGTTTCTCACCAAGTTTGCAAGCAAGGTCGTTTTGATTCATCGCCGCGATTCATTACGCGCATCAAAGATCATGGCCGATCGCGCTGCGGCAAATCCTAAGATTGAGTTTATGTGGAATAACGAGGTGATAGATGTTCTTGGTGAGGCGAAGGTGACTGGACTCAAACTTCGTAACACCATTGATGGCTCCCAGAGCGAGCGCTCCTTTGCCGCTCTCTTTGTCGCCATCGGGCACATCCCACGAAGTGAGTTGATCGCTACGCAGATAACTCTCAATAGTGAGGGCTATGTCGAAGTAGAAGGCCGCTCCACCCGTACAAACATCTCGGGAGTATTCGCCTGTGGTGATCTTGTAGACCACACCTACCGCCAGGCTATTACCGCGGCTGGCTCGGGCTGTCAGGCAGCCCTCGATGCAGAAAAGTTTTTGGCCCACCACTAAAGTTCACTCACTACATATAGAGAACCGGAGATCACCCATGGCCACGACAAATGTCACCACGGCAACATTTGATGCACAGGTATTACAGAGCAGCACCCCTGTTTTAGTCGATTTCTGGGCTGAGTGGTGTGGACCATGTAGGGCCGTTGGACCGATTCTTGAAGAGATCTCAAATGAGCATGGCGACAAGTTAAAGATCGTAAAACTCAATACCGACGATGAATCTGTGATCGCCATCAAATATGGCATCACATCGATTCCAGCCATGTATGTCTTTGTCAATGGTGAGGTTGTCAAGCAGATCGTTGGAGCCAGACCAAAGCCTGCAATGCTCAAAGAGCTCGAAAGTTTTATCGCTTAACTCTTCACCAGAAAACTTTCGATGCCAGATCTTAATGAAGCGCAGATCCGCTCCTTCCAACAGGGACGTGGTTTGAATGTCACAGGTGTAATCGATGCCGTCACTGCTCGCGCACTTGAAGAGGCCAAATGGAAACTCGGGGATCGCTCTCTTAGTGTGCAGGAGTATCCACTTATGCGTGGAGATGATGTCGCTGCATTGCAATCTAGATTGACCGAGATGGGTTTTGATTGTGGTCGCGTCGATGGAATATATGGAGTCCGATCTGCAGCGGCGGTGAAAGAGTTTCAGCAATCTGTTGGCATAACCGTAGATGGCAAATGTGGACCCGCAACTATCATCGCACTCCTACGTTTGACTCGAATCGTCTCAGGTGGTGCTCCCTCTCTTCTACGAGAGAGTGCGACGCAGAGAAATAGAGGCCCGGCTCTTGCAAATAAAGTTATCGTCTTAAATCCAACAGGAGATGACTCACTTATTTACGATGTCGCACTCCGTACTGAAGGACGCTTGCTTGCACTTGGTGCATCCGTCTTTCTTACTCGTGGCGCAGCGAATAATCCGAGTGAGAGTGAGCGCATTGCATTCACCAATCAAAGTCAGGCGGATCTGATGATCTCACTTGACTGTGATGATTATAAAAATGAGAGAGCCCATGGAGCGGCCACATATTTCTATGGCAGCGACTCCCATGGAATCCATTCGATTGTTGGCGAGCGATTCGCATCGCTAGTCCAGCGAGAGATCTGTGCGCGCACAGATTTGACGAACTGTAGGACACATGCGATGGCCTGGGATCTTTTGCGTTTGACCAAGGCTCCTGCAGTTCAGATAGATGTGGGCTATCACAGTAATTCTGGTGATATGGAGAGGCTATCTCGTGCTGATTTTCGTGATGTGGTTGCAGAGGCGTTGGTGATAGCTATCCAACGACTTTATTTAGCGGCCGAGGATGATGCAAAGACGGGGACATTGCGTATTGCCGATCTGCGCAAAGCTGGTCTTCGCAGATAAATAGCGGGCATGCCCCCTTGCTCTATGGCAGACTTGGCTCATGTCTGAGATTACAAATCGCTTTGCAACGGGTGCGCCTCAAAATTTAGAGGAGCGCTTTGCAAACCGGGCCGCTCACATGAAGCCAAGTGAGATTCGCTCGCTCTTTGCCGTCGCCTCCCGCCCAGAGATCGTCTCTTTAGCCGGCGGAATGCCCAACCTCTCAGCCTTTCCAATGTCCATGATGGCCGATGTAGTTCAAAAACTGGTCCTTACTAATGGCGCAGAGGCGCTGCAGTATGGAAGCGGACAGGGCCACCCGAAGCTTCGCGACCAGATCTGTGATGTGATGGCGCTAGAGGGCATCCGCGCCAATCCCGATGATGTCTTAGTGACAACAGGTTCTCAGCAGGCCCTGGATCTGATCTCTCGAATATTTATCGATCCAGGCGATGTCGTCCTCGTTGAGGCGCCCTCCTATGTTGGAGCGTTGGGCACCTTTCAACAATATGAGGCTTCGGTTGCACATGTAGAGACAGATGACTTTGGTCTAGTCCCACAGGGTCTTCGCGATGCGATCGCAGCTCTTCGTGGAGCTGGGCGCACAATCAAATTTCTATACCTGATCCCAAATTATCAAAATCCCTCAGGGGTTTTGCTTCCCGCCGAGCGACGCACTGAGATTTTAAATATCTGTCGCGAAAGTGGGATATTCGTCGTTGAAGATAATCCATACGGTCTTCTCGGCTTTGATGAGCCATCACCGAATGCGATGCGCGCGCAGGATTCTGAGAATGTCATCTACCTTGGAACCTTCTCCAAGACCATCGCGCCCGGTCTACGAATCGGTTGGGCCTTAGTGCCCTCATCTTTGAAGGAAAAACTCATCATCGCAAGTGAGTCATCGATCCTGTGTCCATCAAACTTTGCACAGCTTGCCATCTCTAGCTACTTAGCCGAGCAGCCTTGGCGTGATCAGATCGCCTCGTTCTGTGATTTATACAAACTCCGTCGTGATGCAATGCTTGAATCACTCGATGAGCACTTTCCAGCCGTTGCCAAGTGGACCAAGCCCAGTGGCGGATTTTACGTGTGGGTCACCCTGCCACCTGAGATCGATACAACTGCATTGATGCCAAAGGCGATCGTTGCCAAAGTTGCATATGTGCCAGGAACTGCTTTTTTTGCCGATGGTTTTGGCTCGTGGTCGCTGCGCCTGTCGTACTGCTTTCCAACCCCTGAGCGAATCCGTGATGGCGTGAAGTCTCTAGGTGGGGTTATTAAGAGTGAGATGTCTCTGCGCGGCGGCAAACAGATCTCTTAACCCTCGATAGTTTTTGTAATCCTCTTTAAATCTTCGGCTCCGGCAAATTCAACAACGATCATCCCTTTGTGGACACTGCCTTGAATCGTCACCCGAGTATCAAGAGCGTCGCCGATGCGCTCTGCAATCTCATCGAACTCAACGATGCTAGATCGTACCGTCGTAAGTTTTCTCTTCTTACTCTTAGGTGCATCCTTTGCGATGATCTCTTCAACTGCGCGCACGCTAAGCCCCTCGGAGATGATACGCGCGGCCAAGCTCTCGATACGTTGTGCATCACTTAGCCCCAGTAGTGCTCTGGCATGCCCAGCACTGATGAGGCCCGATACAACTTTGCTCTGCAC
>JABMMN010000016.1 GCA_013205535.1 Candidatus Planktophila sp.
AACCCAGCCTCATCGAGCAGACCTGAAATACGTTCGGAGTCGTGAACATTCATCTGACAGCCGTAGGTTTCAACGCTGTAGGTGCGATCCATGTCCCTATCGTAGAGCCTTAATCAGAGCGGGAAGACTTCAATCTCAAAAGTTGATCGGTTGACTACGGCTAGACTGTGATTATCAAGGCTCTTCCAACCCGGTTGGTTCCAACCACTCGATGCAAATAGGACACCCTGCGCAGTAGGTAAGTATTTGATCTCATAATAATCATCAGAGGCCCACTCTGGTTTACGGGCTGAGTTGTGTTCGCTCACGGTGATGAAGTGATCGCGATTCATGAGCATGCAGTTCAAGCTAGTAGTCTGCCCGTGATTTTTGATAATTGCTAAGGCGCTCTTTATACCAGCGACTAACCCAAGTTTTTCTACCTCAGTCAATACTAAATAAAAGTAGCGCTCACTATCGGTCTCTCCAACAATCAGAGATACAAATTTTGGAGCGATGAATGTAGTAAAAGAATCGGGAGGAAGGATCGAGCCGTTATGGATGAAGGAATACTCACCGTAGGTGAATGGATGCGTATTGTTCTCACTTACCGATAAACCCTTGGTCGCCCAACGCAGATGAAGCAGAGCACCATCGGCTAGGTTATTAGCCAGCGTCGAGTCAAAGCTAGCGCTCTGCGCTGCGGCCTCAACCCGTTTCTCTAAGAGAATGTTCTGCCCATTTTGATCCAGGGTTGACATACCCCAGCCATCACAGTGAACCGAGGAGAGAGATACAAAGTCCCTAAATTCATCCCCGACGAGGAGGGGAAAAGAGGTCCTTCTCGGCGACACGTAGCCCATCAATCGGCACATTTTTGAGAAAAAGCCTTTCGTTTGAGTCACACTTGGGGTAGAAATGCTATACCCCGAAGGTTCAAGGAGGAGCACATCTTGGCAATTACAAACAATGATGAAAAAAGATTAGCTGAACTTGGATATAAGCAGGAGTTAAATCGTTCCTGGTCTGGTTTTTCTAACTTCGCTATATCGTTCTCAATCATCTCGATCCTGGCAGGTTGCTTCACAACCTTTGCTCAGGCGTGGAATAACGGCGGCCCAGTGGCTATCTCAATCGGCTGGCCACTCATCTCACTCTTTATTTTGATTATCGGCTTCTGTATGTCAGAGCTGGCATCTGCCTACCCGACTTCGGGCGGAATCTACTGGTGGGCCTCTGCCCTCGGTGGCCCAAAGGCAGGATTCTTCACCGGTTGGCTCAATCTCATCGGACTGGTCTCGGTCACCGCCTCAGTAGGTTACGGCGCAGCGAGCTTCATGAATGTTCTCCTTGGCGCCCAGTTCCCGAGCTATGCAACTGATTTCCTCAGCGGAGACTACATCAAGCAGCAGTTCTTTCTCTTTGTGGCCATTATTCTCGTTGTCACACTCATCAACATCTATAGCGGTCCGCTGCTAGCCCTCTTCAACAATATATCAGTCTGGTGGCACGTCTTTGGTGCCGCTCTCGTGGTTGGAATTCTGCTTATTGTTCCAAGTGATCATCAGACTCTTTCGTGGATGTATACGACGAGAATCAATAGCTCAGGTTTTGGTGATAATTCGTACTGGCTCTATGTCCTGCCTCTTGGGTTCTTACTCACTCAGTACACCATTACTGGCTTTGATGCATCGGCTCATCTCTCCGAGGAGACAAAGGGGGCAGAAATAAATGCCGCTAAAGGCATTTGGAAATCTATCTTCTACTCTGCCATTGGTGGTTACATCTTGTTGATGGCATTCCTATTTGCAGCGACAAAGGTAGATGTAATCAGCTCATTTGACCCGGCAGTAAACCCCTATGGTGGCGGATCTGTCATTGCAATCCTTTATACCGCTCTTGGTGGAGGTATCGCTTTCAAGACGGTCATGCTTATTACCGTGGCAGGTCAGATCTTCTGCGTTACCGCCTGCTTGACCTCATGCTCACGTATGATGTTTGCATTCTCGCGAGACGGTGCCGTTCCTGGAGGTAATCTCTGGAAGAAGGTCAACATGCATAAAGTTCCTGTCAATGCAGTATTGGCATCGGCAGTTGCCGGAGTAGTCATGACTCTTCCAGCTTTGTGGAAAAGCCCTACAGGTGCGCCTACTGCATTTTATGCAGTGGTATCGGTCTGTGTAATCTCCCTCTATCTTGCATTCCTTATTCCAATTTATCTACGTCTTAAAGCTGGTAGCTCCTTCAAGCCAGGTCCATGGACATTGGGATCAAAGTACAAGTGGATGAATGTTATTGCAGTTACTGAAATTGCGATTATCTCTGTCTACTTCATCCTTCCATTCTCACCACTTGGAACTCCAGGAAACAAAGACTTTACCTGGACCGCCGTCAATTACGCACCATTGATCACTGGTGGAGCACTCATCATCCTAGGGTTATGGTGGACACTCTCGGCCAAGAAGTGGTTCACTGGATCACGTAGCAATATCAACTCATAACTGAGAAATAGTTCGCAAAAACCCCTGGTGCGAAAGTGCCAGGGGTTTTCTCTTTCTGGATTTAATTTAAGATAGTAGGTAGCATCTCCCTATGAGCTCGCTGTCACTAGATGCACTAAAAGCCGCAGTGGCAGATGGTTCGATAGATACAGTCGTAGTCGCCATGACCGATATGCAGGGTCGATTAACCGGTAAGCGCATCCATGGCCAGTTCTTCTTAGATGAGGTCCTTAAACATGGGACTGAGGGCTGTAACTATCTTCTGGCCGTCGATGTGGATATGAACACAGTCGCTGGTTATGAGATGTCCTCATGGGAGCGCGGTTATAGCGACTTTGCCTTAGTGCCGGATATGAGCACCCTACGTCTTATCGATTGGCAGCCAGGAGCGGCCTTGGTTTTAGCCGACGTTGCCTGGCTTGATCACAGTGATGTCGTTGCCTCTCCCCGCCAAATTCTGCGCAAGCAAGTGAAGGCACTTAATGATGCCGGTATGGAGGCGATGTGTGGTACCGAGCTTGAGTTCGTCGTCTATAAAGATACGTATGAGCAGGCTTGGGATAAGGGATATAAGAATTTGATTCCCGTCAATCAATACAACGTGGATTATTCGATACTCGGGGGATCGCGGATTGAGCCTCTGCTGCGTCGAATTCGTCTCTCAATGGCTGCAGCTGGGATGATCGTTGAATCGGTCAAAGGTGAGTGCAACTTTGGCCAGCATGAGATCGCCTTCAAATACTCCGATGCCCTGTCCAACTGTGACAATCACGTTATCTACAAAAATGGGGCGAAAGAGATTGCATCACAAGAGGGATATGCCCTCACATTCATGGCCAAACCAAATGAGCGAGAGGGAAACTCTTCGCACATTCATCTCTCCTTCCGAGGTAAGGATGGATCCATGGTGATGGTCGATGAGGGCGATAAAGAGCAGGGTATGAGCGATCTGGGTCGTCAATTCATTGCCGGTCAGATCGCCCACTTGCGCGAGCTCACACTTTTGTTTGCACCGAATATCAACTCATACAAGCGTTATGTCCCTGGCTCTTTTGCACCTACTGCTATTCGCTGGGGGCGCGATAATCGCACGTGTGCCCTTCGCTTGGTGGGACATGGTCCATCGCTGCGCCTTGAGAACCGTGTTGCAGGTGGAGATGTCAATCCTTACTTGGCAGTTGCAGGAATCATCGCCGCTGGTCTTGATGGAATAAACAAAAAGATGGCCCTTGAGCCTGCCTTTCTTGGAAATGCATATGAATCAGACTCTGTACGTATCCCATCCTCGATGTCAGAGGCTCTTGAATTATGGGAGAACAGTGCCTGGGTAAAAGAGAGTTTTGGCGCAGAGGTGCAGGCCCATTATACAAATATGGCTAAGATTGAAATCGCCGCATATGGCAAGGCAATCACCGATTGGGAACTATTCCGTAACTTCGAAAGGTTTTAAATCCCACATGTCTACTTCATATGATGTGATCAACCCTGCCACCGAGCAGATCGTTACGAACGTTGCCCACTTGGATCTGGCGGGGACCGATGATGTGATCGCCAAGGCGGCACAAGCCTTTGATACCTGGCGCCATGTTGCACCTGGTGAGCGCGCTAGGTTGCTGCGCAGTTTCTCACAGGTCGTCAGTGATCACCGCGAAGAGTTAGCCCAGTTAGAGATTACTAACTCTGGTCATACACGCGGTAATGCACTGTGGGAGGCCGATAACGTTGCCAACACTCTGATGTACTACGCCGCCGCTCCTGAGCGCTTATTTGGTCGTCAGATTCCAGTTGCCGGTGGAGTTGATGTGACCTTCAAAGAGCCACTCGGAGTTGTTGGTGTCATCGTTCCATGGAACTTTCCTATGCCGATTGCTAGTTGGGGCTTTGCACCGGCTCTTGCCGCTGGAAACACGGTTGTATTGAAGCCTGCAGAGTACACACCGCTGACGGCAATACGTCTGGGCGAGCTGGCTCTCATCGCTGGAATTCCCCAGGGTGTTTTTAATGTGCTCCCCGGTAAAGGCAGTGTGGTTGGCAATCGCTTCGTGACACATCCACTCGTGCGCAAGGTCGTCTTCACAGGATCAACTTCAGTTGGAAAACAGATCATGGTTGGCTGTGCAGATCAGATGAAACGTCTGACCTTAGAGCTCGGAGGTAAGAGTTCGAATATCATCTTTGCCGATGCAGATATTGAAAAGGCGGCGGCAGGAGCACCAGGGGCTGTCTTTGATAATGCCGGTCAGGACTGCTGTGCGCGCTCACGCATCCTTGTCCAGAGATCGGCCTTTGATCGATTCATGGAGCACTTTGAGGTTGCTGTCAAGAGTTTTCGTGTGGAGGATCCAAATCTTGCCACCGCGCAGATGGGTCCATTGATTTCAAAGAAACAGTTTGATGTCGTGGAGTCATATCTGGATGAACCAGTCGCATTCAAAGGTAGCGCACCATCAGGGCCAGGCTACTGGATGGCGCCCACGGTGCTGCTTCCAAAAAATACCCAATCCCGTTCATGGCGTGAGGAGATCTTCGGACCAGTTGTATCTGTGATGACATTTGAAGATGAGGCCCAAGCAATCACCATGGCCAATGACAGTGAATATGGCTTATCAGGTTCGATCTGGACGCGCGATGTTGGACGCGCATTGCGAGTATCGCGTGGAATCGATACTGGAGCACTCTCAGTAAACTCGAACTCATCTGTGCGCTTTTGGACACCATTTGGTGGCTTCAAGCAGTCGGGGCTCGGACGCGAGCTAGGACCTGATGCACTTGATTCATTCACTGAAGTCAAGAACGTCTTTATCTCTAACGATTAGACGGGTTGCACATCCGCTGTCGCGATACGATCCAGAAATCGATCGACAAGATCATAACCGCGCTGATTACTCTCACTTTCTATAGCTTTTGTGCGCGCACGAAGCTCTGCCACGACTACGCCCTCGGCCTCAACTTCGGCGCACCCACCCTCCATCGCTAGCCACACATCAAGTACCTGTGCATCGATCTCTGGATGAAATTGCATGCCTAATGTGCGGCCATGGACAAAGGCCTGAGGACACAGGTCATTACGAGCTATCTCCGTTGAACCAGGTGGAATGGTGAAACGGTCCCAGTGATATTGAAACCATGGTCCACGTGGGATGAGGGCTTCATCCTCTGATTCGATCTCATACCAACCTAACTCTCCACGTGGAGCCCGAGAAACAGTCCCACCCAAAACCCTCGACATCACCTGGCCTCCGAAGCAAATTCCCATGATCGGGATTCCGGCGTTATGCACTTCACGCATCTTCTCTATCTGCGGCAGTAACCAATTGCCAATGCGCTCATCATCATAGGCTGCGTACTGGGATCCCATTACGACCACGACATCAAATCCCATGAGATCTGGCCATACGGGCGTCACATTCGGAGTCTTGCTACTTTCTTCATCAATAATATTGAAGCGTGTGATTTCATAGCCACGGCGTTCAAACTGTTTACAAATCGGGCCACCTGGACTTGCATGATCATGCTCAATGAAGATGACGCGCTTAGCCATATTCGATCCTTACTTGAGCAGGCGCAGGGGCTCTTGACCGCGTGCAATCAAGCGTTCAAAGTAAACCTCGCGCTTCTGCTCGAAACGTGCCGCCTCGACCCCAGTCTTTTCAAGAAAGGTCACTAGATCTTCGCGGGCCTTGAGACCATCACCCGAAAGATCAGTGCGATCAAATACGTTCCAGGCGCGTAGAACGGGTGCGATGACCTCATTCAAGTGCTGGCCCATGTCATAAATGCCGGCAAGAGCGATCTGAACGGATTTACGGCCAAAGCCCGGCATATTCGCACCCGGCATATCAAAGTTGGTTACTACATCGGTAATCGCCCGCATCGTTGCATTGGGCTCCATATCAAGGGCGGCGCTCAAAGTATTTCGATAAAACAGCATATGCAAGTTCTCATCCATTGAGATTCGCTGCATCATGCCTTCGGCAATGGGATCATCTGAGATCTTTCCAGTATTGCGATGAGAGATACGTGTAGCTAGCTCTTGAAATGAGACATAGGCGATGGTGTGCAACATATCGTTCTCATACGGTGTCTGATAACCCAAGGACATATGCGCCATCCGTAAATCCTCAAGCTCGTATGGATCGACGCCACGTGTTGCCATGAGATAGTCACGGATCACAATCGCGTGTCGAGCCTCCTCGGCCGTCCAGCGCTCGATCCAATTTCCCCATGCGCCATCTCGTCCCATTGAGATTGCGATCTCGGTGTGATAACTCGGGAGATTATCCTCAGTCAAAAGATTAAGGACCAATGAATCTTGGGCGACCGGGCTCAGACGCGAATCCTTTGCCTCCCATGCATCTCCATTGAGCGGACCTGCGAAGGTGCGCCCTTCTGACCATGGCACATACTCATGGGGATACCAGTTCTTTTGGACAGCTAAATGGCGCTCGAGCTCAACAGCGACAACGGGTTCAAGATCACGGATCAGACGAGCTTGGATTTTCTGCCCCTCAGTTGTCATGGGTAAAGGTTAGAACACAATCGCCCATGTCCGCGAGTCAAAGATTGTCGTTTCCACGTTTTTTCGCCTCACTTGCTCGCCATTGTGCAATCTCACGGTGATTTCCACTCAATAAGATCTCAGGCACCGCAATGTCGCGCCAGATTGCTGGTTTGGTGAAGTTTGGATATTCAAGATAACCGGTTTCATTATGTGACTCTTCACGCAGGGAGTCGGGATTACCAAGAACGCCTGGAAGTAACCTCGTAATCGCCTCTATCATCACAAGAGATGCGACCTCTCCCCCACCTAAAACATAATCTCCGATTGATACTTCATGCACATTAATTCTTTGCGCAGAGTATTGATCAGTCGAATAATGTTGGCGTACGCGATCATCAATACCCTCATAACGCCCACATGCAAAGATAAGGTGAGATGCACCAGAAAAACGTTGTGCCATCTTTTGATCAAAGCGCTTTCCAGCTGGGCTCAGGATGATTAAATCCGTGTCCTCTACCATCAATGGACCAAGGGCTAAGCCCCAGATCTCGGGCAACATAACCA
>JABMMN010000003.1 GCA_013205535.1 Candidatus Planktophila sp.
CGAAGTCGGGGCACAGGTCTTAGATTTCCTGCCGGGTGAGGGTCTTCTTGTTATCTCTTTTATCCCAGGCAAGACCTTTGGCGCAGATGATGTCGCTGCGAACCTACCCCGAATCGCCACGAGCCTTCGCAATCTTCATGCACTCAATAGCTTTGATCACGAGTTCAATATGTTCAACACACAGAGGAACTATCAAAAGATCGTTATGGATCAGGGTTTTCGCCTACCTGAAGGTTATGTGGAGTTTGCCCCAAAAGTTGCAGAGATCAAGAGGGCTTTTGAGGTTTTATCTGAAGGACTGGTGCCCTGTAATAATGATCTTCTGCCCGGTAACTTCATCGATGATGGCGCAAAGATCTGGTTGATCGACTACGAATATTCAGGAAATAACGATGCCTGCTTTGAGATTGGTAACGTCTGGGCCGAGGCGTTTTTACCTCTCGAGGCTTTAGAAGAGTTGGTTCGCGCCTACTACGGCACAAACAGACCCGAGAAGGTTGCACGTGCATGGCTGTGGGCGCTGATGGCAAAGTATGGGTGGACATTGTGGGCATCGATTCAATCCTCGGTCTCAGATATTGACTTTGATTTCTGGGAGTGGGGGATGTCCAAATACGATTTAGCGCGCAGTGAGTTTACAAGTGCTTACTTCACAAGTGCACTAGTGAAGGTGGCCCAGAAGTAGAAAAGCCCGCCGCATTCGCGACGGGCCTTTCAATAGGGTGACTATCTTCTATTCAGCTACTACTTCAACCGTTGCCGATGCGAGCACACCATGACCCAGCGCGATCTTGACTGTATGGCTTCCGATTTTCTTGATATGGCCCTTTGTGGTGATCGAGTGGCGATCAACATCTAAGCCAACTGCGCTTTTAATAGCAACGGCAACATCTTTATCGGTGACAGATCCAAATAGGACGCCCTTAGCGCCGACCTTGACCTTCGTAGTAATAGTCGCCGCCTCAAGAGTGGCCTTGACCTCTTTAGCGTGATCGATATCGCGGATCTCGCGGGTTGATCGCGCACGACGGATGCTCTGAATCTGCTTTTCTCCACCGAGTGACCATGCGATTGCATTTCCACGTGGCAGAAGAAAATTGCGTGCAAAGCCATCTTTGACGGTGACGACATCGCCTGCAGCACCTAAGCCTGTGACTTCACGAGTAAGGATGAGTTTCATAGTTGATTCACTCCTTATTTCGCTGAAGATGTGTAGGGAAGTAGAGCTACTTCACGGCTGTTCTTGACTGCAGTTGCGATCGAGCGTTGGTGCTGTGTGCATGCACCTGTAACGCGGCGAGCGCGGATTTTTCCGCGGTCAGAGATGTATTTGCGAAGGGTAGCGATATCTTTGTAATCGATATATGTGGCCTTCTGCTGGCAGAAGCTGCAAGGCTTCTTCTTAAACTTTTTATTCAGGGCAGCGGCTTTTGCGCCCTTATTCTTTGGCTCGCGTAGAGCCTTGTTATTTCTTGCTCCCATTGTGGTGCTCCTTATCGGGTGCCCTAATTTTTTACCTTGCGGTTACTAATTAGGAATGGATGGATAGGTTAGTTTTTTAAAACGGCGGTTCGTCGTTAGTTGTGGTCGCCCACCCTCCGCCAGTTGGCGTAGAAGATGCTGCGGCCCAAGGATCATCGTTGATTGAATCTCCTGCTGGTGGCGAGAATCCTCCACCTGCTGGTGCTCCGCCTTGGCGTTGGGTACGTGTGACCTTTGCTGTTGCGTAGCGAAGTGATGGACCGATTTCATCAACTTCTACCTCAAAGACAGTTCGCTTTTCGCCCTCTTTTGTTTCATATGAACGCTGCTTTAAGCGACCAGTAACCATTACACGAGTTCCTTTTGTAAGTGACTCTGCAACGCTCTCTGCCGCTTCGCGCCAAATAGAACATCTGAGATAAAGAGTGTCTCCATCTTTCCAAGTATTTGTTGTGCGATCGTAATTTCGAGGAGTAGATGCAACCGTAAAGTTTGCAACCGCGTAACCAGAAGGGGTGAAACGTAGCTCTGGATCATCAGTTAAATTACCGATGAGAGTGATGTTTGTATCGCCTGCTGCCATTTTTTATCCTCTAATCTCTTTTAGGTCCGTGCTATAAATTCTTAAATTATTCTGGACGAATAACTTTGGTGCGCAAAACTGACTCATTCAAATTGAGTTGACGATCCAACTCTTTGATGGCAGCTGGCTCGCAGTGCATATCAACTACTGCGTAAATACCTTCACCCTTTTTAAGAATCTCAAATGACATACGGCGGCGGCCCCATACATCGAGCTTGTCGACGCGGCCTCCGCTATCTTTAATGATTTTGAGATATGTCTCAAGGCTTGGTGTGACTGTACGTTCTTCAAGTTCTGGATCGAGAATGACCATTAATTCATAGTGACGCATGCGTAACCCGACCTCCTCTGGACTAAGACGTCCACGGTATTTCCGTGACAGGAGGGTTAGTGCTTCCCTGAAG
>JABMMN010000017.1 GCA_013205535.1 Candidatus Planktophila sp.
GCCGCAGGGCTGGCTCGTAGTAACTCTCGTTGTGACGACATGTCCATTGCAGCCGTAGGCTATCGCTTGCAACGATATTGGAGGAAATGTGAGCAAACCGATTAATCACGAGGCTGGTAGCCGTGAGATTCCCGCCTGGATAAGTGCCCCAGGTGGAGAGGGCTTTGCCGATATCAGATATCAGATGGGTGATGGCATCGCCAAAATCACAATCAATCGTCCTGAGATTCACAACGCATTTCGCCCGCAAACGATTATCGAGTTAATAGAGGCCTTTTCATTGGCGCGTGACAACGAAGATATTGGAGTCATCATTCTCACAGGTGAAGGCACTGAGGCCTTTTGTTCGGGTGGAGATATCGGCGTTCGCGGAGATGATGGATATTTGGGTGATGATGCATTATCGAAAAAAGGTATTGGTCGTTTAAATGTTTTGGATCTTCAGATACAGATCAGACGGACTCCTAAACCAGTCATTGCAATGGTCGCTGGTTGGGCTATCGGAGGAGGACATGTATTACACGTCGTCTGTGATTTAACAATTGCCGCTGATAATGCCAAGTTCGGGCAGACCGGACCGAAGGTTGGTTCATTCGACGGTGGATATGGCGCAGGCTTATTGGCGGCCCATGTAGGTCAGAAGAAGGCGCGAGAGATTTGGTTCATGACACGCCAATACGATGCACAAGAGGCGCTGGCTATGGGCTTGGTAAATACCGTTGTTCCAATCGCGCAGTTAGAGGCTGAGACGCTCTCTTGGTGCCGCGAAATGCTTCGTAACTCACCTCTTGCACTTCGTCTATTAAAATCTAGTTTGAATGCCGCAGATGATGGACTGGCTGGAGTCCAGCAACTAGCCGGTGATGCAACACTATTATTTTATATGAGCGAAGAGGGCCAAGAGGGGCGCGATGCCTACAAAGAGAAGCGTCTACCAGATTTCAAGAAATTCCCTAAGCGTCCCTAAGCAATGCTCGACTCGATACTGGGCTCACTCAAAGTTGTTGCACTTGCGACCACAACAGATTTCCGCTCAGTCACCTCACGTGAGGTAGCACTTTTTGAAGGACCAATGGGTTGGGCAGAGTTCTCCCCATTCCTTGAATACAGTTTTGAGGAATCAATTCCATGGTTAGTCAGTGCGATAGAGGCTGCCTTTGCCCAAACTCCACAGTTGATGAGAGGTGAGATCGCAGTTAATGCAACGTTACCGGCCCTAGATGATCGAACTGAAATAGAGCGCATTCTTGATGCTTTTGAAGGAGTGAGCGTTGTGAAGATCAAGGTAGGTACCCAGATTTGCGCTGATTTAGCCCGAGTTGCCTGTGTGCGCGAACTTCTACCTCATGCCAAAATTAGGATAGATGTCAATGGATTATGGAGTGTTGACGAAGCTTACGAATTCTTAGATCAAGTAGGTGAGATTGAATACGTTGAACAGCCATGTTCAACGATTGAAGAGTTACGTGAACTCAAAAAGCGGTGCACAGTAAAGATTGCAGGTGATGAGGTGATCAGAAAAGCGAAACATCCCTTTGAATTAGAGCTCACTGGCGCGATCGATATCTTGATGCTGAAAGTGGCGCCTTTGGGTGGAATCTCTCGGGCTATGGAGATTGCACGGCATCATCAGTTGCCAGTGGTGGTCTCAAGTGCTTTAGAGAGCGCAGTCGGGATATCCCACGGTCTTAAACTTGCAGCAGCCCTTCCAGAGTTGAACTTTGCCTGCGGCCTTGGCACTGGTGCCCTACTCGCCGTAGATGTAGCAAAAATTCCTATCATCAATGGAGCTATGCGTGTTAGAGATGTGAGCCCAGATGCTGATGCAATTGATAAGTATGCAGTATCAAGTGAGCGGTTAAACTGGTGGCGTAACCGTGTTCGCATGACCTGGAATGCTGGTGCACAGTCAATTGCTCGAGAAAGGGGATGGTTGTAGTGAATACATCAACCTCTTTGGCACGCATGATTGTGCGTCAAATTATTGAAGCGGGAATAACCGATGTTGTTATCTCTCCAGGATCTCGTAATGCACCCCTAACCCTTGCCTTCAATAGCGCAGCTACACGTGGATTGATAAAGATCCATGTGCGCATAGATGAGCGTACGGGGGCCTTCTTTGCACTTGGTTTGATCAAATCGACGGGGCGTCCAGTACCGATCGTGTGCACGAGTGGCACTGCAGTCGCAAATTTTCACCCAGCCGTCTTGGAGGCCAACCACACTAATGCCGCACTCCTGGTTCTAACCGCCGATCGTCCAGCCATGTTGCGACGAACGGGTGCAAATCAAACAACCGAGCAGGTGCGCATCTTTGGCGCGGCCGTGCGCTATTTCGCCGACATCGATGGTCCAGTCTCTCCGATGGAGCTTGCGCTAGATAGTTTGCGCTCGGGGCCTGTGCATTTGAACCTTCAATTTGATGAGCCTTTACTGCCCGATGATTCAACGCAGTGGCTCAATGAGATCAAGGCTGCGCCTGAGGCTTTTTTAGCGCGCAGAAAAACGATGACATTGAAACTACAGGCAAGCCGTGGCATCTTGGTAATCGGCCATGATCGTGCTGGATTTTCAGTAGAGGCGATCACAAAGTTCGCTAAAAAACTGAATTGGCCGATTATCGCCGAGGATCCTCTCTCCTTTCCTGATGCGATCGCACATGCCTCTATCTTTTTGACATCTCCCGCCATCCGTAGTGCTCTTACCCCTCAGGCGGTGATAGTGATTGGTCGAACGACGCTTTCACGTTCTGTGAACGCATTGATCACTTCAGCACCATCGACCTATGTCATTGATCCTCGAATTGCAACGGTTGATACCCATAGGCGCGCAGAGAAGTTGTTCACAGAGATTCCAGTCATAGATACCGTTATGGCATCTGATGATTGGCAGATGAAGTGGCAAAAGTATTCAGAGCGATGCGCGAAGTTGATCGATAACTTTGATGGCTGGAGTGAGGCGACGATCGCTAAAGAGATTGCCCAGGCAATTCCTAACGGCTCTGCGCTCTTCATCTCGTCATCGCGGCCGATACGTGATCTTGAAGGCTTTGCAAAGCCCCGTACTGGAGTCACAACCTATGCCAACCGTGGATTGGCAGGAATCGATGGCAATATATCGACGGCCCTGGGTATCGCATCGAGCCACACTCAAACATATGCAGTGTTGGGTGATCTAGCTTTTCTCCACGATGTGACGGGTTTGATTCAGAGAGAAGATATCAACTGCACCTTTATCGTGATTAACAATGATGGAGGTGGAATATTTTCCACTCTACCGCAGCGTGGAGTCGAGGGATTTGAAACTGTCTTCGGAACACCTCATGGATTAGATCCTGCCGCTATCGCGGCCGCATTTGGTATACCTTCAAGCACAATTACGACAATCGAGCAGCTGCGCAAGATTTTCACGCACCCAGTCAAGGGAGTCTCGGTCGTTGTCGCTCATGTTGCATCTCGTGAGATGAATGCAGATAACTTGCGCTCAATCTATGATGCCATGAACTCTATTTAAGCCAACGCGCTGCGCATAGGGATTAGCTTTGCCTCGCTCTCTGCTAATTCTTTCGCTGGATCCGAGCTAGCGACGATTCCACAGCCGGCGAAAATCCTTATCGAGTTGCCATCAATCTGACCACACCGCAGAGCAATTCCTAGTTCGCCATCTCCTGCGGCATCGATCCATCCGACTGGGCCTGTATAGCGCCCACGAGACATACCTTCGATCTCGGTGATGAGTTCAAAGGCCTGCTCTCGCGGAGTCCCACATACTGCCGCCGAGGGATGTAGTTGTTCCAGAATTGTAAATGCATCAACGTGGGCTAACTTCTCGGCTAACGCCCCGGTCACATCGGTCGCCAAATGCATCACATTTGCCAAGTGCAGGACGAACGGTGATTCAGGAACATTTGTCGATGTGCAAAATGGCTCGAGTGCAGCGGCAACCGACTGAACTGCATAGATATGCTCTTCAAGATCCTTTGATGATCGTGCCAAAGAGGCGGCCAAAGCTAAGTCGCGTTCATCATCCCCAGTTTTACTAATCGTGCCAGCTAATACGCGTGATGTGACCATCTTGCGAGTAAGGCGTAAAAGGAGTTCAGGCGTCGCACCGACCAAGCCGGCCACTGCAAAACTCCACGTCGATGGATACTCCTTGGCTAACTTTTTTAGAATCTCCCGTGGCTCGATATCTGTTTTAGAACGGCCCGTGAAATCACGTGCCAGTACAACTTTATCGAGTGCCCCACTATTAATTCGCTCAACTGCAGTGGATACACGGCTCTTCCATGCCTTATCTGCATCTTTATCTATATCCCATGTGATGGAGTTATGAACGAGGGGTGCTGGAGTCAGATTTAAATTAGGTTGTGATGATGAGCCAATCCAGGTGATCCACGATCTATCCCCTTTCTTTCCGACTATGACCTGCGGAATGATCAAGACCGATTCCTCCTCAGATGAAAATGAGAAGGAAGTGAAAAGCACTGGTCCCGTACCGTTTCCATGCACGGAGTTAGTGATCGCAAAGCCCTCAAGTTGTTGCAGCCACCATTTTCGGGCATCGGAAAAACGTGTAGGCCCACTTACAGTCGTTGTTGCATACACCCCCCATCCCACCAGACCCTCTCCAGCTCGAACCCATGAGAGAGGATTGGAATCAGGTAAGAGATCGAGCAGGGCTAGATCGTGGGCACAGTGGGTTGTTGTTACGGACGTCAGAGTGGACATAGCGTAAACATCTAGTGGGAAGCTCCTTGCCTCATGAAGTTGTGGCGAAGCCTACTTCAAGGGAGAATATTGTTATGTCTCGCGCTAATCTCGGTAAAGATCCAGGTGAAGTAGCGGCGATGTTTGATGGAGTGGCAAAGCGCTATGACATCCTCAACGATCTCCTATCACTCGGCCGCACGAAGGTATGGCGTCGGGCGGCGACGAAGATCATCGCTCCAGCACCGGGAATGAAGATCCTTGATCTCGCCGCTGGTACTGGCTCATCCTCGGAGCCTTTGCATAAAGCTGGCGCAACCGTGCTTGCGACTGATTTCTCTCAGGGCATGCTCGCCCAGGGCCGACGTATGCGCCCCTATCTGAATTTTTCCAAAGCCGATGCTCTCAACCTCTCCTTTGCTGCAGAGAGTTTTGATGTAACGACAATCTCCTTTGGCCTTCGAAATACAGTTGACTATCGCGCAGCTCTGATTGAGGCCAGGCGAGTAACCAAGACGGGGGGTCGAATCGTCGTCATGGAGTTCTCACACCCGACCTGGCCCCCATTTCGTAACATCTATATGCGATATTTAATGCGCGCCCTTCCCGCGATCACTCGCAGGAGCGCCACAAATCCAGATGCCTATATCTATTTGGCCGAGTCGATTCAGGCCTGGCCAGATCAAGAGGGCCTAGCCGATGCCATGCGGGCCGCAGGCTGGAGCGCAATCACCTGGAAAAACCTCAGTGGTGGGGTTGTTGCAGTTCACAGCGGGATAAAGGCGCAGCGGTCAGCGCCATAGCGCCACCCACTTTAGAATCCTCTCGTGCCCCTTACATCCAATCCATATATCCCGATCCTGGTGCTCGGGGCTATCGGCTTTGGCTTTGCGATCTTCTCGATTGTGGCCGGGGCTCTGACCGGACCGGCTCGCTATAACAGGGCCAAGCTCGATGCCTACGAGTGTGGAATCGAACCATCACCACAGGCCGCCGAAGGTGGGCGATTTCCAGTCAAATACTTTCTCACCGCCATGCTCTTCATCATCTTTGATATTGAAATCGTCTTTCTCTATCCCTGGGCAGTGACATTTGATCAGTTGGGACTCTTTGGTCTGATTGAAATGGCCATCTTTATCGGAACCGTCTTCGTCGCATATGCCTACGTATGGCGCCGCGGTGGATTGGAATGGGATTAAAAAAATGGGCCTAGAAGAGAAGATCCCAAGTGGTTTCTTATTGACCACAGTCGAAAAGCTCGCCGGCTACATGCGCAAAAACTCCTTGTGGCCCGCTACTTTTGGGCTGGCCTGCTGTGCTATCGAGATGATGGCCGTTGGCTCTGCCGCTAAATACGACATCTCACGTTTTGGTATGGAGGTCTTTCGCGCATCTCCAAGGCAGGCCGATCTAATGATCGTTGCTGGCCGTGTCTCTAACAAGATGGCTCCAGTGTTGCGTCAAATTTATGATCAAATGTCGGCCCCTAAGTGGGTACTTGCGATGGGTGCATGTGCTTCATCGGGTGGAATGTTCAATAACTATGCGATCGTGCAGGGCGTCGATCATGTGGTGCCAGTAGATATCTATCTCCCCGGCTGTCCACCACGTCCTGAGATGTTGATGGATGCGATTTTGAAGCTTCATGAAAAGATAAATGTCGAGAAGCTCGGTTCAAATCGTGCACAGGTGATTCAAGAGGTCGAGCTCGCTGCGATGAATGCCAAGCCGACACATCAAATGAAGGGCCTGCTCGCGTAAATGAGTGAAACTGGAATGTTTGGCGCCCACGGTACTGGTGATACATCTGGTTACGGTGGCCTTGTTCGCACGGCAGTGTCTGCAGGCTCCTCGCAGCGCCCTTATGGTGGTTACTTTGATGATGTCGCCGATGATTTAGAGCGTGCATACCCTGGATTTTCTGATGCAATCGAGCGTGTTGTCGTCGATCGTGGCGAACTCACCCTGCATGTGAAGCGTGAAAAGTTAGTTGAAGTCGCTCTGATTCTGCGTGATGTTCTCAAGTTTGAAATGTGCATGGGCGTCTCTGGAGTCCACTACCCAGAAAATCTGGGCCGCGAACTCGTCGCCGTCTATCCACTCCTATCGATGACCAATAATCGACGTATTCGTCTTGAGGTCTCGGTGCCAGATTCGGATGCTCATATCCCATCCCTCGTTGAAGTATGGGCCGGCAACAACTGGCATGAGCGCGAGACATTTGACATGTTTGGAATCATCTTTGATTCTCATCCAGGTCTGACGCGCATCTTGATGCCGGATGATTGGGCGGGGCATCCTCAGCGCAAAGATTACGCACTGGGTGGAGTCCCAATCGAGTACAAGGGTGCGACCGTCCCGGCACCAGATAATCGTCGGAGCTACAAATGACGACAACTGATCCATACGCACCATCGCGTGAGACTACTGAGGGAACAGTCTTCTCTGTCACCGGAGGTGATTGGGACTCACTAGTTCAGGAGATAGGTTCAACCAAGGAAGAGCGCGTTGTAGTCAACATGGGACCACAACACCCCTCCACTCACGGTGTGCTGCGTTTGGTTCTAGAGCTCGAGGGTGAGACCGTCACAGAGGTTCGTTGCGGCGTCGGCTATCTACACACTGGAATCGAAAAAAATATGGAGTACCGCAATTGGACCCAGGGTACGACCTTCGTTACTCGTATGGATTACTTAGGACCGATCTTTAATGAAACTGCTTACTGCTTAGCGATTGAGAAACTTCTTGGAATCACCAATGATGTTCCAGAGCGTGCCAGTGTCATCCGTGTCATGATGATGGAGCTCAATCGCATCTCCTCGCATATGGTCGCACTTGGAACTGGCGCTCTCGAACTGGGCGCTATAACTCCCATGTTCTTTGCTTTCCGCGAACGCGAGATTGTCCTTGACCTATTTGAGATGATCTCTGGCCTACGCATGAATATGGCCTATATCCGCCCCGGCGGAGTGCAGCAGGATCTTCCCGAAGGGGCGATTCCAAAGATTCGTGATGCAGTGTCTCAAATGCGCAAGAATTTCAAGGACAACACAACTCTTCTTGTAGGAAACGCCATCTGGTTGAAGCGGACACAGGGAATCGGCTATTTAGATCTAGCGGGAGCAACGACACTTGGAATCACGGGTCCCGTTCTTCGCTCAACTGGTCTTCCATGGGATCTGCGTAAAGTCCAACCGTATTGTGGCTATGAAAACTACAACTTTGATGTCATCACAGCCGATACATGTGATGTGTATGGTCGATTCTTAATCCGCATGAATGAGCTTGAGCAGTCATTGCGTATCATCGAGCAGGCCTTGGATAAGTTAGAGAAGTTAGAGGGCGCACCAGTCATGGTCTTAGATAAAAAAATCGCATGGCCGGCCCAGCTAGCACTCGGTAGTGATGGCCTTGGAAACTCACTCAACCATATCCGCGAGATCATGGGCACCTCGATGGAGTCACTCATCCACCACTTTAAATTGGTCACCGAAGGCTTTCATGTTCCAGCAGGTCAGGTCTATCAAGGCGTTGAATCTGCTCGCGGTGAGCTCGGAGCACATGTTGTCTCTGATGGAGGCACCAAACCTTATCGAATGCATTTTCGTGAACCCTCATTCAACAACTTACAGGCAACTGCTGCTATGAGTGAGGGTGGAATGATCGCCGACATTATTGGTGCGGTCGCATCAATCGATCCTGTGATGGGAGGCGTTGATCGCTAATGGCATATTCAATAGATGAACGTGCAATGATGGATTCAATCATTAAGCGCTATCCACGCTCTCGTTCTGCAGTCATGCCCCTACTGCACTACGTGCAATCACTCGCTGGCTATGTCAACAATGAGGGCATCGAACTCATTGCCAAACTCTTGAGCCTTGAGGCGGCAGAGGTCTCAGCTGTCGCGAGTTTCTATACGCAGTACAAGCGCACTCCAGTCGGTGAGTACCACGTTGGGGTCTGCACAAATACTTTGTGTGCCGTCATGGGTGGCGATGCGATCTTTGCTGGGCTCAAAGAGCACCTGGGCGTGGAGAATGATGGAGTCACCAGTGATGGCAAGGTATCTCTCGAACATATCGAATGTAACGCCGCTTGTGATTACGCCCCTGTCGTCATGGCCAACTGGGAGTTCTATGACAACCAGACCGTGCAGTCGGCAAAGGATCTGGTTGATTCGATGCGCACTGCACATCCAATTCCACCAACACGTGGTCCAAATACCTTAGTCACCTGGAAAGAGGCATCGGCAGTCCTTGCAGGTATCAACGATGGCAAGGCTCATGAAGGTATCCAAGCCGGAGCTCCCACGCTCCTAGGTCTAAAGATTTCGAAAGAGGGGAAGTGATGACAAAGTTAGTACCTGTTCTTTCAGCTCATTGGGATGAGAAAGATTCATTCACTATAGAGGCCTATACCCGTCATGGTGGATACAAGGCTTCACAAAAAGCCTTAGCGATGGAGCCTGATGCCGTTATTCAATTAGTAAAAGACTCTGGCCTTCGTGGTCGTGGTGGCGCAGGTTTTCCAACTGGGATGAAGTGGGGATTCATCCCACAAGGTGATAACAAAGAGCATTATCTAGTTGTGAACGCCGATGAATCCGAGCCAGGAACATGCAAAGACACTCCACTGCTGATGGCAAACCCACACGTACTGATTGAGGGCTGCATCATTGCCGCCCATGCAATCCGCGCAAAGACTGCATTCATTTATATCCGTGGTGAGGTCACCCATGTTGTGCGTCGAGTCAATCAAGCGATCGAAGATGCATACAAAGCGGGGCATCTAGGCAAAGGTATTGAGATCGTTCTTCACGTCGGAGCAGGTGCATATATCTGTGGTGAAGAGACCGCCCTCTTAGATTCCCTTGAAGGCTTTCGTGGTCAGCCCCGTCTGCGCCCACCATTTCCAGCGATCGCTGGTTTGTATGCCATGCCAACAGTTGTGAACAACGTCGAGTCAATCGCCTCGGTCCCTGCGATCGTTTTGAATGGTGCCGAGTGGTATCAATCAATGGGAACTGAGAAAAGCAAGGGAACCACCTTGTATTCGCTATCGGGTCACGTGAAAAACCCTGGCCAGTTCGAAGCCCCCCTTGGCATTACCCTGCGTGAACTTCTAGAGCTTGCAGGTGGAGTACGTGAAGGTCATCGTTTGAAGTTTTGGACACCAGGCGGTTCATCGACTCCGATATTTACCGATGCACACTTAGATGTCCCACTGGATTATGAGGGTGTTGCAGCGGCCGGATCAATGCTCGGCACGAAGGCGTTACAGATTTTCGATGAGACTACCTCGATTGTTCGTGCAGTCCTACGATGGACCGAGTTTTATAAGCATGAGTCATGTGGAAAGTGCACACCATGTCGTGAGGGCACATGGTGGTTAGTACAAATTCTCCGTGATTTGGATGCAGGCGTCGGCACAGAAGAGGATCTCAACAAACTTCTCGATATCTGTGACAACATCGCAGGTCGATCCTTTTGCGCACTTGCCGATGGCGCAGTAGCACCAATCATCTCTTCTTTGAAATATTTCCGTCAGGAGTATCTAGATCAACTCGCTAACAAGGGTCCGCTCTTTGACCCTGAAGAGTCAACTTTATTTGCACCTTCAAAGGCGGGTGTGTAGGTGACAACAACTGAAATCGTTGACACGATCACCGTTGTTATCGATGGATTTGAAGTCAGTGTCCCTAAAGGGACATTAGTGATCCGGGCGGCGGAGCAGCTTGGAATTCAAATCCCACGCTTTTGTGATCATCCACTCCTAGAGCCAGTTGGTGCATGCCGTCAGTGTCTGGTCGAGATTGAGATCAATGGTCGGGCATTTCCAAAGCCACAAGCATCATGCACGATTCCAGTAGAGCCAGGGATGATCATCAAGACCCAACTCACATCTGATGTGGCAGACAAGGCCCAGAAGGGTGTGATGGAGCTTTTGCTCATCAATCACCCATTGGACTGTCCAGTCTGCGATAAGGGTGGGGAGTGCCCATTGCAGAATCAGGCGATGAGCAACGGTCAAGAACAGAGTCGCTTTCAAGGTGTGAAGCGCACCTTTGAAAAACCAGTCAGTATCTCCTCGCAGGTCTTACTTGATCGCGAACGCTGTGTCTTATGCGCACGGTGCACTCGTTTTTCAGAACAAATCGCTAGTGACCCATTCATCACTCTGAACGAGCGTGGAGCACTGCAGCAGGTTGGTATCTATGAGAACGCACCATTCAAGTCCTACTTCTCGGGTAATACCGTGCAAATCTGTCCAGTCGGTGCACTCACCGGTACTGCATATCGCTTTCGTGCACGACCATTTGATTTAGTTTCAACACCATCTGCATGCGAGCACTGTGCATCGGGCTGCGATATGCGCACCGATGTGCGTCGCGGTAAGACTCTTCGCCGCCTCGCTGGTGATGATGCATCGGTCAACGAGGAGTGGAACTGCGATAAGGGACGTTGGGCATTCAAATATGTCACAGCTATTGATCGCTTGAAACATCCTCTTGTACGCAATGATGCAGGTGTCTTAGTTGAAGCATCATGGCCAGAGGCGCTAGCAGTTGCAGCCCAAGGTCTAAAGGCCAATGTTTCTGCAGTCTTAGTCGGTGGCCGCACAACTTATGAAGATGCTTATGGCTATAGTAAATTTGCACGTATCGCACTTAATACAAATGATATTGATTTCCGCTCGCGACTCTCATCAGATGAAGAGCGTGAGTTTTTGGCTTCTCACGTAGTCGGTTCATCAACCACATATCGCGATATAGATCGAGCTGATCATGTCTTATTAGTAGGCTTTGAACCTGAGGAAGAGTCACCAATCGTCTTTTTGCGCCTGAACAAGCAGTTTCGTAAACGTGCATTAAAGGTAACCGCTATCGCTAGCAAATTATCTATCGGTCTCGAGAAGCTCAAGGGTGACTTTGTAAAGACCGCTCCCGGACAAGAGGCATCAGCGATCGCAAGACAAGTACTCACAGCACAATCAATAATCCTTGTGGGAGAGCGAGCTTGTGAAAGTGTGGGTGCATTGAGCGCCGTTGCCGCTTTGGCAGGTACAACAGGAGCAAAGATCGCTTGGATTCCGCGGCGTGCAGGTGAGCGAGGAGCACTCGAAGCAGGTGCAATCGCAAATCTGTTGCCAGGTGCTCGCCTCGTATCAGATGCAGCGGCCCGCGTGGATATTGCCGCGTTATGGGGCGTTGATTCACTGCCATCGACACAGGGTCGCAGCAGCGATGAGATCATCGCCGCAGTCCATAGCGGTGCGATCGGTGCGCTCCTTGTAGGTGGCGTCGATCCCTTGGATGGTGCACAGATCCCAGAATCGCTAGCGGCCTTGGAGAAGGCATTCGTTGTCGCCCTTGAGATCGCCCCCAGTGAGGTAACGATGCGGGCAGATGTTGTCCTACCAGTTGCAGCAATCACTGAAAAGAGCGGATCATTCCTGAACTGGGAGGGTCGTGCACGCTCTTTTGAGGCAGCAGTTCTTGACTCACTTAATCGAAGTGATCTTCGAATTCTTTCAATGATCGCCCAGGAGATGGGTGCTGCAATTAATTTCAGTACTGTCACAGCAGCTGCCAGAGAGATTGCAACACTTGGTAGGTGGGATGGTGCTCGTGCATCAATGACACCGGTAAGCACACCGCAGGCCCCTGAATTAGCGCCCGACCAATTTATTCTCAACTCATGGCGACGTTTACTTGATCTTGGTACTCTACAAAAAGGGGAAGAGAACCTAGCTGGTACTGCCCGCCAAACTGTTGCTGTGATCTCACCCAAGCGTGCCCAAGAGATGAACGTCGTGGATGGGGATCTATTGAAGATCTCAACTGCGCAAGGCAGCGTGACTTTGGCCGCTCTTGTCGAGGATATTCACGACGATGCAATTTGGGCACCACGTAACTCACGTGGCTCTCAACTGCTTGTACATCTTGGTGTTGGGCATGGCGCAGTAGTTTCGGTAGCCAAGATATGACAACTGCGCAACTCATCGGCGCCGATCCAGGATGGCTGATTACTGTCAAAGCCCTACTTGTATTTATCTTTTGTGTAGTGCTGACACTTTTGTCGGTCTGGGGCGAGCGTCGCTTAGTCGGTCGCATGCAACAGCGTCCAGGGCCAAACCGTGTCGGTCCCTTTGGATTGATTCAAGCCCTGGCTGATGGTGTCAAGCTTGCGCTCAAAGAGGACATCATCCCTGCCGCTGCCGATAAGGTCGTCTTTGTCTTAGCTCCAATTATCAGTGCCACAACCTGTTTCATGGCCTTTGCCGTGATTCCTATTACCGGGCCAGTGACTCTGTTCGGAAGAGAGACTGCGATGCAGCTAACCGATCTTCCAATCGGCGTTCTCTATGTTTTGGCCATCACCTCTGTCGGTGTCTATGGAATCATCTTGGCGGGATGGTCCTCTGGCTCCACATATCCACTCCTTGGTGGTCTGCGCTCAAGTGCACAGGTGATCTCTTATGAGATTGCGATGGGACTTTCACTTGTCGCCGTATTCATCTATGCAGGGTCGATGTCAACATCGGATATTGTGGCTGCACAATCCACTACCTGGTATGCAGTCGTCTTATTCCCATCCTTTGTGATCTATGCGATCTCTATGGTCGGTGAGACTAACCGCGCACCATTTGATCTAGCCGAGGCAGAGGGCGAACTTGTTGGCGGTTTCCACACTGAGTACTCGTCTCTAAAATTCGCATTATTTTTCCTTGCAGAATACGTCAACATCATCGCAGTTTCTGCTCTTGCAGTGACTCTTTTCCTAGGTGGATATCACGCACCACCGTTCCTAGGCTTCACTGAAAATTGGCTGGGTGGTTGGTTCACCGCTATCTGGTTCTTCTCTAAAGTCTTGGTTTTCTTCTTCGTCTTTGTCTGGCTACGTGGCACCCTGCCTCGACTTCGCTACGACCAGTTCATGCAGTTTGGCTGGAAGATATTGATTCCAGTCTCTATCGTCTGGATTCTTGTCGTGGCAACTCTGCGACTTCTCTCCCTGCAGGGAGCACCTCGCCTGGTCGTTGTCGCCTTTTCTAGTTTCGTGGTGCTTCTTGTAATGTTAGCCAATATTGGCTTTGAGAATGCCAAGAAGAAGAGGCAGTCATCAATTACTCATGATGAAACTACTCCTAACTTCGCGGTGCCAGTGCTGCCACTGAATATCTCTAGTGTCAATGTCTCTTCATCTAGCAAAGGGGTTGGCCGTGGCTGAGATCGAACCGTTCAATAGTAAAAATAAAGATCTGAAAAAAGTCGAGTTCACCCAAGTCGATCAGCCCGGCTCTGTGGGCATGATCGGTCATATCAAGGGCTTTTGGGTGACCTTCTCAACGATCTTTAAAAAGCCTGAGACAGTTGAGTATCCCGAAGTAAAAGCGCCGACTGCCGAGCGCTTCCATGGACGTCATCAGTTGAATCGCCACCCAGATGGTCTTGAGAAATGTATCGGCTGCGAGCTCTGTGCGTGGGCCTGTCCTGCCGATGCTATCTATGTAGAAGGGGCCGATAACACCGATGAGCACCGTATGTCACCGGGTGAGCGCTATGGCTCGGTCTACCAAATTAATTATCTGCGCTGTGTTTTTTGTGGATTGTGCATAGAAGCCTGTCCAACACGTGCGTTGACGATGACAAATGAGTATGAACTCGCCGATGATACACGCGCGAAACTCATCTTTGAGAAAGATGACTTACTTGGACCTTTGCGAGCTGGAATGTTGATGCCTCCGCACCCCATGTATCCCGGTATGGATGAGAGTAACTATTACAGAGGTGAGGTCACACAAGCTCACCCATCGCAGGAAATAAAATAGATGAATGAAGTAGCGCTACAGGTTGGGCAGACTGCAGCTCCCGAGGCGTTACTTTTCTGGATCCTTGCACCCCTTACTCTCATCGCTGCACTTGGGATGCTGCTCGTGAAAAAAGCCGTTCACTCCGCAATCTTGATGGCATTTGTGATGATCGCCCTTGCAATCTTCTATATTGCACAGGGTGCACCATTTCTTGGCATCGTCCAGATCGTTGTTTATACAGGAGCGGTCATGATGCTCTTTCTCTTTATTCTCATGTTGGTTGGTGTCGATTCATCTGACTCACTCACCGAGACAATCCGTGGTCTTCGCCCGATCGCAATCACTGCCGCCGTTGGCTTTGGTGGCTTGATGGTCTCCCTGCTCAGCCGCGCGACTCTGGGCCGTTCGGCAGTTGGTGTCGAGGCTGCAAACTCTGATGGAAATGTTGAAGGAATAGCACAGTTGCTCTTCTCGACATATGTCTGGCCCTTTGAAGTCGTCTCTGCGCTCCTAATCACTGCCGCCCTTGGTGCGATGGTTTTAGCCCATCATCACCGTATCCAAGAGCGCCCAACACAGCGCCAACTCTCGATCGATAGATTCCGCAAAGACTCATTGGCAACGGCCGCTGGCCTTCCAGCCCCAGGAGTATTTGCACGCCACAACGCCGTTGATGTGCCAGCGCTTTTGCCAGATGGTAGCCCTGCACCAGCCTCGATCAATGCCAGCTTGAAGGCACGAGGAGATGTTCTTGATTCATCGCGATTTGAACTCGGCACAGTCGATACCAGTGCAGATGAGGAGAAGTAGATGGATGCTGCAAACTATCTCTATCTCTCAGCACTACTCTTCACAATCGGAGCCGTCGGAGTAGTTGTTCGTCGTAATGCCATCGTCGTCTTCATGTGTATCGAGCTCATGCTCAACGCTGCCAATCTCTCATTTGTCACATTTTCCCGAATAAATGGTGATCTCAACGGTCAAGTAGTCGCTTTCTTTACGATGGTGGTAGCTGCTTGTGAAGTCGTAGTCGGTCTGGCAATTATTGTGACGATATATCGCTCGCGCCGATCAGCATCTGTCGATGATGCAAGTCTGTTGAGGCGATAGCCATGATGATGAATTCAACGAGTATCGTATATCTGATTGCACTACCCCTTGCCGGGGCGGTAATTTTACTGCTTGCAGGACGCCGAAGTGACAAATGGGGTCACCTACTCGCAACTGCGCTTTGCGCCTCATCATTTTTTGTTGGTCTTTATCAACTCTCCTTGATGTTTAATCGCCCTAGTCAAGAGCGACCAGTCAGCCAGAAACTCTTCGAATGGATCTCAGTTGGGACTTTCAAGATAGATGCAGGATTATTACTTGATCAACTATCTATCTGTTTTGTTCTTCTCATTACTGGTGTTGGCACACTGATTCATATTTACTCCATTTCATATATGGCTCATGACCCACATCGACGACGATTCTTCGCGTTTTTGAATCTTTTCATCGCCGCGATGCTCTTACTCGTCCTTGGCGATAGTTACCTCAATCTTTACGTTGGCTGGGAGGGCGTGGGACTTGCCTCATACCTCTTGATTGGATTTTGGAATGAGAAGCCTGCTTACGCGACTGCCTCAAAAAAAGCATTTGTTATGAACCGTATTGGAGATATGGGGCTCTCATTTGCAATCATGATCGCCTTTGCAACTATGGGCACGGTCTCATTCATCGGGGTACAGGCCGCCGTTGAGCAGACATCAACGCCGGTGCTGACTGGAATCGGCATTATGTTATTGGTGGCTGCCATCGGAAAGTCGGCTCAATTCCCATTACAGGCCTGGCTTGGCGATGCGATGGCGGGCCCTACTCCAGTCTCAGCCTTAATTCACGCTGCAACCATGGTTACAGCCGGAGTTTATCTGATTACACGATCCAATTTTATCTTCGATGCCGCTCCTACCGCACAGTTATTGGTTGTGATCGTTGGTGCTATCACATTGATGTTTGGCGCTCTCATCGGTACAGCAAAAGATGATATTAAAAAAGCCTTGGCGGCATCGACTATGTCGCAGATCGGTTACATGATCCTGTGTGCAGGACTTGGCCCAGTCGGCTATGCATTTGCAATCATGCACCTACTCACTCATGGCTTCTTTAAAGCTGGAATGTTCCTCGGAGCAGGTTCGGTCATGCATGGCATGAACGATGAGGTAAATATGCGCAAGTACGGAGCGCTTCGAAAGGCCATGCCCATCACCTTCGTAACATTTGGTCTGGGCTATCTAGCAATCTTAGGTATCCCACCCTTCGCAGGTTTCTATTCCAAAGATATGATCATCGAAACTGCATTCAATGCAGGAGGTAGCAAGGGGATCATTCTTGGTATCGTGACTTTATTAGGAGCTGGTATCACTGCCTTCTATATGACGCGTGTGATGATTTTGACATTTACTGGTACACCTCGCTGGGACGAGAAGGCCCAACCTCATGAATCTCCGTGGCTAATGTGGCTACCGATGGCAGTGCTTGCAATCGGATCGGCCACATCTGGCTACCTTCTGAGCAGTAATGACTCCTTGGTGAAATGGCTATCACCACTATTTGAGAGCCATGAGGAGCATCATGAACTGCTTCCACCGATCATCGTTTCAGCCCTTGCTCTGGTGATGGTTGCAATCGGTGTCGCAATCGCCTTTCTCAAGTACTCACGTCGGGAGATTGATGCCGTTGCACCGAAGAATGTCTCGATCTTTACAAGGATCGCACGCGAAGATCTCATGCAAGATCGCCTCAATGAAGCGGTCTTCATGCGCCCAGGTCAAGAGTTAACAAAGACGCTGGTCAAGACCGATGCGGTGATAATCGATGGCGCAGTCCGTGCCGTTGGTCGTCTGACAATCGCTACAGGTCTATCCCTCCGGAGAGTTCAAAATGGTTTTGTCCGCAGCTACGCCGCATTCATCCTGATGGGTGCACTCGCCATGATCGTAGCAATCTGGGTGGTGGTCCAATAATGATGTGGCTGACACTACTCATGGCGATTCCAATTATTGGTACTGGCGTTATCGCGATACTGCCGAAGAAAAACGAGCAAGCCGTCAAGCAGATCGCCCTTACTACAACACTGATTGTTTTGGCCACGACTCTTGCAATGGCTACTCGATTCCAGCGCGATAACGTTGAGCTCCAATTTACCGAGAAGTACTCGTGGATTCCATCTTTCGGAATCAATTACGCGCTTGGTATCGATGGCTTATCACTTGTCTTGATTGTGATGTCAACGATTCTCGTACCAGTTGTCGTGCTGGCTGGTTGGAACGAACCTCAAGGAGGCCGTTGGAGCGTCAAGAATTACTACGTACTCATCCTTGTTCTAGAGACCATGATGATCGGAGTATTTGCCGCAACCGATCTCTTTCTCTTCTACGTCATCTTTGAGGCGATGTTGATTCCTGTTTACTTTCTTATCGGGGGATATGGCACCGGCGAGCGATCGGGAGCGGCTGTTAAGTTCTTGATCTATAGTCTTTTTGGAGGCTTGCTGATGTTGGCCGCGATTATCGCCCTATACGTGATCTCTAGTTCCCAAGGTGGCGCTACATTTGATCTAGCGGCACTCTCTGGATTACAGATGAGTTCGACTACCCAAAATCTACTCTTCCTGGGCTTCTTCATCGCCTTTGCAATCAAAGCACCGCTGTGGCCTTTACATACATGGCTCCCCGATGCAGCTGATTCGGCCACTCCTGGAACATCGGTCTTGCTTCTAGGTGTACTAGACAAAGTGGGGACCTTTGGGATGATTCGCTACTGTCTGACTCTATTTCCTGAGGCGAGCAAGACATTCACGCCCGTGATCTTAGTTTTGGCTGTGATCTCTATCCTCTATGGTGCGATCCTTGCAATCGGTCAACGTGATTTGAAACGCTTGATCGCCTTTACCTCGATCTCACACTTTGGTTTTATCACCATGGGAATCTTCGCTATGACCTCACAGGGCCATAGCGGGGCGACGTTATATATGTTCAACCACGGCTTTTCTACGGCAGCTCTCTTTCTCATAGGTGGGTGGATGATTTCACGCCGCGGCTCATCCACAATCGCAGACTTCGGCGGGCTCCAGCGCATCACACCAGTCATGGCCTGGATGTTCTTCTTGGCAGGTATGTCATCTCTTGCACTTCCTGGTCTATCAAGCTTTGTGAGTGAGTTCTTAGTACTGGTTGGAACCTTTACTCGTTATCCCGTGCATGCTGTGATTGCGACATTTGGAATCGTTCTCGCTGCGCTCTACATCTTAATCCCAGTTCAAAAGGCTCTGCATGGCCCAACGACACCAGGGAATGAAAATCTGAGCGATCTGAACCTGCGTGAGAAGATTGCAATCGCACCGGTAATGGCGATTATTGTGGTGCTTGGCTTCTATCCATCACCGCTGCTCAACGTTATCAATCCAGCAGCCTCTCATGTAATCGCCCAACTCGGTTTTAGCGATCCCGCTCCATCAAATGGAGGAAAGTGATGAGCTTTATCTCACCGACACTTGATTACACACTCTTATCACCGATCTTGATCCTCCTTGGTGGAGCATTGATAGGGGTGCTTGTCGAGGCATTTATCTCAAAAGCACTTCGCTCAACTACACAACTCACTCTCACCATAGGCACACTTGTTCTCTCTCTTGCCCAACTTTGGAAAATCCGTAATGAGCAGTCAATGAGCGCTGCCATGGGATCTGTGGTTATCGATGGTCCCGCCATTCTTTTACAGGCATCGATACTTATCATTGCGATTCTCTCAATCTTGGTCATCGCAGATACTGATCAGTTCACCGCCCTTGCCGCAGCCTTACCGGGCTCAGAGGAGGAGCGTCATTCGATACGAACAGGTAATCAAGTAACAGAGGTCTATCCACTCACACTCTTTGCGATCTCTGGAATGATGTTGTTCCCAGTCGCTACCGACCTCATCACCTTGTTCGTCGCACTTGAGATGTTATCGCTGCCGCTCTACCTCATGGCAGGACTCTCACGCCGGCGCCGATTGGCATCACAGGAAGCGGCCCTTAAATACTTTTTACTCGGCTCATTCTCCTCGGCGTTTTTCCTCTTTGGAATGGCCTATCTATATGGATATTCAGCCTCTGTAACCCTTGCCGGAATCCGCGAATCAGTGGTGGGCGGCAGTGGTAATGACGTATTACTTCTGCTCGGAATGGCATTTCTCTCAATTGGTCTTCTTTTCAAGGTTGGTGCCGTCCCATTCCATGCATGGTCACCAGATGTGTATCAAGGTGCACCAACTCCAATAACTGGATTTATGGCAGCGGCTACAAAAGTTGCAGCCTTTGGTGCGATGCTGCGTATTTATTACACCGTATTCGCCAATGCAGAATGGTCTTGGTCTCCAGTGATCTCCATGATTGCAATCGTTACCATGCTCTTTGGCTCTTTCGTTGCACTTGCTCAACGCGACGTAAAGCGCATGCTGGCCTATTCATCCATCGCCCATGCTGGCTTCTTACTTTCAGGTGTTATTGCCCTGAATAAAGCCGGGCTTGATGCATCGATTTTTTACCTGTTCGCATATGGAGTCGCAACCGTCGGTGCCTTTGCGATTGTGACATTAGTCCGTGATTCCTCAGGAGAGGTGACTGACCTCAATCGTTGGAGAGGCCTCGGTAAGCGCTCGCCATGGGTCGCCTCAGCCTTTGCTGGATTTCTATTGGCCTTTGCCGGAATCCCACTGACAAGTGGATTTATTGGAAAGTTTTCAATCTTCTCTGCCGCTTATGAAAGTGGGGCCAAGGGCGTGGTCTTTGCTGGAATTCTTTCGAGCGCAGTCGCAGCCTTCTTCTATATCCGAGTCATAGTCCTTATGTTCTTCACAGATCCCATTCAAGATGGAACAAGTATTGAGATCCCATCTGTCCTGACACGCTTTTCGATCATCTTTTCAATCCTAGTTACGATTGCACTTGGAGTATTCCCTGCGCCACTTCTGAGCTTCATCACAACCCTTGCAACCTTTATACGCTGATGTCGGCTTTTGGCATTCCAAACCTTGCTCCAGCACTGGAGGCAACGCTCATTGTGCAGATGGCACAAGTCGAAGCCTTACTTCTGAGCCATACGCGTAGTGAGTATCCCTTTGTCGATGAGACCGCCAACCATATAGTCGCCGCTGGTGGCAAGCGCCTTCGCCCCTTGCTTACTCTGCTCTGCGGCCAGTACGGGGATCCGAATAAAGAGGGTCTTATTGCAGCGGCTGTAGCCTGCGAGATAACGCATATCGCAACTCTGTATCACGATGATGTGATGGATGATGCTCCGCTTCGTCGTGGAGTAGAAAGTGCCAACAAGCGTTGGAACAATACGATAGCGATTCTCACGGGAGATTTTTTATTTGCAAAGTCCTCTGATTTGTTGGCAGATCTTGGCCCTGCGGCGGTGCGTTTACAGGCGCGCACCTTTGAGCGTCTTGTCATCGGCCAGATTATGGAGACACAAGGAGCGGTCGCTGGAATGGACCCCTTAGAGCATTACTTGAAAGTTGTCGCCGATAAGACCGGCTCTTTGATCTCTGCCAGTGCTCGTTATGGCGCAATGATCTCAGGAGCATCGGCTGAGATCATGGAGACAGTTACGATCTTTGGTGAAAAAATCGGTGTGGCTTTTCAACTTGCAGATGATGTCATCGACATTGCTAGTGACTCTAATCAATCTGGAAAGACGCCAGGGACAGATCTGCGAGAGGGCGTCCCAACCCTTGTTACATTAAATGTTCTCAACTCCAAAGACTCTGCCGATTACGAACTCCAGCAATTGCTTTCGGGGCCTATTAATGATGAGGCAATAGTTCAACAGGTCCTCTTGGAGTTACGAGGCCATAGGGCCTTGGATGAGTCACGTGAGCAACTTAATAAAGTGGCGAGAGATGCACGATTGACTCTTGGACCACTGCCTGTTAGCGAGGCAACAGGAGCGTTAATGTCGCTATGTGAGGCTGTTATCGACCGCTCTGCTTGATTTCACGAGATCCACAGCAAGAGTCACAAGAGCGACCCAGATAATCAAGAATCCAACCCAGCGCACATTCGGCATGTACTCATTTAAAATCCAGACACCTATCGAGAATTGAATAGTTGGTGTGATGAACTGCATCAATCCGATGGTGGACAGCGGTAATCTCGTTGTAGAACCATTGAAGAGCAGCAGAGGAATTGCAGTGATCGCTCCTGCGCTGATCAGGAGTACGCTCAGACCCACTCCATGACCGAGTTGACCCGTTCCTTTGTTGCCCAAATACAACAGATATAACAGGTAGGGCAGGCTTGCTAGAAGAGTTTCAATCGTCAGTCCCTCGAGTGCCCCAAGACCTAACTGCTTCTTGACAAAGCCATAGCTACCCCAGGAAAAGGCAAGCGCCAAGGCAATCCATGGGAGTCGACCATAGTTGAGCGTTAAAACTAGGACGCCCACTGATGCAATACCGACAGAGCACCACTGCAGAGCGCGCATTCTCTCTTTGAGCAGAATCACGCCAAAGCCGATCATGACAAGCGGATTGATGTAGTACCCAAGTGATGCTTCAACTACATGACCATTGTTGGTGGCCCAGATGTAGACCAGCCAGTTGATCGAGATCAGGATAGAGGTCAGAAATAATCGAGAGGCGACTTTAGGACGTTTGAGCGTAAGGAGCGTTGCCTTAAGTGAGCGAGTGATCGCCAGGATTATCAAACAGAAAACCAGTGTCCAAACAGCGCGGTGTGAGACGATCTCGAGCGGAGTAGCTGGCTTGAGTAGGGGCCAATATAAAGGGAAGAGTCCCCAGAGAGTGTAGGCACTTACTCCAAAGAGCAGTCCAGACTTGTTTTTACTCAACTATCTAAAGTTCGTAAATTGAACGGCAAAATCCCAGCCACCATCTTTGATCATAGCCATCGTTGCTTGTAGATCATCCCGGCTTTTTGATGTCACACGAAGCTCATCACCCTGAATTTGGGTCTTTACAGATTTAGGACCATCATCGCGAATCTTCTTTGCAATCTTTTTTGCGTTTTCAGTTGAGATACCTTCTTTCAAAGGTGCAGCGATCTTATAAATCTTTCCTGAGAGCTGTGGGGCACCTGCATCGAGATGCTTGAGTGAGACTCCACGTTTGATCATCTTGTCTTTAACGACATCAAGAGCGGCCTTTGCGCGCTCCTCTGTATCTGCCTCAATTAAAATCTTCTCACCCTCTAATTCAATCTTTGAGCCAGTATTTTTAAAATCAAAGCGGGTCTCGATCTCACGAACCGCCTGATTGATAGCGTTATCAAGCTCCATGCGATCGATCTTGGATGTGACGTCAAAACTTGCATCTGCTGCCATGGTGAGGACTCCTTCACTCATTTAAGGGCGGCCAAATAGATTGGTTTAGCGCGCCTACGTGCCTAAGGTATCCTTTCCCTTCGCACTATCCATAATTGCC
>JABMMN010000072.1 GCA_013205535.1 Candidatus Planktophila sp.
ATTACCAGGTGAGTCATGGATTTTGCATCACCGTGATGGCGAAGTTGTTGCAATCGACTGGATGAAAGCGCCGGACGCTTAGTCGCTTAGCCAGTCTAAACGGCGTAAGAGAATGCCTTCACGCAGCGCCCATGGGCAAATTTCAGCCTCATCTACATCCAGTTTGTCCATTACGGCAAGTGCAACAATTCCGCCCGCAACAATTTGTTGAGCACGGTTAGCAGATACGCCAGGTAATTCTGCGCGCGCTTTACTATTCATTTCAATAAGTCGTGGCATTGCAGAGTTGAGCGATTTTCTTTCAATGAACTTTGGGTCATCGCCATACCATTGAGCGCAAATCCGTGCCAAAGTTCTAAAGGTTTTACTTGTTGCAACAAAATGATCTGCATCGTGGGCCTGTAAAGAATTAGGCATTGAATCTCTCAGCACTTCTTCTGCATGCTTTTCAAGACCCTTAATTCCCTTTGCACTGTATGGATCACCGTTTAAGAATTCTCGAGTTAAGCGAGCTGCACCAAGTGGCATTGAAATTGTTGCCTCTGGGTTTTCATCAACTCCACTTGCAATTTCTAATGAGCCGCCGCCGATATCTATAACTAGTAACTTTCCGGCTGACCAACCCAACCATCTGCGCACTGCCAAGAAAGTCATTGAAGCTTCATCATCACCGTTTAATACTTGTAGATCTATCTCATGTCTTTTATTGATATCGGAAATTATTTGTGTGCCATTGCTAGCTTCGCGCAAGGCAGAAGTTGCAAAGGCTAAAATTTCATCTGTTTCGTTAACACGTGCATGAGCAACAGCTTCTTTAATTGCATCATTTAGAAGTTGGATTCCCCCTGCTGAGATTGCACCAGAAACGTCTAGGTATTCAGTCAGGCGGAGTTCAACTTTGTAGTTAGTTGTAGGTGTTGGTCTGGCTCCTGGATGAGCATCCATTACTTGAAGGTGGATGGTGTTTGAACCCACATCAAGCACACCTAATCTCACTGCGCCAACCTATCGTTGGGCGGGGTATCAGGCGTGGATTTTAAGATTTGGCCCTTTACTGCCATAATTGCGCGTGCTGCATTCGAGGTAACTTGAAGAGCAGGCCTCTCTAGCTCAGTGGTAGAGCAGCGCACTTGTAATGCGCAGGTCGTCAGTTCAATCCTGACGGGGGGCTCGTAAGTTTCTCTAGGAAGGGGAAGATCTATGACTGGTTTTCCTTTCGATGATTTTGCCGATCTCTTATCGGCCAATACTGAGTTCATCAAGGGCTTTGAGCACTCAGAGCTCACAGGTACCGCTCAACGCGGACTGGCGATCGTGACCTGTATGGACTCTCGGATCGCACCCCTATCTGTCATAGGGATGAACCCAGGAGATGCCAAGATTCTGCGCAATGCCGGTGCACGTGTGACCGAAGATGTTCTGCGCACATTGGTGCTAGCAACATATCTACTCGGAGTTAAACGAATCTTGATCATGCCGCACACTAACTGCCGTATGGCGATGGGCGAAGAGGCCGATATACACGCTCTGATTCAGAGAGAGCATGGCGTAGATACCCGAAGCCTAGAATTTCGAACTGTCACAGATCAGAGAGCGGCTCTTAAGACAGATGTAAACCGCGTGCGCTCTTATCCTCTACTGAATAAAGGTGTCAGTGTTGGTGGGGCGATTTATGGGGTTGAGACCGGCAAACTTACGCCAGTTGATTGTTGATGGGATTTGTTCTGCGAATCGGCATCCGAGTAATTGGATAGCTTAAGTCCTCAAGGAATTCAGTAATAATGAGATTGACCAAGCTTGGCTTTTCTTTTGGCAAGATGTGTGAAGTTCCAGGAACAATTGCTAACTGACCAAGCGGTAGAGCCTCGAATAATTCAACTGTATGACCGTGGCGAATAACATCGTCGTCTCCAGCCATAACCAAGACTGGGCACTGTATTTTTTTAATCTCTTCCAAAGGAATTTCTGGCTCTGAAGGCCACATCTTCATAAAACGTTGATAAATTAAATCTTGTGTTTCTGCAGGATCAGATGAATAAATCGCGTATTCAGCACGATCCTCCTCGCTGAGTTCACCGATCTCAAAATCACCCAAAGTGCCGTTGTAATGGAAATTAGCGCCAATCAATACAAGTGACTTAATAAGCTCAGGACGCTCTATCGCAATCATTATTCCAATGATTCCACCATCACTCCAACCAACAATATGTGCTGGTTCTTTAACGACGTTTTCTAAATAGGAAATCGCTTCGCGCAGTTGATATTTGAAGTTGATACTTTCTTCGCGGTAGGCAGTAAATCCATGTGATGAACGATCATATGCAAAGACGTGGTAATCCTCTAAAGCAGGAACAATATTTGAAGCCCAATGAGCCGTTTGACTCATACCACCATGTAATAAGACAACTGCTTCGCCTTCGTTTTCCCATTCATAACAGTAAAGATCATGTCCATCGACCTTTAGATACTCTGGCATTAAACCGAATCCATAACATGTCGGTTACCTCGATCAAAGGTGAGGTAGTTCCACGTCCAGTCGGCAATCGTGCCAATCTTGTTGCGCCCACCCAGAAGATAGAAGAGATGGAGAAATAACCATGCATACCAAGCCAGGACTCCTACGAGTCTAAAGTTTTTGACCTCTACAACTGCTTTGTTACGACCGATCGTGGCCATCGAACCTTTGTCGAGATATTTAAAGGGCAGTAGTGGTTTATGTTGAATCAGGCGTTCAATCTGTTTGGCGATGAAACGTCCTTGCTGCATTGCAACAGGTGCCACCATCGGCAGGAAAGAGCCATCTTTTCCCTTGATACCTGCGATATCACCGATAGCCCAGATGTATGGAAGAGCTTTGACCTGTAGTGATTGCTCAACATCGATGCGCGAGCCAGTCAAGGGCAGATTCAACTTTCCTGCGGCAGGCTCACCTTGCACGCCCGCGGCCCAGATTGTCACTTGAGATGGAATCGACTCTCCATTTTTAATCTGTATCTCTGTCGCATCGATTGCGGCAACGGGTGTATTGACCCGCACTTTCACACCAAGTTTTTCAAGATCTTTTTTTGTGCGCGCAGAGATGCTCTCTGAAAATGTAGGAAGTAATCGTGGCCCTGCCTCGATGATGTAGACATCAATTCGTGAAGCGGCCTCGGCTTGGTCATTTTTCAATGGGCCCTGCACTAATTCGGCAAATGCTCCTGCCATCTCGACCCCTGTTGGTCCGCCACCCACAACCGAGATCGAAAGGATCGCGCCATCCTGTGCCCGGCACAGATCCTCAAAACGGCGCATGACCTCTGCGCGAATTGTGATCGCTTCATGAACACTCTTCATACCAAAGGCGAATTCGCGTACACCAGGAACACCAAAGTCGGCAGTGGTAGAGCCAAGTGCAACTACAAGATGATCAAAGCCAAGGGCCTCACCGCTATCTAGATGAAGGGTTTTACTGGCGTGATCTATCGATAGTGGAGAGCCCATCCGAAATGCCACACCTGTCTTTCGAAGCGCTCCACGGACAGGGTGTGCAACGTGATCTGCGGCCAGGCCTGCGGTGGATACCTGGTACAAAAGAGGCAGAAAAGTCTGAAAGTTGTGTCGATCCACGAGTGTGACATGGGCGGTTTTTGCCATCGCCTTTGCCGCGGTGAGACCGCCAAAGCCCGCGCCAAGAATGACTACGCGAGGTTTTTCAGGTGTCATTTGCATGTCCCTAAGTCTAGGCTCTACTACATGGCTACTCCAATTCAAGAGCGCAAGTACCTTGTTACAGGTGCTTCGGGCTATGTTGGTGGCCGTTTGGTGAAAGCGTTAGTCGATGAAAAATTAGATGTGCGAATTTTGGTACGTGATTGGCACAAGGTTCAAGGACAGCCTTGGGCATCGGCCGTTGAGATTAGTGAGGGTAGCGCTGAGAACCGAGTAGATCTGGATGTGGCATTAGTCGGAGTCCATACCGCCTATTACCTTTTGCATTCGATTAATCTCGGTCCAAATTTCAATGAGATCGAGGCGAAGATGGCCCGTGATTTCGCACAAGCAGCCCATGCCGCTGGAGTTTCACAGATTGTTTATCTCGGTGGTATCGCCAACGATAAAAATATCAGTAAGCACTTAGCATCAAGGGCCCGCACTGGCGCAGAGCTAGCCAGCACATCGGTACCGGTTATGGAGCTTCGCGCTGGGATCATCATCGGATCAGGCTCTGCCAGCTTTGAGATGCTGCGCCACTTGACGCATCGCCTACCGATCATGACGACACCCAAATGGGTCATGAACCGCACGCATCCAATCGCAATCCGAGACGTCCTCTACTACTTGAAGAGTGCAGCGCTATTGCCCGAGCCAGTCGGTAAGGTCTTTGATATCGGTGGGCCCGAGGTATTGACGTATGCGGCGATGATGCAAAAGTTTGCAAAGCTATCTGGATTAAAGAAACGAATTATCATAAAGATTCCAGTCCTGACCCCGGGGCTCTCTAGTCTTTGGATCGGGCTGGTCACACCTGTTCCAACTGCATTGGCGCGCCCATTGGTTGGCTCACTCATCAGCGAAGTTGTTGCCGATCCAGCCAAGAGCATCGGCGGTGTTATTGCGCTACCGGCTGAGGGCCTAACCGATGTATCAACTGCTATGACCTTGGCTCTTTCAAAGATTAGTGATCATGGTGTCGAGACTCGTTGGTCGGATGCAACGACTCCGACTGCGCCATGGCAGAAAGCACAGGGAGATCCTGAATGGGCTGGCGAGGCGATCCTTCGTGATCTGCGTGAAGTAACCACAGATGTCTCGGCTGAAAAGATTTGGCGTCAGATCGAGGGTATTGGCGGTGATCATGGGTGGTTTGGCTCTGATCTTCTCTGGTGGGCGCGTGGACTTATTGATCGTGCAGTCGGTGGAGTGGGTCTGCGCCGTGGGCGACGGGATCCAGATTATCTGCGCATCGGTGAGAGTTTGGATTTTTGGAGAGTCGATGAGTTAGAGCCTGGCCGTAGATTAAAACTCTATGCAGAGATGGTTCTGCCCGGAAAGGCGTGGCTGGAGTTCACTGTTACATCAGAGAATGGAAAAACCCATGTTGTACAAGAGGCGACTTTTTATCCACGTGGATTAGGAGGCCAGTTGTACTGGCATGCGATCGCACCTCTTCATCTTTTTGTCTTTCCAACGATGCTACGTAATATCGTAAAACAGGCAAGAAAGAGTGCATGAGTTCACGGCCGAGGTCGAGGCCTTAGCGCAAGAGGTCCTGGCTTATAGCCTTGATCGCCTTAAGAATGATCCACCGCTTGATGGACCAAGAAGCGCCGAGGATTTATTTGCACAAGTGGGTAACACAATCACCGCGCGTGGACTCGGCGGTCATGAGGCACTTGAACTCTTCACCAGCGTTTTAGCCAAGGCATGTATCTCTACGGATCATCCACGCAACTTGGCATTCATCCCATCTGCACCAAGTGAGTATGCGAACTTGTTTGACTTAGTCGTTGGTGCAAGTGCTCTTTATGGGGGTTCCTGGCAAGAGGGTGCTGGCGCTGTCTTTGCAGAGAATCAAGCACTGCGCTGGCTCTGTGATTTGGCTGGTCTGCCAGAGTCTGCAGGAGGTGTCTTCGTCCAAGGTGGCACAGTCGGCAATCTTTCGGCCCTAGTGGTGGCAAGAGATCAAGCCCGAAAAAAATTTCCCGATGCATCGCGCTGGGTGATTGCATGTAGTCAAGAGGCACACTCATCGATTGCCGCTGCAGCAAATGTCATGGATGTTGATGTGATGAAGGTAGATGTCTCGCCCGATGGCAAACTCATGGGAGATGCGCTCGCACAGGCCATTGATGAGCTGCACTCAACGACATCCAAGCGTGTATTTGCCGTTGTTGCGACCTCTGGTACTACAAATTTAGGAATCATCGATGATCTGAAGGCAATCGCAGTCACTGCACATGATCGGGATGTGTGGTTTCATGTTGATGGCGCATATGGTCTAGCGGCATTATGTGCACCATCGGTGCGCTCAAAGTTTGATGGCATAGAAAGCGCTGACTCTTTCATCGTCGACCCACATAAGTGGTTGTTTGCACCCTACGATGCCTGCGCACTTATTTACCGTGATCCTGAACTTGCACGCCTGGTGCACACCCAGCATGCCGCATATCTTGAACCTCTCAAGGATGGAGCATGGTCACCCTCGGATTATGCGATTCAATTGACACGGCGCACCCGTGGACTTCCCTTTTGGTTCTCCTTGGCTGCTCATGGCACCAATGCATACACACAGGCAATGGAGCACTCTTTGAGAGTTGCACAACAAGCTGCACAGTTGGTGAAGAACCATCCCAACCTCGAGTTATTGTGCGAACCAGAGTTATCTATCGTTGCATTCACACGCAAAGGTTGGACGATGAGTGATTACCAACAATGGAGTGAGCAGCTTTTAGATGACCAAGTAGGTTTTATTCCACCATCATCACATCAAGGTGTACCGATTTTGCGATTTGCAATTGTGAATCCCTGGACAAAGATCAGTGATATCGAGTTGATCCTTGCAAGGCTTTAAATCCCACACTTTTAGGCTCAGCCCGTTAGAGTTGGGCTCATGTCTGCCCAGCAAGAGCCATCGCCACACGAGGGATTAAGTGATTTAGAGACACGCATCCTTGATTTTGAGGCTAACTGGTGGCGCTATGCCGGGGCAAAGGAGAGTGCGATCAAAGAGCTCTTTGATCTCGGCGCTCCTCGTTACTACCAACTTCTCAATGATTTGATCGACCGGGACGATGCCTTGATGGCCGCCCCTATGCTGGTTAAGCGCCTTCGCCGCCTGCGCGAGGCCCGTTTGTCCTCCCGCACCGCCGGCTAACTGGGGGCCGTTTTGCGTCTGCGGGGCGCCTCCTCTAGATTTGGCGTTAGCACTCTCGGGGTGCGAGTGATAATGCCCCCACTGAAATCAAAGGAAAGTGAGTACAACTCATGGCAAAGCAGATCGCCTTTAATGAAGATGCACGCCGCGGGCTAGAGCGCGGAATGAATATCTTGGCCGATGCGGTCAAAGTAACTCTTGGACCTCGTGGTCGTAACGTGGTGCTAGAGAAGAAGTGGGGCGCCCCAACTATTACTAACGATGGTGTTTCCATCGCTAAAGAGATTGATCTTGATGATCCATGGGAAAAGATTGGCGCAGAGCTAGTCAAGGAAGTTGCCAAGAAGACTGATGATGTCGCAGGCGATGGAACAACGACAGCAACTGTGTTGGCTCAGGCACTTGTGCG
>JABMMN010000018.1 GCA_013205535.1 Candidatus Planktophila sp.
CATCACATAGAGGCCGGTCAACACTTGAGCATTGAATTGGTAGAAGCCAAGTAGTTGGCGGGCCTGGTCTCCAGAATCTATCTGAGCACGCACTAAGACACGAGAGTCATCGCCAACCAGTCCATTCGGAATGTTCTTGATCTCACTGAATACATAAGGAACTACCACTCCAGTTGCATCCTTGTAGCCTTTATCGATAACGCATTGGGCTACTGCTTTCACTAACTCTTTTTGCGCAGATTGAGCGGCGGCAACGGAAGAGTATCTGACGACTTCAGAGGATAAAAATATGAAGGGGGAGCGCATTTTAGTAGCCGTTACTTGTCGGCGCTCAATGCGCTGACTCTCAGATAGATAAGTTGCATTGCACAAATCAAGGGAGGGATCTTCAAGGGTTGTTCCGCGTGCCATCGGCAAAACCGTCCACTCCTGGCTGAAATCACTGGCAATGAAACCGAATTTTGCCATAGCGATCTGCTTGGCATCGGTCAGAGATGGATCGGTGATTGCCGGTAAGCGGTCTAGATCTTTTGAATTGGTAAAAGAAGAGCTAACGGTACTTAATCCAATTACGACAAAGTTTGAGCCGGTGATTCTTATGGCTTTCTTGCTTGCACCTAAATCGATAGTTGCACCGATACGTAGTTTGGTTGCTTTGGAGTCTGCAATTGTGGCAAGGGTCTTTGCACCGCTGCTAACAACGCCCGCTCCAGCACCTGATAAGACATTGAGCCGGCCCGTAGTTGTGAAACTAGCCGTACATTTACCAGAGCATTTAAGGGCTCCAACGCCATATACATCAGAGGCCGATGACCACTTACCTGTTCGTGAGGATTTCGTAGCCGGAGTCACAGAATGTGTGAGAGATAAATCTCCAGTAATTCCATTGCCGATACAGTCAAATACCTGAGCAGTTGCCTGCAGTGCGATACCACTTGTGACTGAGATGGCAGGAGCGCTCTTTGCCGTACTGCGTTGTAGGACTAATCCCTCGCTATTGACTAGATTCATCTGACAAAGGCCTGTTCCGCTGTCTTTAGCACCGCTCCAGGCCAAGGAGACTTGGTTACCTTCAATTGCAGTGAGATTAAATTCATTTGTCACGACAGGGCGACTGCGATCAGTGACGACCTTCATGGCAGTTGACCACGGGCTCTTATTGCCGGCTATATCTATTGCTCGCAGAGAGAAAGAGTATGCACCCTCTGGAAGATCGCGAACTTGTACTGTCTTTGGGGCACTAAAGGGGCTCAGGTATGTGGGAAACCATCGCTCCACTAACGTGACTGGTAAATCGCTGACGGTTCCATCTATCAAGGCTTGAAATGATGTGATCTCGGTATCTACATCGCCATAGCCAGGTTTGATAATGGTGGTCTTTGGAGAGCGCCACTCGTTCAATGGGATGATTTCAGGTGTAGGAGGAGGCGTGACATCAGGTTTTTTCTTGATAGTGAGGATCGCCCCCGTCTCTGATGGCACTGCGCTAAAAGATACATTCCCTGAATACGTTGTCGCAGAGACGGCCGTCATCGACCCACCACTAATTGTTGAGTTCAAATATTTAAAACTATCCAGATTGAGCATCCAAATATCTGTGCTCAAGGCGGTAAATTCATCGTTTGCCGCGCTTTGAGGGTTGGGGGAGACAATCGATGAGATTGGTGGTGGATCGATCCGATAGATGACTAAGCCTGGCTTGTATCCCACACCATCTAATGTGCGACGATACTCGACCCAGTATGCAGCCTTGCCATCGCGGATATAAATCGCACGCAGGCCATTTGCAAAATCCGATGGGGCAAGAGTTAACGTCTCACTCTGCCAGACCTGTTTGACCTGTGAGTCATCGAGTAAGCCCATGCGCCATTGGTGATATGTATTCAATGGTGAATTAGTTGCCACATTGCCCATGACATCTATGGATCCACCATATTCAACGGCTTTACATGTATCGCCCCAAGGACCATCAGAGGCAGCATTTTCACAGCGTAAAAAATTAGTATGCCCAAGACCGAATGTGTGTCCTAGCTCGTGGGTAATGACGTAGCTATCACCACTATCGTGCAAGACCATTGTGCCCTCACGCGATTCTGGGCTACCCAATTGCGCGCGCCCAGACCAGATACAGCCAGCTTTTGGCGCTGCAATGAGTAAATATCGATTGCTAGTGTCGTTGATGCCAAGACGACTGTATGCCTCTTGACGCATCAGACGCATAAAATCACTTGAAGGCGCACCCACGCATGCCATCTTCGAATTCAAAATAATTGGAGTGCGCAAGGTCTTACCGGTGACAAAGGAGACTGTGCGGTCTTTGGTATCCCCATAAAGCTTCGTAAATACTCTCCAGCTAGCGTTAACCTCGGTATTGATAAGAATCTCTAACTCATTGACCGATGCAGGTAGTTCTACGGAGCCGGCCCAGCTCACCGAGACGATATCGATTACACGCTCATCAACGGCTATGGCAGGAGTTAAGCCCAGCGAGGTGATTGCAAAAACCGTGCTCAGAAGCACAGCGAGGCGATTGCGGGCAGTGTTGTAGCCGAAGGGGGTTTTTCGCACAGCCGTACTTTAACTCGTATCCCTGATTTGTTCCCATCCAGAATCTGTGAGGGGATAAAAGGGCTAGAGCGCCTAGGGCTTGGCCCCTGCCACCCACATATTGCCAAGTGGCAGGACTACTTTGATCTTACTGAGCACGCTGCCTATGAAGCTCTCTAAAATTCGCTTTCTAAAAGTTCGGGATATCGGAATCAAATGCAGAATATAGGCCAATGAGTAGTGGTTGTTATAGGCACCCGATCTCACATCGGTAAATCCAATCTTTTTAAATAGAGCCTCACCAGATTTGAGAGTGTAGAGATGGGTGTGTTCGACATCGATGATCGGTGATCGCTCTCCCATTAAGCGCGCTGACCAAGAGCGCTCATTGTGGATGGCCACGACGAAGACTCCCCCAGGTTCAAGTGCGCGCAAGCAGTCGTTGAGCGTTGTGACTGGATCACTCAAATGATCGAGGGTGTGAAACATGGCCCCAACTTCAAATGAGTTTTCCTTTAGAACACCATCTTTCATCATGCTGGCGATCATGTGCGGTTTAATATCGGCTCGGGC
>JABMMN010000019.1 GCA_013205535.1 Candidatus Planktophila sp.
CCTGAACCTTGGCAAGGTTCCGCGCTACCAACTGCGCTACGTCCGCGTGGGGTGAAATCTATCGCAGGAAGGCCTCAAGCGCCAAAGTCCATCGCGAAAAGATAGCGTTTGCACGTGGAGAGAGCAGATGGATTTTTCTGGATGAATGGTCGTTTGGCCAGTGGACTTGTTGCAATATCGCATGATCCCGCTGATTTATCTGATGGTGGTTTTTGGGCCGTATCGACGACCTTTGATGGGGGATTTACCGCCGCTCGCTTCGCAACGCTCGTTGATGCCGATTTCCCAGCCTATGAGTGGAAGCGCCTTGAAGGTGCATGGAGTTCATCAAAATCTAATGTGCAATACAAGGAGTATGTGGAATCCATTCGCAGATCGATTGCGCAGGGTTGGGTCTACCAAGTAAATGCCTGCAGAGAGCTCTCAATTTCCTGTGCAGAAAATGAAAACTTGCGTGGCTTGTTCTGCGAGATTCTTCGCAATAACCCAGCACCCTGGGCTAGCTATCTTGAGATCCCAAATCTGAATATCGCCTCTGCATCTCCAGAGCTCTTTCTCAAGCGCTGCGGAAAACGTGTGCGAACATCGCCGATTAAGGGAACACAACTGCCTGGACGCTCTGACTTTGGCGAAAAAGATATCGCTGAAAATGTCATGATTGTCGATCTCATGCGAAATGATTTAGGAGCTATATGTAAAAGTGGATCAATCACTGTGCCACGACTTCTTAACTCTGAGCCACACCCTGGACTAGTTCATCTCGTTTCCGATGTTGAGGGTGAACTTCATGATGACATTACGTGGAGTCAGATTCTGCGCGCCCTGCAACCTCCTGGCTCTATCAGTGGAGCACCGAAATCCTCAGCTATTTCAGTCATCAATCAGAATGAAGGTGCACGCGGGCCGTACTGCGGGGCCCTTGGTTGGGTGCAAGGCGATCAATGCGAACTCTCCGTTGCCATTCGAATCTTTTTCAAAGATGATCTGCTGCGATTTGGCACGGGTGCGGGAATCACATGGGGAAGTGATGCAGCATCAGAGTGGGAAGAGACCCAGTTGAAGGCTAGGCGCTTAATCTCGATCGCAGGAGGTTCACTTACTTGAAGGTCTCTTATAACGGTGGACTGGTTGAGATTGAGCAGGCGCCATGCTCACCCTCAGGCTGGCTCCAAGGTGGCGGAATCTTTGAGACTCTGCGCACTATCGATGGCCAAGTTTTCGCCTTTTCACGGCATTTGCGGCGTGCAGAGAAAAGTTCCGTGTTCGCACATGTCACACTGCCGAAGAGGGAGTTAATTGTTGCCGCTATCAATGATCTGTTGCTGGCACAACCCTGTACGAACGGGTTGCTGCGAATTTCTTTCGATCGCAGTGGGATGTGGGCGGCAGTGCATCTGCCGTATGAACCGATAGTGAAGGGAGCAAAGCTACGCACGCATCCAGATGCTCTGATCTCAAAGGGGGAAACCATTAAAAGTTACCCTTATGAGTATCGTTTAGCGATAATTGATGAGGCGAAATTACTGGGATTCGACGAAGCTATCGTCCACAGCACAGAGGGAAATATCTGTGAGGCGGCGGTCTCGAATCTCATCCTAAATATTGATGGGCGTTGGGTCACACCACCAACGAGTGATGGGCTCCTGGCGGGGATCATGCGCGAACTAGTGATTGACTATTGCCGAGTGAGTATTGATTCGGTCCCTCTATCGCGCATTGATGACATCAGCGCTGCAGTGTTGCTCAGTAGTTTGCGAATTGCCCAACCTGTCGCCTCCATCGATGGACGGGACTTAGAGCCATCACAAGGCTTTGTTGATGAAATTCACGCGATGGCAGCGCTTCATTCGGTAGACTAGTGAGATGGCCTTCATAGACATCACTGTTGATGGAAGTGCCCGCTCTGTAGAGGCCGATACCCGCCCCACTCACATCTTTGCCGATGAAAAAGATATTGTCGTAGCGCGGATTAATGGTGAGTTGCGAGATCTCTGGAGTGAGCTATCACAAGGTGATGTAGTCGAAGGGGTCTCGGTCTCATCACCCGATGGCCTTGCAGTTCTACGCCATTCAACTGCTCACGTGATGGCCCAGGCGGTTCAAGAGATTTTTGCACATACGCGCCTAGGTATCGGACCGCCAATTGTGGATGGTTTTTATTATGACTTTGATCCGCAGCAGAGTTTTAATCCCGATGATCTGGTCACAATCGAAAGTGCAATGCGCAGGATAATAAAAGAGGGGCAACGCTTCAGACGTCGCATAACCAGCGAATCCGAGGCTCTCAAAGAGTTGGCTCACGAGCCCTACAAATGTGAACTCATTGGCATCAAAGCCGGGGTGGGGGATGAGGCCAGTGTTGAGGTTGGTGGTGCACAACTTACGATCTATGACAATTTAGGTCGAGATGGCAATCCTGTGTGGAGCGATCTTTGTCGAGGCCCACATCTGCCATCTACAAAACAGATCCCAGCCTTCAAACTTATGCGTACCGCTGCCGCTTACTGGCGTGGCTCTGAAAAAAATCCGATGTTGCAACGTATTTATGGCACAGCCTGGCCTTCGCACGATGATCTCAATGCATATTTAGAGCATCTTGCAGAGGCGGAAAAGCGTGACCATAGGCGCCTCGGAACTGATTTAGATCTCTTCTCATTTCCCGAGGAGATTGGTTCGGGGTTAGCGGTATTTCATCCCAAGGGGGGGATCATTCGCCGTGCGATGGAGGACTATTCGCGCAAGCGTCATGAGGAAGAGGGATACGAGTTTGTTTACTCCCCACATTTGACGAAGGCGGCGCTGTTTGAAACTTCTGGCCATTTGCAGTGGTACGGCGATGGCATGTACCCACCCATGATTTTAGATGAAGAGCTACACGCAGATGGAACTATCAAACGGGCGGGCCAGAAGTACTACATGAAGCCTATGAACTGCCCGTTCCATAATTTGATCTATCGCTCACGTGCTCGCTCATACCGTGAACTGCCGCTGAGATTATTTGAGTTCGGCACGGTCTATCGCTATGAGAAATCTGGCGTATTACATGGCATCACACGTGCCCGTGGATTTACGCAGGATGATGCGCATATCTACTGCACAAAAGAACAGATGGTGGGAGAGCTTGATTCACTGCTCACCTTCGTGCTCAATCTATTGCGAGATTATGGTTTGGATGATTTCTACCTCGAACTCTCGACCCGCAACCCAGAAAAATCTGTAGGCGAAGATAGTGATTGGTCAGAGGCGACCGAGGCGTTGCGAAAAGCGGCAACTGCACAGAATCTTGAACTCGTCATGGATGAGGGCGGGGCTGCATTTTATGGGCCAAAAATCTCAGTGCAGGTAAAAGATGCGATTGGGCGGACATGGCAGATGTCAACGATTCAAGTTGATTTCCAACTTCCAGCCCGCTTTGAACTCGAGTATGCCGCATCGGATGGAACACGTGTACAGCCAGTCATGATTCACCGTGCACTCTTTGGCTCGATTGAACGCTTCTTCGGTGTCTTAACCGAGCACTACGCAGGTGCCTTTCCGCCGTGGCTTGCTCCAGTTCAAGTAGTTGGCATCCCAGTTGCCGATGCATTCAGTGGCTACTTAGCGGATGTGATTGCTCAGATGCGCAAGGCTGGAATCCGGGCCGAGCTTGATAGTTCAGATGATCGGATGCAGAAAAAAGTACGCAATGCGCAGATGCAAAAGATCCCATTCATGGTCATTGCAGGGGAAGAGGATGCCAGTGCTGGTGCGCTCTCGTTTCGATACCGCAATGGTGAGCAGAGAAACGGTATCCCTGTCGCCGATGCTATAGCCCAGATTAAGAAGATCATCGCCGAACGCACGCAGGTTTAATTCATGAGTATCGATGGCGTTGGAATACCCGATGGCTGGTCACGACTGTGGGCCCCACATCGCTTGGAGTATCTGCGTGGTGAGAATCGTCCGCTTGATAAAAATGAAGTTGAGTGTCCATTCTGTCGTATTCCATCACTTACTGATGAGGCTGGTCTGATTGTCCATCGTGGTGTTCATGCATTTGTTGTCATGAACTTGTATCCATACAACCCTGGCCACCTACTCGTTTGCTCGTATCGGCATATCGCAGATTTGACTGACTTGACGATTGAAGAGCGCGATGAGATCTCCTCTCTGACTGCGCATGCTATGAAAACTATCCGCAAGGTCTCTTCCCCTCAGGGATTCAACTTGGGCATGAATCAGGGTGCTATCTCGGGTGCTGGCGTTGCCGATCATATTCACCAACATTTAATTCCACGATGGAGTGGTGATTCGAACTTCATGCCTCTGATAGGTCAGACAAAGGTCCTTCCACAGTTATTGACTCTCACGCGAGATGAAATCGCTGCCGCGTGGTGATCAGCGCTTAATCTGATTCAAAAAATGATGAACGATGTCAACACCTATTCCTTTTTGAATCCAGAGGGGAATAGCGGGGAATAAAACCCCAGCGGCAAATGCGCCTTCTCCCATTGCACTTGTGAGTTCGAGATACTCATCCCGAAACTCTTGCACCAAGGTTTCATGCTCAGGATCACAGGCACGCTCCATTGGAGGGTCGGTGGTGTAATCGGTAATCTGCAAAGTTGCCATAGAAATAAGGGCACATGGAACTCCAATATCGTCGTGAAGGACTAAATACGGTGTTGCCATATGATCAAATACACGATTCGCCAATGTGATGGCATCATCAAAATCAGCCTCTTGATTTTCAAGGTGGGTTACCACCACTATTCGTGGAGTTTGAAATTCATCTATCGCCTGCCAAAGATCGATGCTGGCCTGGTCGATTCCCGTCGAAGGGTTCACGACAAATATCGCACATGTCGACTCTGGGTCGACTGTGTCCAAGACGTGAGCATTGAAGGCTTCGGCAACTGCCAATGGGTGAGCACTCACATGTCCATAGATGGCGATTGATTGCGTGGATGCGGTGGAATTCACTCTCTGAGCCTACGATGGGAGATGATGATTAGTGGCATATTCAAACCTGTGGTTACGAGATTCATAACACCCGTAGCTAGGCTCGCACTGCATATCGGTATCTCCCCCAACGCCGTTACTTGGGTTGGAGCAGTGGGTGTCACCTGTAGTGCTCTCTACTTCTATCCTCGTGGGGAGTTTTTCATCGCAAGCGTATTGGTTATTGTGTTCGCACTCAGTGATCTATTCGATGGCACGATGGCTCGGCTCTCAAAGTCAGGCTCAAGTCGCTGGGGAGGATTCCTTGACTCCACGATCGATCGGATCACGGACTCTGCGATTCTGATTGGTGTGGCGATTTACCTCATTGACAGGCGCGACACGTTGAGTGTTGTGGTGCTGGTTACACTTGTTACCGGATTGTTAATCCCATATATCCGAGCAAAGGCTGAAAGCCTAAATATCTCTTGCTCTGGCGGGATTGCAGAGCGAACTGAGCGTTTAGCGATCTCATTGTCTACGATTGCACTACATGGTTTAGGTCTCACCTATGTTTTGGCAGTGGGTATGTGGTTACTGGCATTCCTTGGTTGCATAACTGTCATTCAAAGGATGGTCATAGTTAAGAAGGCGCTTGCCTAGATGCTCTCGACGATCACCGCCTGGGGATATTTCGCTGCATGGCGAGTACTACGTTGGCTTCCGGAGAGTTTTGTCTATTCGTGCTCTTCTAGGATCGCCGATTTTATGACTCGCAGAAATGGTGTAAAAGTCGCGCGCCTGCGTTCAAATCTGGCGCGTACACAGCCTGGAATTACTGCTCTGGATTTAGACTTACTTGTTTATAAGGCGATGCGCTCATCGATGAGATATTGGTGCGACACCTTTAGGCTTCCTGACTGGTCACAGAGCAGAATCCAAAATACTGTGACAGTGACTAATGAGCACTTGTTCTTTGATGCTCTCTCATCAGGAGAGGGCGGGATTATCACGGTCCCTCATGTTGGCAATTATGATCATGCTGCAGCATATTTTTGCAGCAAAGGAGCGAAAATTGTTACGGTTGCTGAACATCTCAAACCTGAGGCGCTATTCAAGAAGTTTTTTGAGTACCGAGCAGCCTTTGGGATGGAGTCATTATCCTTAGATGCGCGAGTTATCCCAACGTTGATTCAGCGAATTCGCTCCGGAGCAATTGTTGCCCTCGCCGCTGATCGTGATCTCTCGCGGTCAGGCATCAATGTGGACTTCTTTGGCGGACCGGCAAGAATGCCGGCGGGTCCAGCTGTTTTAGCGCTTCGAACAGGTGCGCCATTGCTGTGTGCAATGGTTTCATACACCGATCAAGGTATACACATCGATTTTGATAAAGTACCTATCCCATCGAATGGCTCAGAGCCCGAAAAAATCGCAGCAATCATCCAAAGTAGCGCCGATCTCTTCGCACAAGGCATCAGTAAATATCCACATGACTGGCACATGATGCAGAGAATATGGATAGATGGGGATTTTAGAGAGCGTAGCCAATGATTAGTCGGAAGTTAAAAATTGGACTTGTCTGTCCATACAGTTGGGATACACCAGGTGGAGTACAAAGCCATGTGAGAGATTTAGCCGAATATTTAATCAATGCAGGACATGATGTTTCAGTACTTGCCCCCGCAATCGATGAGAGTGCTTTACCGGCGTATGTGGTCAATGCCGGCAAACCGATAGCGATTCCATACAACGGGGCGGTCGCTCGAATCTTATTCGGTCCCATCGCCTTCGCCCGGGTACGTTCTTGGATATCAACGGGAAACTTCGACATCTTGCATCTGCACGAACCTGCGATCCCATCAATTTCACTCCTTGCAATCTGGGCCGCCGAAGGTCCGATGGTAGGAACCTTTCACGCCGCAGCAAAACATCAGAAAGTTATCTATGCAATTGGGCCGATTCTCGAGCCGGCGATAGAGAAGCTTTCGGCTCGCATCGCGGTTTCTGAGGCGGCTAGATTGACTCTGACGAATCATTTAGAGACCGATGCCGTAGTAATTCCAAATGGCATCTATGCAAAGCGATATTCGAAGGGAAGCCCTGTGCAGAAATGGTTGGGTAATACCATCGGTTTCATTGGGCGTTTTGAGGAGCCTCGTAAAGGGCTTTCAATCCTGCTGGCTTCACTACCAATTATTGCAAGGTTTGCACCGGATGTACGTGTCCTTGTCGCAGGGCCAGGAGACTCAGCAGATTTTATGGAGTTAGTAGATCCCCAACTGCGGGATCGTTTTGAGTTTTTAGGTCGTATCAGCGAGCTTGAAAAAGCGGACCTTATGTCATCGGTCTCGCTCTATGTTGCCCCAAACACCGGAGGTGAGTCTTTCGGGATTATCTTGGCCGAGGCTCAAGCCGGTGGTGCATGTGTTGTAGCCAGTGATATCCCAGCTTTTGACTCTCTTCTGGGAGGCGGTGAGTTCGGGGCTCTGTTCACATCGGAGGACTCGACGGATCTGGCTAAGGTTGTTATCGATCTTCTCCGAGATAAAGATAAGCGAGAAGAGCTAGCGCGCAAAGGTAAAGAGCATGCCCAGATCTTTGATTGGGATGTGGTTGCTGAGCAGATTTTATCCATTTACGAAATGGCAATGATTGGTGGGGCTTTAATAACTCTGGCCTCTGAGAATCGTGCGTGGAGTAGATTTACTCAGAGGGAGGGTGATAAATAATGAAAACTATTCTTATTTGTGCTCTCTTACTTTTGATCTCTCTTTGGTACTTATCCTTTCTTGCCGCGCGGCTGGATCGGCTTCACCATCGAGTTGAAACGAGTTGGGCCAACCTAGATGGGCTCCTTCAAAGGCGCGCTGCGATAGCACTTGAGATAGCGCGCAGTGATTTCGCCGACCCGGCATCGGCTCTCATTCTGACTTCAGCTGCATATCAGGCACGCGAGGCCGGTGTGCAAGAGCGTTCTTCGGCAGAGTCGGCCCTATCTGGGGCGTTGCTACTGCTTCTAGCTGATGGACATTCTCATAGCGCTAGCGCCGCTCATTTACTTCTTGAGGAACTCAAATTGCTCACAGCGAAGATCCGTATCGCAATAGCGATTCATACCGATGCAGTTTCTTCAACACAGATGGTGCGAAAGAAGTATGGAATACGTATATTTCGTCTGGCGGGAACGGCGCCTTTACCAGTGACATATGAGTTTGAGTTCGATGCGCTATAAGACAATCGTGCTCGCAGCCATCGCCACGTCCCTATTAACAGGGTGTGCGACTCTGACTCAAGGCTTCAAATCTGTCGTCATTGCTCCAGAGGAGATCAACGTATTGAGTGGTCGAATAGGTGGTAATGGTCCAGTACTGGTCGTCAAAATAGATGATACGAAGTACGCGCACCCCCAAATTGGCCTAGAGGCCGCCGATATTGTCTATATCGAACAGGTAGAGGGCGGGGTAACTCGTTTGGCTGCGGTCTTCTCATCCAAGATCCCAGATCGCATCGGTCCGGTGCGCAGTGCTCGAATCTCAGATATCGACATCTTGAGTCAGTTTGGAAGGGTCGCATTTGCTTACAGTGGAGCACATAGCAAACTTCTACCGATTATCGACTCAGCAAACCTGGTGAATCTTGGCGCACAATCACAGCCTCCGAGTATCTATACGACCGATCAAAGCCGCAATCAACCATATGCGATGGTTCTTCGCGCCGATCTTCTTATGCAGAAAATCATCGACAAAGGTTATCAAGTTGATAGAGCAAAATCAGTGGGGTGGGGCTTTGGTAAGAGTATGGCCCAGGCTGTGCCGATATCTCGAGTTTTCATCAAGTGGCCAGCCGCCTCATATGGTGCGACATGGTCAATGAGTGAGAAACGATGGCATTTATTTCATAACAATCTTATTAATCTCTCAGATACTGGAGAGAAACTCGGTCCTACAACTCTGGTCATCCAATTAGTTGCAATTAGTGATTCTGCCTACAGAGATAAGTTTGGTGCGGTTACACCTTTTTCTCAAACGATCGGCACGGGCACGGGCTACATCCTGCGCGATGGCACGAGTATCACTGCAACATGGAGCCGAGAATCGCCCGATGTTGGTACAACATGGAGAGGTCTAGATGGCATCGAAATCCCCTTTGCACCAGGGCAAGTGTGGGTCGCCTTGACCGATACCGAACCTGATTTCACGCTGATAACTCCAAGCGCGAAATCCTCGCCAACAAAGTAGGATGATCTCCTAGTCGCAGGATAAGCAATGGGAGAAATAGTGATGTCGCAAGAAAAAGGCACTGGGCGGGTTAAGCGTGGTATGGCAGAGATGCTCAAAGGTGGAGTCATCATGGATGTCGTTAACGTTGAGCAGGCAAAGATTGCCGAAGATGCTGGCGCCGTTGCAGTGATGGCCCTTGAACGCGTGCCTGCCGATATACGTGCCCAAGGTGGAGTTGCCCGTATGTCCGATCCCGACATGATTCAGATGATTCAAGCGGCCGTATCCATTCCTGTAATGGCAAAGGCACGAATCGGGCATTTCGTAGAGGCACAAATTTTGCAATCTCTGAACGTTGACTATATCGATGAATCTGAAGTACTCACTCCCGCTGATTACAAAAACCATATTGATAAGTGGGGCTTTACGGTTCCCTTTGTTTGTGGTGCGACAAATCTGGGAGAGGCGCTGCGCCGAATCAATGAGGGTGCGGCGATGATTCGTTCAAAGGGCGAGGCCGGTACTGGTGATGTCTCTAATGCAATGCAGCACATGCGCCAGATCAATGGAGAGATCAGACGTCTATCTTCTCTTCGTGAGGACGAGTTATACGTTGAGGCAAAAGAGATGCAAGCACCGTATGAGTTAGTAAGAGAGGTCGCTGAAAAGGGCAAGCTGCCCGTTGTTCTATTTACTGCGGGTGGAATTGCAACTCCAGCCGATGCCGCTCTCATGATGAGCATGGGGGCAGATGGAGTCTTCATCGGTTCCGGTATTTTCAAATCAGGAAATCCGGCCCAACGAGCAGCGGCATGTGTTCGCGCAACGACTTTTTGGGATGATCCAAAGGTTATCGCCGATGCTTCGCGAGGACTTGGCGAAGCTATGGTGGGCATCAACGTCGCAGATCTTCCGGCACCACATCGTCTTGCAGAGCGCGGTTGGTAATAACGGCCGTTATGAAGGTAGGAGTACTAGCTCTACAAGGAGATGTTCGCGAACATATTTCGGCATTAATCGCCTGCGGCGTCAATCCGATACCTGTTCGTCGTAGACAAGAGTTAGATGCAGTTGAGGCACTCGTGATTCCAGGTGGTGAATCAACAACCATCGCACATCTTGCAGAGCTCTTTGATCTCATAGTCCCGATCCGTAGCCGAATCGCACGGGGAATGCCGGTCTATGGCTCATGTGCTGGAATGATCTTATTGGCGCAGAATATTCTTGATGCTAAGGCGGGACAAAAGAGTTTTGGTGGCCTGGATATAACCGTGCGACGAAATGCTTTCGGGCGTCAAGTTGACTCCTTTGAATCTGATATTTCATTTGCCGATGGATCAAAGGAGTTAGTGCGTGCAGTATTCATACGTGCACCGTGGGTGGAAAAAATTGGTCAGGGGATAGAAGTCTTAGCCGAGATAGATGCCCACCCTGTGGCCGTGCGCTCTAAAAGTATCTTGGCAACTTCTTTTCATCCTGAATTGACGGGTGATCATCGTATTCACAGTTATTTTATTGAGGAAGTAGCAAGGACCGCACTGCAAGAGGTACAGTAGAATGTACTAATTCGAAAGGGTTCGCCAATGTCAGGCCATTCCAAATGGGCAACTACCAAGCATAAAAAAGCGATAATTGATAGCCGTCGTGCAAAAGTTTTTGCTAAGCAGATACGTGCAATCGAAGTTGCTGCTCGTAATGGTGGCGCTGATCTCGAGGGAAATCCCACTCTATTTGATGCAATTGTAAAAGCCAAAAAATCCTCGATGCCAGCCGATAATATTGAGCGGGCTATTAAACGTGGTGCTGGTCTTGAGCAAGGCGCTGCTGATTATCAAACGATTATGTATGAGGGATATGGCCCCAATGGTGTTGCCATCATGATTGAGTGCCTAACCGATAATCGCAATAGATCCTCATCTGAAGTTCGCGTTGCCGTCACCCGTAATGGCGGCACTATGGCCGATCCAGGATCAGTGGCTTACCTGTTTAATCGCAAGGGAGTTGTGATTCTCAAGAAGGTAGAGGGCCTGACCGAAGATTCGATTCTTGAAGCTGTTCTCGATGCTGGTGCCGAGGAGGTAAATGATTTGGGTGAGGCCTTTGAGGTAGTGAGTGAGTCAAGTGATTTAGTACCGGTTAGATCGGCGCTCCAAAGCGCTGGTATCGACTACGAATCTGCAGACTCTTCATTTTTGCCAACGATGCAGATTGAACTCGATGCACAGGGTGCAAAGAAGCTATTCGAACTCATTGATGCAATTGAAGAGCTCGATGATGTACAGAACGTCTTTAGTAATTTCGATATAACAGATGAGGTCATGGCGAGCCTGGGCTAAAGCTTTGGGGCAGAACCTTAGGCTAGGAGCCTTCTTTCAAGGATTAAGGGTGATGTGATGCGAGTTCTGGGGATAGATCCTGGTCTGACTCGCTGTGGCATTGGTGTGGTCGATGGCGCAGTTGGAAGCCCGCTTTCTATGGCGGGAGTTGGCGTAATTGTGACACCGACCGATATCGCCCTTGAAGCGCGACTACTTGATCTCGATAGAGCGATCAATGAGTGGGTATCGATCTGGAGTCCTGATGTGATTGCCATCGAGCGCGTATTTGCTCAACACAATGTACGAACGGTGATGGGAACTGGACAGGCCGCGGGAGTCGCTCTCTTGATTGCGGCGAAATCTGGGATTCCCGTCATGATGCACACCCCCAGTGAAGTCAAGGCCGCGGTAACAGGATCAGGTCGGGCCAACAAGGCTCAAGTCGCTTCAATGGTTGCAAAGCTCCTGAATTTGAAAGAGATCCCAAAGCCAGTTGATGCAACCGATGCCTTAGCACTTGCAATCTGTCATATCTGGCGTGGTGGTGCGAGTGCGAAGATTTCCCAAGCTGTCGCCATTGAAAGATCCCGACTACGAAAGTTGCGTGGATAAGTGATCTCATCGATCAATGGCACTGTTCGTTCCATTAAAACCGATCGCTTGATAGTTGAGGTTGGGGGAGTCGGAATGAGTGTCTTGGTGAATACAGCGACCAGTGGCAGTGTGAGTATGGGTGCACAGGTTCAGTTGTTTACAACGCTCGTTGTGCGTGAAGATTCACTCACTCTTTTTGGTTTTCTCAATGATGAGGCGCGCGCACTTTTTGAATTGGTACAGACGGTCTCAGGGATCGGACCGAAGGTTGCCCTCTCAATTCTCGGGGCTCTTAGTCCGCAAGATTTGAGTAGGGCTATCGCATCGGAGGATGTCACATCCATTGAACGTGTTCCTGGAATTGGACGCAAAGGTGCCCAACGCATGATTCTCGAACTCAAAGGAAAGTTGAGTGAATTATCCTCGACATCTTTGTATGCAGGACATGTCGCTCCATGGCGTGAGAATTTGATGGGTGCTTTGATCTCACTTGGCTTTTCTCCCAAAGAATCCGACAACGCGATCACTGCGGTGCAGGCAAGGCTCTCATCTTCGGGCCAGGATCCATCTACCTTATCGATGAGTGAGTTGCTCAAAGATGCCTTGGCGAGTGGAAAGAGCTCTCGTGGCTGAGGAGAGATTAGTGGGATCAAATATCACGGGTGAGGATTCGGTGCTCGAACATGCTCTACGTCCAACAACGCTCAAAGAGTTTATTGGGCAACATCGAGTGCGCGAGCAGATAGATGTTTTGCTGACGGCTGCTCGTCATCGAAAAGCTCCAGCCGATCATATTTTACTCTCGGGCCCACCAGGTTTGGGAAAGACGACCCTTGCCTTTATTTTGGCGAGCGAGATGTCGGCCCCGATTCGAATATCAAGTGGTCCTGCTATTACTCATGCTGGCGATTTGGCAGCGATTCTCTCCTCACTTGTCGAGGGTGAGATTTTCTTCCTTGATGAGATTCACAGACTCCCAAGACCTGCGGAGGAGCTTTTGTATTTAGCGATGGAGGATTTTCGTGTCGATGTTGTAGTTGGAAAAGGGCCAGGCGCAACTGCTATTCCACTGCAGCTTCCACATTTCACTTTGGTGGGTGCTACGACACGGAGTGGATTGTTGACAAGCCCATTACGAGACCGCTTTGGCTTCACGGCTCACCTTGATTTTTATAGTGATAATGAGCTTGCCCAAGTGATTACCAGAAGTGCCGCTCTGCTAGAGATAAATATCGCTACCGATGCGATAACAGAGATATCTTCTCGTTCACGTGGTACCCCTCGCATAGCAAATCGTTTACTGCGTCGCGTGCGCGATTATGGACAGGTAAGGGGGAGTGCTCTGATCTCCCTCATCGATGCCCGTGCCGCCCTTGAAATCTACGAGGTAGATGCGATGGGTCTAGATCGTCTCGACCGTAGCGTTCTTACCGCGCTCATTGATCGCTTTAATGGGGGGCCGGTAGGACTTTCAACCTTGGCAATCGCAGTTGGTGAAGAGAGCGAAACCGTCGAATCTGTTGCCGAGCCATTTCTGGTTCGTAATGGCTTTATGGCCAGAACAGCGCGCGGTCGCGTTGCAACGGCGCTCGGTTTTGCTCATATAGGGCGCACACCACCACCGGCTCTTGCCTCGCTTTTCGACACACCTGCGATTGATGTCTAGACTCTGCCTCTATGTCTACACCAACTAAACCCACAAAGAAGACTGGCCGCCCACTTCGATCATTGTCCATTCTGGCTCTACTTGTGATTGCTCTGGCTAGCGCAGCCTTTGTCCAAGGGGCAACGGCCGTGCGCCTGGGATTAGATTTACGTGGAGGCACATCTGTCACTCTCCAACCTCGTATCGCTGCTGGAGAGAATGGGAGAGTGACTAATGAGGCTATCGATCAGGCAGTCTCTATTATTCGCCAGCGCGTGAACTCACTTGGAGTTGCCGAGTCTGAAGTCACGGCCCAAGGCAGTGGTACCAATCGTCAGATCGTCATCGCTGTTCCAGGAAATACCGGGCGACGAGTAGTTGAGTTAGTTGGGCAAACCGCAGAGCTTCGCTTCCGCCAAGTCTTAGCAAGTGGGCCGGGTACGACCTCTGTGGGATCTGGCGCGAGCGTTGCTACAGGATCTGGCGCGAGCGTTGCTACAGGATCTGGCGCGGGCGTTGATACAGGATCTACAGCGACACCAGTGAATGGCATTAGTGCGGCAATTAATGCAAAGTATGAGGCACTTGACTGTACAAAATTAGAGAACCTTCAAGGCACCGGAACTGATGCTCCAACTGAGACGATTGCAGTGTGTGATCGAAATGGATCAACAAAGTATATTCTGGCTCCAGCTGAGGTACTTGGTCGTCAAATATCAAAGGCCTCTGCTGGCTTAGATACACAAGCTGGAAGTGCCTGGTATGTGAGCCTGACTTTCAACGGTGAGGGCACAACGGCATTCGGGGCACTCACTACCCGTGTCACATCTTTACCTGAGCCACTCAACCAAGTTGCGATTGTTCTCGATGGACTTGTTGTCTCATCTCCACGAATTAACGAGCCGATTCCATCTGGAACTGCTCAGATAACGGGAAGCTTTACTCAACTTGAGGCCCAAGATCTGGCAAATGTTTTAAAATATGGTGCGCTCCCACTCTCATTTGATAGGGGAGAAGTGGCCCAGGTTTCTCCAACCCTTGGTGCCGATCAGCTAGATGCTGGCTTATTGGCGGGCATTATTGGATTGACGCTCGTAGTTCTCTATTCATTCCTTTATTATCGAGGGCTTGGAATCGTCGTGACGGGCTCACTTACTGCCGCCGCGCTCGTTATCTATCTTCTCGTTCTGCTCTTGGGAGAGAACATAGGCTTCACCCTGACTCTAGCTGGAATCGCAGGAATCATCGTTGCAGTTGGAATTACCGCCGATTCATTCGTCGTTTATTTCGAGCGCATTCGAGATGAGATCCGCGAGGGTCGTTCCCTACGTTCGGCCGTTGAGAGTGGCTGGATAAAGGCGCGCCACACGATCTTGGTCGCTGATGCCGTCTCGATTATTGCAGCTGCTCTGCTCTATATATTTGCTGTTGGAGGAGTTCAAGGATTTGCCTTTGCACTTGGACTCACGACCCTTGTAGATCTGCTGATTGTCTTCATCTTTACCAAGCCACTTATGACACTCTTGGCCCGGATGGATTTCTTCGCTACAGGTCATCGATTCTCGGGCTTGTCCCAAAAGAGCTCGGGTGTAAATCGACAAACTTCAACTGTGGAGGCGTGAAATGGCATCAGTAAAAGGTATCGGTGGACGTCTCTATTCTGGTGAGACTTCTTTTAATATCGTTGGCAATGCCAAGCGTTGGTACATCATCTCTCTCATCTTTACCGCCATATCGATTGGAACTTTGGCTATTTCAGGCCTTCATCTTGGCATCGAGTTCAAAGGTGGATCGGCATATACATTCACATCGACAACGGCAACGGTGGAACAGGCTCGATCTGCCGTTGCAGGCTCTGGAATCTCTGGAGAGGTCATTGTTCAAAAAGTTGGCAATGACAAGATCAGAGTCCAAACGGGCTCTTTAGCTCCAGCACAATCCGATGCCGTCGAGGCGGCCCTGACCTCAACCTTTGGTGTGCAGGTTTCAGATATTGATACTCAGATAATCGGACCGTCTTGGGGCAAGGAGATTACGAAGAAGGCGCTCTATGGTCTCTCAGCTTTCTTGATCGTAATCTTGATTTTCCTTGCGATGACTTTTGAGCCAAAGATGGCAGTTGCCGCCATCGTGGCCGTCGTGCACGACGTCTTGATAACAGTTGGGATTTACGCCCTCGTGGGCTTTGACGTCACCCCTGCAACTGTGATTGGTTTCTTGACCATTCTCGGATACTCACTCTATGACACCGTTGTTGTCTTTGATAAGGTGCGTGAGAATACTCGCAGCATCACATCTTCGAGCAAGCAGACATTTACCCAGGCCACAAATCTTGCCGTCAATCAAACTTTGGTCCGCTCAATTAATACGACCGTGATTGCACTGTTGCCGGTCGCTGCCATCCTCTTCATCGGCGGTGCGCTGCTTGGCGCTGGCACTCTAAAAGATATCGCCCTGGCACTCTTCATCGGCATGTTCGTCGGTGCCTACTCCTCTATTTTTATCGCCCCACCAGTCCTGGCCTATCTACGTGAACGTGAGCCTGCGATGATTGCACTTGCTAAACGTGTAAACGGTCGTGGTGCTCCAGCAGTTATCAGCACCCCGGCTCCAGTTGATCTTGCTCAAAGGCGTGGACCCCGCAACCAACCAAAGCGCAAGGGCAGAAAGTAAGGCAAAAGCGTGGATACTTTGATTGCACCAGTTGTAAGTGCGCTCAATGATAATCACCCTGCCAACTCGTGTGTCGACGTTGAACGCGCATTTCTAATCGCCGAAAAAGCCCATGAGGGTCAGACAAGAAAATCAGGTGAGCGCTATATAACTCACCCAGTTGCCGTTGCCGGTATCTTGGCCGATCTCGGTCTTAACTCTGAAACGATAATCGCTGCTTTGTTGCACGACACCGTCGAGGACACGCCGTACTCGCTCAAAGAGCTACGCCATGATTTCGGTGATGAGATCGCCAATCTCGTCGATGGTGTCACCAAACTCGACAAACTCACATATGGTCCGACGGCTGAAGCTGAAACCGTTCGTAAAATGATCGTTGCGATGTCGCGTGATATTCGTGTACTTGTCATCAAACTCGCTGATCGGCTTCATAATGCTCGGACTTGGAAATACGTCTCACAAGAGAGCGCCGAACATAAGGCCCGTGAAACATTAGATATCTATGCGCCCCTTGCGCACCGCCTCGGAATGAATGCGATGAAATGGGAGTTAGAGGATCTCTCATTTGAGGTTCTTGAACCTAAGAAATTTGAAGAGATTTCACGGTTGGTTGCAGAGCGCTCACCTTCACGGGATGCCCTAACGGCACAAGTCATCGAAACTGTGACCGAGGATCTTGCTAAAGACAGCATTCATGCCACTGTCACTGGGCGTAAGAAGCATTTCTTTTCGGTGTATCAAAAGATGGTTGTCCGAGGGCGTGAATTCAATGAAATTTATGATTTGGTGGGTATTCGTGTCTTAGTCGATGATGTTCGTGACTGTTACGCCGTTTTAGGATCGATTCACGCAAGATGGAGCCCAGTACCCGGGCGTTTTAAGGATTACATCGCAATGCCCAAGTTCAATCTCTACCAATCCCTGCACACAACTGTAATCGGGCCTACTGGTAAGGCATTTGAGATTCAAATTCGGACCTTTGATATGCACGCCCGTGCTGAGTTCGGCATCGCTGCTCATTGGAAGTACAAACAAGGTGATGAAACTAATCAATCCTCTCCTGAGATGCTGTGGCTACGCCAACTTCACGAGTGGCAGAAAGAGACTGAAGATCCCTCTGAATTCCTCGAGGCTCTTCGCTTTGATCTAGGTACACCTGAAGTCTTTGTCTTTACTCCCAAGGGCAGTGTTGTCGCCCTTCCGGGGGGATCCACTCCAGTGGATTTTGCATTTTCAGTGCATACCGATGTTGGAATCCGCTGCGCAGGTGCGAAGGTCAATGGGCGATTGGTGCCACTAGAGTCTCGATTGAGTAATGGTGATGTAGTTGAAATCGTCACGAATAAAGGTGATCATGCTGGACCAAGCCGGGACTGGCTCAACTTCGTAAAAAGTCCGCGGGCACGCTCCAAGATCAAAGCCTGGTTCAGTAAGGAGCGCAGGGAAGAGGCCATTGATGCTGGCCGTGAATCAATCGCACGGCAGATGCGCAAAGCGGGCCTACCGTTGCAGAAGATTTTTGCGGGTCAATCACTTCTTGAATTAGCCCATGAGCTTCACTATTCGGATATAGATACGTTGTACTGCGCAGTTGGAGATGGCCATGTATCTGCAGCATCGATCATCGATAAGTTGGTGGTCTCCCTTGGGGCAGATGACTCACATCCTCAACCCACGATGGATATTTTCCCCACTCACGCACCCAGCACACGGCGATCAAGTAATGCTATCGACGTTGAGGGAGCCGATGATGTCCTGGTCAAGCTTGCACGATGCTGCACACCTGTGCCAGGTGATGAGATTATGGGATTTATTACAAAGGGGAGTGGGGTTTCAATCCATCGCTTTGATTGCGTGAATGCGGGGGATCTCCAAGCCAATCAAGCAGACCGAGTGGTGAATGTAAAGTGGCGTTTAGGTGCAGGCTCTGTATTCCTGGTCAATATTCAAGTTGAGGCGCTGGATCGTGCATCACTTTTGGCGGATGTCACGCGAACGCTATCGGATCAGCATGTAAATATTTTAAGTGCCTCGGTCAGTACTTCGAAAGATCGTACCGCCTTCTCACGATTCACCTTTGAAATGGCCGATGCCACACATTTGGATGCGGTATTGGCTGCAGTCCGCAGCATAGAAGGCGTCTATGACGTCTACCGAACAACAAATAATTAGTTAACTAAACTCGGCCAGACTCCTCTGCGCATCGGCTAGCCACACTTTGCGCGCCTCTGCCGATTCAGTGGATTCTTGGGCTTTTTTGGTATTTCCCAGAGCTTGCGATTTGGCTGCGATTTTCTCGTAGTTCTCAATAGATTCGCGCAGTTGTTTGACAACCTCTTCCGCACGCGCCTTTGCAGCTGGATCACTCTTTCGCCAGTGCTGCGCCTCTGCCTCTTTAACTAGTGATTCAACGGCATGGACACGTGCATCCAGAGAGGCGCGTTTATCGCGATGGGTCATCCCGATTTTGCCCCATGAATTCAGATGCTCACGTAGCATCTTTTTTGCATCTTCAAGGTTTGAGATCGGAACGAGGGCCTCTATCAGAACAACGAGCTCTTCGCGTTTAATCAGATTAGTTGCCATTGTTGAATCGCGTTTTTCTAGGTCAGCATTTTTGGCTGCAAAGAATTGATCCTGGGCGGCTTTGAAGCGTGCCCACATTTTTGCGTCATCACTCGGTTTGCCGCGACCAGAGGCCTTCCAAGCATCCATCAGCGTCTTGAAGCGCTTTGCTGTGGGGACCCATTGTGTTGAGGTGGCTAGAAGCTCTGCCTCGGTGATGATCGCTTTTTTGGCCTCCGAAACGACACTATGCACCGCCTCTAGAGCTGCAAAATGAGTGCGTCGACGTTTATCGAATTTATTTCGAGATGACGAGAAGCGTTTCCATAGATCGGCATCACTTGTCTTATCTAAGCGAGGTGCAGATTTCCACTCATCAAGAAGAACTTTCAAGCGATCTCCAGTTACCTTCCAACTCTCTGATAGCGCCAATGTTTCGGCCTCAGCGACTATCTTCTCCTTCTCGATTAAAATCTGTTCAAGTCGTATTTTTTTCGCTTCGTTTTCAGCTGCCTTTTTTGCCTCATAGGCCTCTCGATGACCTTCGATGAGTGGTTCGATCTGCTCAACTGAGACCGCTAAAGCCTCTAAATCACCAACGGCGTTGAGATCTTTTACCTGATCGCGTAGTTTCTTAACTGCTAGATAAGCATCGGAGGGGACGAGGGCGCCACTAGTTATGCGAGCAGCTAACAGAGCAATCTCGGCGGCGAGCATTTCAAATTTGCGCACAAAATAGGCAAGGGCCTCCTCCGAGGTTTTACCTGGATAGGAGCCAACAGGCTTTTCCCCCGCAGATGTGCGCACATAGACAGTGCCATCTTCGCCAACTCGGCCAAAGGCTGAGGGATCTCCGATCAGCGCACTTGCCGCCGATGCTTGAGGTAGTGGATATAAATCGCTCATAGTCGTAATCCTTTGCGCGCGTTGTTCGTTAGAACGTCGCTATGTATGTCATGGACCGATTAAACGGGGGATTAATCGGACGTGAATTGAGCCTTGGGCAGGGTCAAAGGTACCCTGTCCCAGCCTTGAGGCGTCAATCGCTTCCAAGATGCACAGTCCATGAGAGGGGTGAGAAGATGCTTGTGGCCTCCTTTGCCGCCCCAATGTTTGCAACCAACTGTTGGGTTCTGGCCAGCGCCCCCGGCTCGGAGTGCGTCGTTATCGACCCTGGAATGCCAGATGTAAGTGACCAGCTCCAGGTACTGCTCGATGAGTTTAGGCTCAAGCCAGTGGCAGTGATAGCAACTCATGGCCATCTCGACCACACTTTTTCAATCACGCCTATTGCCGATGGCTATGGCATCCCTGCATATATCCATAGCCAAGATCGTGCTGCACTTGTGCATCCACAAAGAGTTCTATCTCCAGAATTTGCTGCGACATTGGCAGGCATGGAGTTTGTAGAGCCCGCCGATGTAAGAGAATTGCGTAATGGTGAGGAACTTAATCTTGTTGGGCTCGATTTCAAAGTTATCCACGCCCCAGGTCATACGGCTGGATCTTTGATGTTTGAGGTTTCACAGGAGGTTCTTATAAGCGGCGATGTTCTCTTTGCCGGCTCAATTGGACGCACAGATCAACCGACTGGCTCTGCTCAAGATATGCAAGAGACTTTGCGCAAGAAGGTGCTACCTCTGGCAGATCATCTGCGAGTGCTACCAGGCCATGGCCCGCAGACGAGCATGGCCCATGAACGTAAAAATAATCCGTATCTTAAATCCATCAAAGCTGGTTATTAATGGCACGAGCAAAAATTTTAGCTCCTAAAGGCGTGAGTGAATATGTGCCACCTCGCTCTCGGCTATTTGAGTTTGTACGTGAATCCTTGATCGCACCGGCTAGGTTGGCTGGCTATCAATTGATGGAGCTTCCTGTCTTTGAAGATACAGAGCTCTTCAAACGCGGTGTTGGGGAGTCAACTGATGTCGTTTCAAAGGAGATGTACACGTTCACTGATCGTGGAGATCGTTCGATTACGCTTCGTCCAGAGGGAACAGCTGGTGCGATGCGTGCAGTGATCGAACATGGTTTAGATCGCGCGCAATTACCAGTGAAGATCTGGTATTCAGGTGCCTACTTTCGAGCCGAGCGCCCACAAGCAGGACGTTACCGACAGTTCTACCAGGTGGGTATTGAGGCGATTGGCTTGGATGATCCAGCAATTGATGCCGAGGTCATAGCGGTAGCAGATGCAGGCTTTAAAGCCATAGGCCTGAAGAGGTACCGCCTTGAAATCACATCATTGGGAGATGCTCAATCCCGCGCAGCGCATAAGGTTGATTTGATGAAGTTCATCTCCACCCTTGATCTAGATGAGGCAACCTCCTTACGTGCCTCGATAAATCCACTTCGCCTCTTTGATGACAAACGTGATGAGATGAAGCTGCTTATGTCAAAAGCCCCGATTTTGATGGACTACTTGAGTGTTACCTCGCGCACCCATTTTGAATCCGTGAAAACCTACCTTGATGCTCTTGGAATATCTTATATTTTGAATCCTCGAATGGTGCGTGGTCTGGATTATTACACAGGTACTACTTTCGAATTTGTCCACGAACTTCTCGGATCGCAATCGGGGATAGGTGGGGGTGGACGATACGACGGTTTGATGCATGAACTCGGGGGACAAGAGCTATCTGGAATTGGTTTTGGACTCGGTGTAGATCGCGCATTATTAGCGGCCGAGGCTGAGGGAGTTATTACCCAGGAGAGATTTGTCTCTGACTTATTCATCATTCCACTAGGTGATTCGGCGATGATTCGCGCTTTGGAGATTGCCACGGATTTACGAAAGGTAGGCAAGAGTGTTGAGATTGCCTTCGGAGATCGAGGGCTTAAGGGTGCAATGAAGGCAGCAGATAAGAGTGGCGCGCGTTACGTTGTGGTTTTAGGAGATGAAGAGATGACAAGCTCGGTGCTACAGCTCAAAAATATGAGCTCTGGTATTGCTATATCCGTTACGATTGCCTCTTTAGCTGATGCATTATAGAAAGTGATATCACACTCGCCATGTTAAGAAACCATGAGGCAGGCTCTTTACGTAAAGCCGATATCGGTAAGACCGTCACCCTTGCAGGGTGGGTCTCGCGGCGTCGAGATCATGGTGGTGTCGCATTCATAGATTTGCGTGACGCATCGGGTTCGGTTCAGGTTGTTATCCGTGATGAAGCCATGGCTGGAGCTCTTCGTGCGGAGTGGTGCTTGGCGATTACAGGTGAGGTACTTGCGCGCCCAGCTGGCAATGAGAACGCAGCTATCCCCACCGGCGAGGTCGAAATCATGGGAGATACGGTTGTGGTTTTGAGCGAATCTGCCGCCCTTCCATTCCCGATCGACAGTGGAAATGATGGCGAAATCAGCGAAGAGGTTCGTTTGAAGTACCGCTACTTAGATCTGCGTCGCGAGAAGCCGGCGGCAAATCTGCGCCTTCGCTCGAAGGTGACATCTACTATCCGCCGCACAATGGAATCGGAGTCTTTTCTTGAGATAGAAACTCCATATCTGACCAGGTCAACTCCAGAGGGTGCTCGAGACTTTTTAGTCCCAGTGCGTCTGCAGCCGGGGAGTTGGTATGCACTCCCACAATCTCCTCAGCTCTTTAAGCAGCTTTTAATGGTCGCTGGAATGGAGAAGTACTATCAAATAGCCCGATGTTTCCGAGATGAGGATTTTAGAGCTGATAGACAACCAGAGTTCACACAGTTAGATATTGAGATGTCATTCATCGATCAAGAAGATATCTTGGCGGTAGCAGAGAAGATCATTTCAAAAATCTGGCAAGAGACCCTAGGGTACGCAATTACTCTACCTATTGATCGAATGACATATGCCGATGCAATGTCACGCTATGGATCGGATAAACCTGATCGACGATTCGCTCATGAGTTATCGGAGCAGACTTCCTACTTTGCCGACACATCATTTCGAGTTTTTCAAGCGGCATACGTTGGGGCCGTTGTCATGCCAGGGGGAGCCTCCTCCCCGCGCCGCGAATTAGATGTCTGGCAGGACTGGGCTAAGGCACGTGGAGCAAAGGGCCTGGCCTACATTTTGGTCAATGAGGATGGCACTCTCGGTGGCCCAGTCGCTAAGAATTTGAGTGAGAAAGAGTGTGCAGGAATCGCCGCAGCTACTGGAGCTCGGACTGGTGATGCTATTTTCTTTGCAGCGGGAGAGCGGAGTGCATCCCAAAATCTTCTAGGTGCCGTCCGTCTTGAAATCGGCAAACGCTGCGCCTTAATTCCTGATGATGCGTGGGAGTTTCTATGGGTAGTTGACGCACCGATGTTTGAACCAACCGAAAGTGGTGGCTGGAGCGCTGTTCACCATCCATTCACTGGGCCCAAGCCTGAATTCGCATCAAGTTTTGTGAAGGATCCAGGGCACGCCTTGGCATATGCATACGACATTGTTTTGAATGGAACTGAATTAGGTGGTGGCTCCATTCGAATCCACGATCAGAAGATGCAAAGAGATGTCTTTCGCGTCATTGGTTTGAGTGATGAGGACGCGGCCTCGAAGTTTGGATTTCTATTGGAGGCCTTTAATTATGGGCCACCTCCGCATGGTGGAATTGCTCTTGGCCTCGATCGAATCTGTGCACTTCTCACTGGCTCTGACTCTATTCGTGAGGTCATAGCCTTTCCAAAAACTGCAAGTGGGGCAGATCCACTCACAGGTGCGCCAACACCCATTACAGCCTTCCAACGAAAAGAGAGCGGCATTGATGGCGTTCCCAAGAACGCCCCTCAGGTAGGCTAAGAACATGGGTCCTGGTGGTATTGCAACAATCATCGCTTCATGCGCGCTTTTAATAATCGCCGTTGCCGTAAGTTATGTTGTTATTCGCGTTGGTAGATTTGTCGATGAGGCGAAAATCTCTCTTAAATCACTCACAGATGAAGCTACGCCGCTCATCGAAGAGGTGCACACAACGGTGACATTAGTCAATGGTCCGCTCAAAAGTATTAATCGCATCACCAAGAACGCTGAGGATCTCTCAGACAAGGTGAGTGAGGCAACTGCGTCATTCATGGGCAAAAACGCTGCTGCAGTCAAAGTTGCCGGCGCCCTTTTATCAGTTGCCACAGCAAAGAAAGCCCGTGCCAAGAAGAAGGCTGAGTGATTTTTACTAGTGGAATCCGCCGAGATCCGTGCGCGCTGGCTGCGCTTCTTTGAATCCGATAATCGCCAGGGCTTAACCCACACTGTGGTTGCATCTGCCTCACTGATTGCAGATGATCCAAATCTCTTACTTGTTAACGCGGGAATGGTGCCATTTAAACCGTATTTTTTAGGTGAGATTACTCCGCCATTCAAGCGTGCTACTTCAGTACAAAAGTGTGTACGAACACTGGATATCGATGAGGTCGGTAAGACGACCCGCCATGCCTCTTTTTTTCAGATGTGTGGGAATTTCTCATTTGGAGATTATTTCAAGGATAAGGCGATCGCTCTAGCCTGGGAGTTACTCACTCGCCCCATCAGTGATGGTGGTTATGGCTTTGCGCAAGAGCGGTTATGGGTAACCGTATTTCTAGACGATGACGAGGCTGCCGATATCTGGCACAAGCAGATTGGAGTGCCAAAAGAGCGCATCCAACGCATGGGAATGGCCGATAACTTCTGGTCGATGGGCGTACCTGGCCCCTGTGGTCCCTGCTCTGAGATTTACTTCGATCGTGGTCCCGAATTTGGAAAAGAGGGCGGCCCGATCGCCGATGAGAATCGATACATGGAGGTATGGAATCTCGTCTTCATGCAAAATGAGCGGGGTGCAGGAGCGGGAAAAGATGGATTTGCGATCCTTGGAGAGCTACCAGCAAAGAGCATTGATACCGGACTTGGTTTGGAGCGCATGGCCGCACTATTACAGGGTGTAGAAAATATCTATGAGATAGATACCACGATGCAAATTCTCAAAAAAGCTAGTGAGTTAACTGGGATAGCCTATGGAAAATCCGATAAATCAGATATTTCACTTCGGGTGATCGCCGATCATGCACGCACATCGGCCATGCTCATAGGTGATGGAGTGACTCCTGGTAATGAGGGTCGAGGTTATGTTTTGCGCCGAATGATGCGTCGTACGATCCGAAATATGCGCCTGCTTGGTTCGATGGATCCGATTATGTCAGAGCTCACCGTGGCCGCGATTGGTGCTATGGGTGCGCAGTATCCTGAATTAGTCAGTGATAAGGCGCGTATTCTTTCAGTGAGCGTTTCTGAGGAAGAGAGTTTTCTGCAGACTCTCAAGAGTGGTACAACTATTTTTGACACCGCTAGCGCAGTTGTGAAGTCGAGCAAAAGCAACACGCTACCTGGTGAAGATGCCTTCAAACTTCATGATACCTATGGCTTTCCATTTGATTTGACGCTGGAGATGGCCCGCGAAGAGGGCTTAGAGGTCGATGAAGAGGGCTTTAGACGCCTCATGAAGGAACAGAAGGATCGGGCAAAGGCCGACTCTCGCGCCAAAAAGAGTGGACACACAGATGTGAGTCAATATCGGGCTATTGCAGATGCGAAGGGAAAGAGCGAGTTTGTTGGATATGCATCTTTTACGAGTGAATCTGTTATTACAGGAGTTCTTCTTGATGGTGTTTCAACTCAGAGCGCGCAAGCAGGTGATGATGTCGAAATTATATTGAATCGAACACCTTTTTACGCCGAAGGCGGAGGTCAGTTAGCCGATAGCGGAATCATCACACTTGCAAGTGGGGCCATCATTGAGGTAGAAGATGTTCAAACACCTATCCCTGGAGTATTCGTTCACCGTGGCCGTGTAGTGAGTGGGGATGTGACAACAGGTGAGCATGCATTAGCTTCGATTGACAATGAACGTCGAGTGGCAATTTCACGAGCGCACACGGCCACTCACATGGTTCATAAGGCTTTTCGTGAGATATTAGGTGAGACAGCAACCCAAGCTGGATCTGAGAACTCACCGGGTCGTTTTCGATTTGATTTTCCATCAACGGGAGCCGTTCCAGAGAGCGTAATCAATGAGGTCGAAGCTCGAGTTAACTCTCTTCTCTTGGACAATCTTGAGGTGACTACCCAGACTATGACACAGGATGGTGCCAAAAAAATTGGAGCGATGGCTATTTTTGGTGAGAAGTATGGGGATGAAGTTCGAGTGGTCAGTGTTGGTGATTGGGCACGCGAACTCTGTGGAGGGACTCACGTCTCACGCTCCGGTGAATTGGGAGTCGTCAAACTTTTGAACGAATCCTCTATCGGTGCTGGCGTGCGCCGTGTTGAAGCCTTAGTCGGAGCCGATGCCTATAAGTTCCTCGCCCGAGAGCACATTCTTTTGAACTCCTTGACCACGATTATTAAAGGTGCACGGGTGGAAGAGTTGCCAATGCGTATCTCTGAATTATTGACGAAGATCCGTGAAATCGAAAAAGAGCTAGGTGGGCTTCGCTCGGTTGCAGCCTTCGCAAAAGTCGATGAGATCGCACAATCAGCTGTTGAGATTAACGGTGTAACACTTATCGCTGCCGTGCTCACTGATGGAATTTCTGGGGATGATTTAAGAAAGATCGCCCTAGAACTACGTGCACGAGCAACCAGTTGCGTTGTTGCTCTGATAAGTGTCAATGATGGCAAGCCAGTATTAGTCGTGGGCGCAAGTGATGCTGCCCGTGCACAGGGTGTGAGGGCTGGGGCGTTGGTCAAAATTGGTTCCAACGTCTTGGGTGGCGGCGGTGGAGGAAAAGATGACTTCGCACAAGGTGGAGGCATCGACATCTCTCAGATTCATCAAGCTGTATCGGCAATAACGGCTGCACTCAAAGGATAATTGAGGCCATGCAACGCGGCCGCCGTATAGCTTTTGATTACGGTGATGTGAGAATTGGGGTAGCCATCTGTGATCTGGATGGAATATTGGCCTCACCATTGGTGACCCTTTCAACTGGCGATAGAGGAATCAGTGGGCAAATCTCAAATATTCTCGACGAATATGAGCCGATTGTTATCTATGTTGGCAAACCTATAAATATGGATTCAAGCGATGGAGCATCTGCCCAGAAAGCAGAAGCATTTTGTGATCTCCTTGAAAGCCTGAGCGATAAACCCGTCGTGATGATTGATGAGAGATTATCAACTCTCAGCGCGGCAAGAAATATGCGGGAGAGTGGGGTAAGGGCTAGGGAAGCCAAAAAAAGGATCGATCAGGCGGCAGCCGTTGCAATCCTGGAATTCGCTTTAGCAATAGAGAGAAACCGTAAGTGAAATATCGCCTTGCTCTAGCCTTCATTGTCCTTGGAGTTTTTTCCCTTGCTCTCCTTAGTCTTCGAGGAAATGTCTCGAGTGCCCCTGATTTTCCAGAGCGAGTGCTCTCTATCTCTGATGTAGAGGTGATCATTGAAATTCCAGCTGGCGCATCTGGGGCAGATATTGGAAAACTCTTGTTCAACAATGAGGTCATCAAATCCTCTGATGTATTTTTTCGATTAGCGGTGGGTGATAAGCGTTCAGAAAAGATAGCCCCAGGTCCACATCGACTCACACAAAATATCTCTGCACAGCAAGCGCTGAATCAGCTCCTTGATGCGAAGCGGATGCCAGCGCTTTTAAAGATTATTGAGGGTCAGTGGAAGAGTGAGATTATTAAGTCACTCATAATCTATGGATTTAAACAAAGTGAGGTTTCACAGGCAGTGAAGTCTCTTGTTCTACCTTGGGGATTCACTAATCCTGAGGGGTTGTTATTTCCAGCGCAATATAGCTTCGTTACAGGCACAGGTGCGCGGACCATGCTTCAATCCATGATTGATCGATTCGAGTCCGAACCCTCTGGTCGGGCGATTTTGGCCACCAATGGCCGCTACTCCTCCAGAGAGCTTTTAACGATCGCATCAATAGTTCAGGCCGAGGGTGATGGTAGTAACTTTGGAAAGGTCGCTCGCGTCATTCTCAATCGTCTGAGAATCTCGATGCCACTCCAGATGGATTCAACTGTTCACTACATAAAAGGAGAACGGGGCAATATATTTTTGAGTACTCAATCCACGTTGATTCAATCACCTTACAACACGTATAGAAAATATGGACTGCCACCTGGCCCAATCTCAAATCCTGGAGCAGATGCTATGGCTGCGACATTGAATCCCCCTGCTGGAGATTGGCTTTATTTCGTTACTGTTGCACCAGGTGATACACGCTTTAGCGCCTCCCATGAGGAGTTTCTGGTGTGGAAGGCCTTGTATGCAAAGAATCGAAAGGCTGGTGCATTCAATTGATTAAGGCGGCCGTGTTGGGATCTCCAATTAACCATTCACTGAGTCCACTGTTACACACGATTGCATATGCCGAACTCGGTCTTGAAAGTGACTACTCACGCATAGAGGTGAAAAGTGGTGAATTAGCAGGTTTCTTAGAAACATGTGATTCGAGTTGGACCGGCTTCTCACTGACTATGCCTTTGAAAGAAGAGGTACTGAGTTGTTCAACGGATATTAGTGAGATTGCAGTACGAATTCGAAGTGCAAATACACTTGTGAGAACTGGTGATGGATTAAGTGCTACATCAACCGATATATCTGGTTTCACACATGCACTCACTGCAAATACCGCGGATGCTAGAGGTGAAGTCCTCATTATCGGTGCAGGTGGGACGGCGCGGGCGGTTGCAGCAGCCTGTGATGGAGTTGCTACCCGTATTAGTGTCATGAATCGCTCGCCTTCGCGTATAGAAGCGATAGCAAATTGCGTGCAACTCTCTGAGTTAGCCTTCATTTCATGGGATGAGTCCGAAATTTTTGATAAGGCAGATTTGATTATTTCCACGACACCTGAAGGTGCAAGTGATAGCTTGATCGATTTTTTCCCATCACGTCCAACATCTCTCTTTTTCGACGTCCTCTATAAGCCCTGGCCGACGAAGGTATGTGCGGCCTGGGCTGCCCGCGGTGGTCAGATTATCGATGGATTGGATCTGCTTATCCATCAGGGAATCGATCAGGTAGCGATGTTCTCACAGTTGAGTTTCGATCGATCAAGTATGGCAACATTGATGCGACGACATGGTCTCAAAGCCTTAGAGTCATCCACATAGGGATAGTGAGACTTTCTTCGCTCATTTAATATCGCCACATGTTAGCCTTCATTTTTTTGGCTGTACCAATACTCATCTCTGATTGGCGATACCGGCGGATACCCAATATCTACATGCTCTTGTTTCTGTATTGGGTGATGACCATGCGCGTGATATCAGGCATCGCATCTATTAAAACGATATTTTTAGTGCTATTGATCGCCTTATCTGCCCTCTTCATAATGAGAATAGGCATGGGAGATGCCAAATTTTTCGTGATTATCGCTCTGGCCTTGAATCTAGCGAATGCATGGTCGCTGGCTCTCCTCATAATCTGTATATATCTGAGTGCTATTGCACAGATAATTATTACATCTGCCTATTACCTGAGAGTCCCAAGCTCTATCCCGCTGGCTTTTGCAATATTTTTTGGAACAGTCCTCTATTTGGCTGCGAGAAACTCCCCATCTCTGCGACAATACGCAGATGCGTTGGTTAACAGCTGGTGAATCTCATGGCCAGGCCCTCAGTGCAATCATTGAAGGGATACCTGCTTCGGTCGCCGTAACGACCGCCGATATTGATTATCACTTAACCCGTAGGCGTTTAGGAGTTGGGCGCGGAGCCCGACAAAGTTTTGAAGCCGATAAAACCACGATTCTTGGCGGCATTCGATTGGGATTAACACAGGGCGGACCTATTTCGATTCAGATCGACAACTCCGAATGGCCAAAATGGGAAAAAATTATGTCGGCCGATCCCATTGCAATGCAAGAGATTGAGAATTTAGCGCGTAACGCACC
>JABMMN010000073.1 GCA_013205535.1 Candidatus Planktophila sp.
GACCCCACACATACGACGCCCTCGATGATTACCCAGATTTTTGTATTCCAGCAGCGATTGCAACTGTTGCCGATTTAGGATCACTCGGAATAGTTCTAGGTGGCTCAGGAAATGGAGAGCAAATTGCTGCTAACAAGGTGAAGGGTGTGCGAGCCGCCCTTGCCTGGAGCCCTGAGACTGCGAAATTGGCACGAGAGCACAACGATGCAAATGTGGTCGGAATCGGTGGACGTATGCACTCAATCAAAGAGTGCATAGCCATCATCGATTCCTTCATTGAGACAGCTTTTACCAACGATGAGCGTCACATTCGACGAATCAAAAAGATAACTACGTACGAAGATAAAGCAAGTCAGTAACTCGGTGGGCCTTATCGATCCCCTGCCCCTCAAAACGAGTCTCTGGACGCCAGTCAGGTTTATCGATTACGCCACCGCTGAATTGCTCTGATTGATTAAATACAGCCTGCATGGCTTGGGCATATGGAAACCAATCAGTAGCCAGATGAAAATAACCACCAATCTTTAATTTTGTAGCAATGAGATTAAGAAACGCTGGCGTGACTATTCGCCGCTTATGATGTTTAAGCTTTGGCCAAGGATCTGGGAAGAAAAGATGTACACCATCGAGTGCACCATCATTAATCATGTATGGCATGACGACATGGACATCATCCTCGATGACTCTGATATTCGTTATGCCCTGCTCATGGATACGCGATAGTAATTTTCCAATCCCAGGGGGGTGTAGATCGATTGCGATGTAGGCATTGCGCGCAGATTCGGTGGCGATGATCGCCGTCGCCTCCCCCATGCCAAAACCAATCTCCACAATAATCTTTTCTGCACCAGGAAATACGGTCTGTAGATCCAATATTTTATTCTCTACCCGAATCCCATAGGCTTCCTGCAGTGAACGCTTGGCCACTCGCTGAGCTTGGGTGATTCGAGTGCCGCGGATGCTGTAACTTCGAATAGAGGGGCGTTCCATAAGGCAAGAATCTCATGATTGGATAGCCACCTACAAAAGGAGCAATACGTGCCAGGAGTCAATATCTCTCGTTTGGAAGCTGCAGGGCGTGCTGCTCATTTGAGCGTTGCCAGTTATGTCGTCACACTCGATGTGACGACCGGTGAAGATACCTTCTATGCTAAATCTGAACTCTCCTTCTCATGTACTACCCCTGGGTATTCAACCTTTATTGATGCCTGTGGTCGCCGCGTCATATCTGCCTCTTTAAATGGTGTGGCCGTTGATACATCGAGCTTTGATGGCGAATCAATCTTCCTTACAAACCTTGCTGCTCAGAACCATCTCGTGATTGAGATCGAGGGTGTTTACTCCAAATCAGGTGAGGGTCTTCAGCGCTCTGTAGATCCATCAGATGGTGAGATCTATCTTTACTCACAGGGTGAGACCGCCTATATCCGCCACATGTTCCCATGCTTTGATCAGCCATCTTTGAAGGCGAGCTTTACCTTCACTGTGACGACTCCAGGACATTGGCAGGCGATCTCCAATAATCCCGTCGCCTCCAAAGAGAGTGTTGGCGATAAGACACTCTGGAAGTTCACCACAACCCCGCGGATTCCAATGTATTTGGCCGCCCTGATTGCAGGTCCATACGCCCACGTACATGATGTTTATAAGGGAAAGAAAGAGATTCCTCTTGGAATCTACTGCCGTAAATCTATGGAGCAGTATCTAGATCCAGAGGATGTCTTCTTGCTAACAAAACAGGGCTTTGATTACTTTGAAAATATTTTTGGTCTTGCCTATCCATTTGATAAATATGACCAGATTGCAGTCGTTGACTTTAACTTCGGCGCTATGGAAAACGCAGGCGCAGTAACTTTTCGGGAAGATTTATTGGTTTTTCGTAGCCACGTACCAGAGAAGATGTATATGAACCGTGCCAACGTTATCTTGCATGAAATGGCACATATGTGGTTCGGGGATTTGGTCACTATGTCTTGGTGGGATGATCTATGGCTCAATGAATCCTTTGCCGAGTTCATGGCATATCTTGCGATGGCCGAGGGCACGCGCTTTAAAGGTGGCTGGGCCGGCTTTAATAGCGAGCGCAAAAACTGGGCCTATCGCCAGGATCAACTCTCATCTACCCACCCCATCGTCGCTGACATGGTCGATATTGAAGCGGTTAACGCTAACTTTGATGGAATCACATATGCCAAAGGCGCATCGGTTTTACAACAACTTGTTGCCCACGTCGGGCGCGAAAACTTCGTTGCCGGAATCCAGAAGTACTTTGCAAAGCATGCATGGGGAAACACAACACTTGAAGATCTCTTCGCCCAGTTGGAGGCCACAAGCGGTCGCTCATTGGACTCTTGGGCTGCCACATGGCTTCAGACTGCAGGAGTCAATACTTTGCGCCCAGCTCTGGTCATTGATGGCGATACGTATACATCCGTTGCTATTACACAGGCACCTCCGTTGACTCCGGCAGGCTCACAAGAGCTTCGTCCACATCGTTTAGCCATTGGGCTCTATGACATCGCTGGTGAAGCGATCACTCTGCGCACATCCGTCGAACTCGACGTTGCAGGTGCGCTCACCCTTGTTCCAGAGCTTGCAGGCCAGAAGGTTGCTGATTTGTTGCTGATCAATGATCGTGATCTCTCCTATGCAAAACTGCGCTTTGACCCACGATCATTGGCCACGCTTAAAACTCACTTAGGTAAGGTCTCAGATCCACTCACACGGGCACTGTGTTGGGCCGCTGTGTGGGATATGCACCGCGACGGTGAGATTTCATCCAACGATTTCTTGGATATTGCATGTGCAGGAATCCCTGGAGAAAACGATGATGCCGTTGTCAGTATCACGCTATCTCAGATGTATACATCAGTTGAGGCCTACAGCACCGATGCTGCGCGCAATGCCATGCGTCTGAAGTTAGCAGATAGATTAGAGGCGCTTTTAAAGAGCGCCTCCCCCGGAAGTGATCTTCAGCTGCTGTTTGCACGGGCCTTTGCACAAAACGCGGTCACCCCAGCGCATATCCAATCGGTGCGCGCCATACTCAATGGCTCTACCCCTGGCTTGATCGTCGATACCGACCAGCGCTGGTTCTTCATCATCGCATTAACTGAGCGGGGCGCCGTTGAAAGGGCTGAGATTGAGGCCGAACTCGTGCTCGATAACACCACGAGTGGCAACTGCTTCTTTGAGACTGCAATCGCGGCCATGCCCACCCACGATGCCAAAGACTATGCCTGGAAGAAAATTGTGAATGAAGATATACAGACTTCGATCAGATCGGCACTTGTGGCAGGTTTTCAGCGCCCTATCCAACGAGACATCCTGAGCTCCTATATCGATCGCTATTTTGAGTGCATCATTGATGTCTGGTCTTCCAAGTCATATGAGGGTGCGGCCAAAATTGTCTCTGGCCTCTATCCGACATGGGTTGTCTCACAATCAACGATTGATAAGACCTCAGATTGGTTGAATACAACAGGCAAGGATGCCCCTGCCGTAATGCGTAAGTTGGTTGTAGAGGCACAAGATGGGCTAGTGCGCGCCTTGAGAGTCCAGAGCGCGCTTAGTTAATCATTGTAACTGAGAACTCGCTCTCACTCTTTGCCTTGCGAGGAGCAGCGGCAATCCATGTCAATCCAGCGATGATGAAAAACAGTGAGCCTGGAATTACTAGGAAAGTTACAAAGGTTTCAACTGCGCTCAGACCAGGGCCGGCAAGGGTTCCATCTTCGACTGAACCTGCGATAAATTTCATAACCAGAATTGTAATTTACTTATGCAGTTGCCGCTGCCACGCCAAATGGCTGTAAGTACTGCAGCCAGCGATCATCAGTACGACCTGTGCCAAGGATTCTCCATGCAGCGCCAATGGGTTCGCGTGGAAGTTGGCGCAGACGCCAACCGATCTCCTTCAAGTTTCTATCGGCCTTCAAATGATTGCACTTATGACAGGCCGATACGACGTTCTCCCAAATGTGAGCACCCCCACGACTTCTGGGAACGACGTGATCAATCGATGTGGCAGGAGCAGTGCAGTACACGCAACGGCCACCGTCACGGGCAAAGATCGCACGGCGCGAAAGCGGAACGGCATGTCGATATGGGATACGGACAAATTTATTCAAACGAATCACGGATGGGAGATCTAGCTCGCCTCCGGAGAAACGCACAACCTCACCTGATTGCTCAATCATCGTTGCGCGGTGGTTCAGGACAAGAATCAGGGCGCGACGCTCTGTGATGACACCCAGTGGTTCGTAGGTGGCATTGAGAACTAGTGTGCGCGACATTCATCGCTCCCGATCTGGCGCATGGCCTGCGCCGATTGGCTTATCCTGCCTCACAACACGAAACCTTGCAGGCATTTCAAAGCGGTATTTGGGTAAAGATTTGGCTACAGTCCTATCCCTATGAGTGAAACAGCCCAAAACTTCATCGATTGGCTCAGAGGAACGCCTCTTCGCGTTCTCATCATCCTTATAACGAGCATCCTGGCCCAATACTTTGGTGGCCGCACTATCGAGCGGGCCATGAATCGATTGGCCACGGCCGATCTGGTCCTTGGACCTGGCAATATCGTGGCCCGACAAAAAGAGCGCGCTCGCACTATCGGTGGAGTCCTGGCCGCAACCTTGAAAGCACTCATCTGGATCATCGCAACTGCAATGGTGCTCGGTGAGTTTGGCTTTAACTTGGGGCCATTGATTGCATCGGCTGGAATCTTGGGTGTAGCCCTTGGTCTTGGAGCACAGACCCTGGTGCGCGATATTTTATCGGGGATCTTCATGCTCATTGAAGATCAATATGGCGTTGGAGACAGCGTTGATGTTCTCGAGATTCAAGGAGTTGTCGAGAAAGTTGGGCTGCGTGTCACAACAGTGCGCGATAAAAAAGGAACACTCTGGTACCTGCGCAACGGCGAAATCTTAAAGGTTGGAAACCAATCTCAATCTGGCTGATTGACCATTGCATCTGCGGCCATCTCAAGATAGCTCCACAGTTGAACCCTTAGCGCCTCATCCATATCCATACCCTGAACTGCCTTATTCATCGCGCCAAGCCATGCATCTCGGGCCGCCACATCAATATGAAATCTCGCGTGGCGCATTCGAAGGCGTGGATGACCACGGCTGTTTTGATACGTCGTTGGTCCGCCCCAATACTGCTCTAAGAACATCTTGAGACGCTGGGCCGCACCCTTCAAATCATTATCAGGATACATCGGGAGCAAAATAGGATCCATGACGACATGGGAATAAAATTGTGAGCTCAGATCGGCGAAAAACTTTTCACCACCGACTCGTTCATAAAAATCACTCACAAGGAGATCTTAGCCAAGCGCAGAGAGATCATGCCGAGTACAAGAACTGGGATTGCGGCAAACAAACAGAGAGCCCCATAACTCAGTAATCCAATAATCACTCCTGCAAGAGCGCCACCACCTGCGCCAGATAAGTTCATGACTAAATCACTGGCACCTTGTGATGCCGGGCGCATCTCAAATGAGACTGATTCAGATAGGAGTGCAGAGCCTGCGATTAATGTGCATGACCAACCTAATCCAAGTAAGAACAGGCCTAGACCCAGGGCGAGTGCATCATCGGCCGCTGCCAATGCCGAGATAATCGTTGAGGCCAAGAGAATGAGTAGGCCGATCTGGATCACACGCACACCCCCTAGTCGGTCGCTGAGTGATCCCACTATTGGTGAGAATGCATACATACCCAAGATGTGCACACTTATAACCAAGCCGATAATTCGAAGTGTCACATCGACATGGGCCATATGAATCGGTGTCATGACCATCACTGAGACCATCGCAACGTGACCAATGGCTATGGCAGAGATCGCAAACAATGCCGTGGGATTGGAGCGTATATGTGAGAGTGCAGCTTTGGTCGACGTTTTGTGCGATACAAGCTCCATCTCTTTTCGTGCAGTCAAAAATGGATCGGGGCGCAAAAAAATGAGGATGACAATTGCTGCAAGGAGCAAGGCCACCGTAGAGACTATGTAAGGCCCAACAAGGCGCGGTAGTCCAAAGTAATTCGCTAAATTTCCGGCAGGCTCCATCAGATTTGGCCCGGCGACTGCGCCGATAGTCGATCCCCAGACGACGAAAGATAACTGTTTAGCCCTTGTTTGATCAGTGGCCAAATCAATCGCTGCAAAGCGGGCTTGATATCCAGCGGCCGAGGCTGCGCCGACAAGAAAGGTTCCGAGCAGCATAAAAAATAAATTCTTTTGAGCACCACCCATGATGGCAAAGATGGATCCGATGACGCCCGAGATAAGTCCAACTGAGAGTGCAAGGCGCCGTCCCCCACGTGCAGTCAGACGCGCTAATGGAAGTGCAAGTGCGGCTGCACCTAAAACTGCGCTGGTCTGTGCAAGTCCTGCCAGAGTCTCTGAATTGGTGATTGATGAAACCAAGAGAGAGCCGGCTGCGACTGTGCCCGCGACTCCAACACCATTGAAAACTTGGGCAGTTGCAAGTGTTCTGACCACTCGGCGCTGGTGCTGATTGTGTTGATGCGGTGTATGTGAGGCCAACTCTGACATTATGACTGCGTCTCGAGATATTTACTTAACTCTTCTCTTTGAAGATCACTCAATGGACGTGAACTCTTCGTATCTTGCGAGACGCATACCTGTACTGTCTTGATGCGCGAGCACAGGGTTGCGTTGTTTGAAAGTTCATAGATCAAGATAAATGAGGAATTACCGATTGATTCGACCCACGTGCTCACATCTATATAGATATTGCCTTCGGCGATGGGTGCTTTGTAATCTGCCTCAGCACGGGCAACGACCATGTTAAAGACACCCAGCATCGCAAATCGAGCCTCCTGGGCATAGGTCAGATACTTTGCGTGATTGACATGGCCCATGGCATCTAAATCATCCCAACGCACATACTGTTGACTTGTAAATTTCATCTACCTAGTCAACTTTCTATACGTCACACGGTGTGGACGCGCAGCATCAGCGCCCAAGCGTTGGATTTTATTCTCTTCATAACTCTCGAAGTTGCCTTCAAACCAGAACCATTTGGAATCACCCTCATAGGCCAAGATATGGGTCGCCACACGATCGAGGAACCAGCGATCGTGAGAGATCACAACAGCGCAGCCTGGAAATTCGAGGAGTGCATTTTCAAGTGAGCCAAGTGTTTCGACATCTAGATCGTTCGTTGGCTCATCGAGTAGCAACATATTTCCACCTTGCTTGAGTGTGAGTGCAAGGTTGAGACGGTTGCGCTCTCCACCAGAGAGCACTCCAGCAGGCTTTTGCTGATCAGGACCTTTGAAACCAAATGCTGCAACGTATGCGCGCGATGGCATTTCAACTTGTCCGACTTTCATAAAATCTAAACCATCGGAGACAACTTCCCATAATGTTTTCTTTGGATCGATTCCACCACGAGACTGATCTACATATGAAATCTTTACAGTCTCGCCCATTTTTACAAAGCCAGAATCTGGTTCTTCCATTCCCATAAGCATTTTGAAAAGAGTTGTCTTACCAGCACCGTTTGGTCCAATAACTCCAACAATTCCGTTACGCGGTAATGTGAATGAGAGATCATCTACTAATAGACGATCACCAAATCCCTTACTCAAATGTTCGACTTCCATAACAATATTTCCAAGGCGCGGCCCTGGTGGAATCTGAATCTCTTCAAAGTCCAGTTTGCGCATCTTGTCTGC
>JABMMN010000074.1 GCA_013205535.1 Candidatus Planktophila sp.
GCGCGCTAATCTACCCCCCTGAGGAACACACACAGGTAAGGAGGTCGCACTATGGGTCGCGGCCGAGCAAAAGCAAAACAGACAAAAGTTGCACGTGACTTGAAGTACAACGCCCAGGATATGGATCTAGATCGTTTGACCAAAGAGCTCCATGGCGAAGTCGATACATCCAATAAAAAAGATGATGACGACCCCTTCGCTGAGGGCAATTACATCCCACGTGCGTGAGACCAACTCCTTACGTCGCCTCTCTTCGTATCTACGAACCGCTCTCAGCATTTGAACCTGCCGATCGACTGCGGTGGCAGTCGATTGAAATCAACGAAGAGAGTTACATCGTTGAAGAGAGCTTAGCGCTGCGGCGTTTAGTTTTTCCTGAACCACCAGCTGGACGGCCAGATGGTGTTCATATCCTTGAGGTCGAGGGTGAGCGTTATGTTGCGCCTTGGGCGACTGCGACACGTTGTTGGGCAGCCCTTGATAACTTCAAAGACTCACTACCAAGTACGGTCGTTCCATTCTTCATAACACCAGCGATTGAAGATGTCATCACTGCAGGCGTGGATCTTCTCGAAGATAAAGTTCCTCATATCCTTACTGAGACGTGGGTTATCCCTCCACGATGGTTTTTACTCTTTCAACCTCAAGAACGCCAAAGAGGAGAGGACGTTAATGGTCTATTCACTCAAGCACGGACAACCATCGCCCTTGCAAAGTCTCGGGCCCAAACAGCCCATGAAACAGTCGTTGGTGCATTTGGAGAGGGCCCTGTTGAACAGGATTTAGAGAATCTTCTTGCATGGCTGGAAATGTTTCACCCAAAATCCTTCGTTGAATTGGATTACGGTGGTCTGGCTACATACCTAGATAAATCTCTCCGAGATAATGGCGAAGATGGATTGTTAGCGGATTCATCAATCGAAGATGTTTTGCAATCCATATCAGGACTTGCCGTGGCCGATGGGATGGTTGCAGGACAAGGATATGAACGGTTGATGACACGATGGCGCAATGTGCAAGGCCTTGAATCAGCGAATTAGAAAGCTATAACTATTGCCCGGGCTACTTAAAGCAGTAATAATTGGGGAGATTTCGGTCCTATCTGGACTCCATGATTGAGGGAGTGGTGCGATGACAACTGAACGCCCACCCGCACCAGAAGTTCTTTTGACTCCAAAAGAGGTCGCAGTGCGCTTTCATGTGAATCCCAAAACAGTGACTCGTTGGGCAAAGGCCGGCAAACTTACAGCAATCCGTACCCTTGGGGGACATCGTCGCTACCGCGAATCGGAGATTCTTGAGCGCTTGCGTGAGTATAAAGAGAGTACAAATTAAAGATAGACTTTTAGCATGGCCGATAAGAATGATGATGTAAAGGCAAAGATGCTTGCCGCCCTTGAAGCAAAGAGGAATAAAAAGGGCGCACCTGGTACTCAGACACATACAGAAACTGGCTCTAAGATTCGTGGCGGACAGCGCAGCGGCGGAGCTCCACAAGTTCAGCGCAAAGCAGGTCCATCAGGTTCAGGCTCTGCCGGCTAAGCCAATTATTTTCTGAGTTATAAAAGACCACGGCGTTTAAGTAGTGGCTCAATTGTTGAATCTCGACCTCTAAAATTCCTGAACATCTGCATAGAATCGATTGAACCACCCCGCCCAAGCAATGTATCTCTGAAGTGATCACCGTTTTTACGAGAGAGACCACCATTTTCCTTGAACCAATCAACTGCATCGGCATCTAGTACTTCAGACCAGATGTAACCGTAATAACCAGCTGAATAACCCCCATCAAAGATATGTGAGAAATAGGTCGAGCGATATCGAGTGGGGACTGGTGCAAAATCCAAACCATAATCTTTCAAAGCCTTTGCCTCAAAGGCCTCGACATCGGTGATCTGGGAGGCCTCATCACTTGTGAGTGAGTGCCAGGCAAGATCTAAAACCGCTGCAGCGAGATAACTTGTAGTTGCAAAGCCCTCATTAAAGACCGCTGCAGCATTCAGGCTCTCTATCCACTCCTTTGGCATTAGCTCACCAGTTTCGTAGTGGCGGGCATAGTTATTGAGAACCTCTGGCCACATAATCCACATCTCATTTACCTGTGATGGAAATTCGACAAAGTCGCGCTGGACTGCCGTTCCAGATACGCGTGGATATTTAACCTGGGAGAGCAGGCCATGTAGGGCGTGACCGAACTCGTGGAACAAAGTCGTGGTGAAATCCAGGGTCAATAATGCAGGTTGGCCTGTCGCAGGTTTGGGGATATTGAGATTGTTTACGACGACAGGTAGCTGGTTGAGCAGGTGATTTTGCTTCACAAGAGAGTTCATCCAAGCCCCACCACGTTTTGAATCTCGGGTGAAGAAGTCGCCTATGAAGAGTCCAAGAGGTGTGCCATCTTCGTTGTTGACTTCGAAAACACGAGCCTCAGAGTGGTACGTCATAAGATCTGGACGCTCTTTGAATGTGATTCCAAAGAGTTTGTTTGCTGCAAAAAATACTCCGTCGTGCAAAACCCGCTCAAGCTCGAAATAGGGCTGCATTTTTGCCGTATCAATATTATATTTTTCTAAGCGAACCTTCTCAGTATAAAAACCCCAGTCCCAGCTCTCAATCTCACTACCTGCAGATTTAGCAAGGTCGGCCGCCTCTGCAGTTGCGTTTCGGATAGCGGGCGGTGCAATTTTCTTTAACATCGCATGGATGTTAGAGGGATTTTGTGCGGTCTGAACTGCGGTGATGTGCTCGGCATGTGAGTTGACGCCGAACAGTTGGGCCCGTTGTGCACGGAGTTTGACCATTTCCAAGAGAATGGACTTATTATCGTTCTCATTATTTTGATTGCCTTTGAGTAACGAGCTCTCCATAATTCGTCTGCGCAGAGTGCGATTAGTGAGCGAGTTCAATAGTGGATTACCAGTGAAGTTGACCTGGGCTAAAAGCCACTTGCCAGTTAGTCCCCGTTCGGATGCGGCAGTGGCTGCAGCTTTGATCTGATTGGGAGTAAGACCATCGAGTTCTTCCACAGAGTCCACGATTATTGCAAGGTCATTGGTATCTGCAAGTAGGTTTCTAGAGAATGTCGTTGACAACTTGGAGAGTGCACCATTGAGTTCGGTCAGACGTGCACGCTGCTCATCATTTAAATGTGCACCTGATTGAATCAAATCCTTGTAGTAACGCTCCAGGAGCCAGCTATCTTCATTGCTGAGATTTAGTTTTTCACGATTATCAAACAATGCTTTTATACGGGCAAAAAACCTAGGGTTGAGCATGATTGCATCATGATGGGCCGAGAGCTTTGGTGCGATCTCTGCACGCATTGCCTCTAGCGCATCATTCGTATCACTTGAGGTCTTATTAAAAAATACCATGGAGACGCGCTCTAATACCTTGCCACTCTTTTCTAGTGCGATGATCGTGTTCTCAAATGTGGCCTCACCCGGGGTATCGAGGATGGTCTGAACTTCGAGTAGTTGTTGGCTAAAACCCTCATAAAAAGCCGGTAGGTAGTGCTCCTCTTTTATCTGCGAAAAAGGGGGTAGCTCATGCTCAAGGGTGCTTGGTTGTAAAAATGGGTTTACATTCGTCATAGGACCAGCCTACTTATTAATGAGGACGTCGGCGACGCGCACTTGAGTTAGGGCGAGGACGTTTTCCTCCGCTACGAACCGATTTCTCAACTATTGGGACTATATATGGCACACCTGATGGCTCTTGTGCACCTGTGATTTTCATCAACTCGATACTCAAAGGAGTTACTCCAACAAACCTGGGGGTTACTCCCGCGCGTGATGTGAGCCCACCGATGGATTTCTGTTGTTTAGTCATCGCGATCGTAACAACAGTGCCGGCCTCACCTGCGCGTGCAGTACGCCCTGCACGATGCAGATAATCCTTATGATCTGTTGGTGGATCAACATGCACAACGAGTGAAATGCCATCGACATGGATACCGCGGGCTGCAACATCTGTGGCAACAAGTGCGGCATTTGTGGAGTCCTTGAATAATGCAAGAGTGCGAGTGCGAACGGCCTGTGTCTTTCCACCGTGTAGTGCACCAACAGTGACACCGGCGTGTGCGAGCTTGTCTGCCAAACGATCGGCGCCACGTTGGGTCTTTACGAACATGATCGTCTTACCATTTCGTGCCGCAATCTGATTCGTTATGTCATCTTTATCACCTGGGTTCATGACTAGGACAAAGTGCTCCATAGTCGTCACCGATGCACGGTCATTTTGTAATGAGTGCGTCTTAGGATTTTTTAGATACTGACGGACCAGTGCATCAACACCACGATCAAGAGTGGCTGAGAACAACATGCGCTGTCCATCCATCTTTGCTTGATCCAAGATCTCTTTAACAACGGGCAAAAAGCCCATATCGGCCATTTGATCGGCCTCATCGAGCACAGTTATCTCTAACTGATCTAACTGAACCTCACCCTTATCGAGTAGATCTATCAATCGCCCTGGGGTAGCAACCAGGATCGCAGTACCACGGCGCATCGCAGTTATCTGTTTTGCATATGACATACCACCGGCGACAACAACAGACTCATGGCCAATCGAGCGTGCAAGAGGCGTTAATACCTCATCAATTTGTTGAGCGAGTTCGCGCGTAGGTGTGAGAATCAGTGCCAGTGGCTTGTGTGGCTTTGCAACACGAGCATTGAGGTTATTTAAAAGAGCTAGACCAAAGGCAAGGGTCTTACCCGAACCAGTTTGTCCGCGGCCCAAGATATCAAAACCTGCCAAGGCATCTGGCAATGTAGCGATTTGAATTGGGAAGGGGTGCAGGATCCCCTGTTTTGAAAGAGCGTTCACTAGGGGAGCAGCGACTCCAAGGTCACTAAAAGTTGTCGTAATCTGCGTCAATGGTGTCGCATCGACCAAATTCGCATCGGCTAGGTTCGCTGATATGTAATTATCATCGGCACCAAAATCAACGGCTGCATTGGTATGAGTCTTTGATGAACGCTTGAAATCATCGCGGGCATATGCCGGTGAGTCGTTACGGCGATCTCGCACTGGACGCTCTGCACGGAAATTTGCTGCGCGAGTATCAGGGGCCACACTGCGCTTTTTTGGGCGAGTAGGATCGAATTTTTCGCGCTTACGTGGTTCAAAGTTTGGGCGACCATCATCGCTCCGGGCGATCTTTGCTTTGACAGCCTCACGACGAGTTGTCGGAAGAGTATCTGGCTTCTTGTTAATTACTGGCTTTGCACGCTCTGTGCGCTGTGCAACGAATTTCTTTGCACGGCTTTGGGGCTTTTGTGAAAGCTCTATACGCGCCTTGCGCTCTTGTGGCTCTTCGAGAGGGCGAGGTCGCGAAGCAGTCTTCTCTTGGAAACGCTTGGCACGAAGCTTCGAACGATCGGTTAATCGAGCCTCTTTCTTTGAAATAGTTGCTGGATCTGTATCTGCATGACGGCGGGTCGATGCGGGTTTTTGTGCTGCACCTTTTCGTGCATTCTTTTGCGCCGTAGTATGGCGAGCCTTTGGATCGGCGGCTTTAAAAGCGGCAGCCTTTTTTGTGCGCTTAGGCTTACCTACTGATGCTGCGCGGCGGGCTTTTCCGGGCGCGGGAGTACGTGGTTGTAAAGACATAGAAATGCATACCAATCGAGACGACAAGCGCGTCTCGGGTGTGACTGGCACTTAATGGCCGTCAGGGTGGTGATAAGACTCGCAAGTAGCGCTGCATGTGCTGCGCTTAAGGGAAGTACTTTGATGCGGTTGCACCAACATGGATTATTCTACACTGGATTTTTGCTTACCTTGACCACATCAATCGATTGTGAATCCATCTTTAATTGGACCTAATTCAATACCTGCGGCGGTGTGATTGCTTTGCTCACTTCGAGAGAGTTGGGCAGCGTGAGCCTTGTTGTGCCAGCGCTCTTCGATATTGCCGTACTTCCAAAGCAGCAAAGCCACAGTCCAGACCACTACGAATGCCCCTACGATGAAGTAGCCAGCACTATTTAAATTAAAGGCAAGGGCATAATCCCAAAGACCACCGGTTAAATTCAACTGTTGGGCAAAAATTTGAAGAATTTGAAGTCCACCGACGAAAAGTGCAACTGCGACAGAGAGGCCAGTGATAATAATGTTGTAATACACCTTACGAACAGGCTTTGAAAATGCCCAACCATAAGCAAAATTCATAAATGATCCATCAATGGTGTCAAGCAAGCTCATTCCACCGGCAAAGAAAAATGGCAATGAAATCATCGCCCACCATGGCAGCCCTGCAATGGTTGATGATCCCGCCAGAATTAGTAGTCCTACTTCAGTTGCAGTGTCAAAACCCAATCCAAATAAAATTCCAAGTGGATACATCTTCCATGAAGCATCGATTCGACGTGCTATTGGTCCAAAGAAACGCATTAGTAACCCACGAGAGTCTAGGTGTTTCTCTAACTCTTCTTCACTATATGTCCCCTTGCGCATCTGTATAAAGACACCAACTATTGAGATTAAGACTATTAAATTTAAGATTCCGATTATCATCAAAAAAGTACCACTGACTGAAATTCCAATTAACCCTGTGTAGTGCTGCAGCGCCGAATTATCATCGTTTAGCTGTGATCCAAGAGTCTTGATACCAAATCCAAGTAATATGGTGAGTAGGAAAACTACTGAAGAGTGACCGAGCGAGAAAAAGAAACCAACTGCTAATGGACGTTGGCCTTCAGACATTAATTTCCTAGTCGTGTTATCAATGGCACTGATGTGATCGGCATCGAATGCATGGCGCATGCCCAATATGTAGGCAAGGGCGGCCGTACCCCAACCAAAGAGCGAGCCATCACTGAGTCTGTAGTTGCCCGTGGTTGCCTTCCACATCAGTAAGGCACCAGCCACATGCAAGAAGAGAATGAGGCCAAACATTGCCGCCATACGGCGCCACTCATCGGGGCTCAGGCGCTGGCGAAGGGGTTGGGGGGTCTTTACAACAACGTTCATACCCACCCCTTCTAGATGCAAATGGTTTGCAGGTAGGAATCCTAAGGCAGAGCTCAAAAGCTGTCTATTTGAAATCTGAGAGTCGCTAAAGAGGCTCGTCATGAAGTGTTTGCGTATAGAGTCGCGGAAAGCGTGTGCACGGGAGAGGCGGTCTGCGTGGGCGATGATGATGAGGGTGAAGAGATCATCACAGAGGAGATGCTCTGGGATCGAATTCCTGAAGTCGATGGCGAAGAGCGGGCTAGCACGTATTACGAACTCAGCGCCAGAATCTATGCACGCGGACAGTATGACGAGGCTTTAGCACTCGCCGAAACTGCGCGAGATATTTACTCAACCCTAGGCGCCAGCGCACCCAGTGAGGGTTTAGCTCAGGCCTATTCAGCAATTGGTTACAACCTCAATCAGTTAAAGCGTATGGATGAAGCGGCATCGGCAATGAGCAAAGCTGTTGAGATCTTACGTGAAAACAAATCTCCGATTGCTCTCGAACTCGCATGCACACTTGCCGAGTGGTGGTACACATCAAAGCAATATGAAAAAGTCGTTGCGACGATGGGTGAATGCGCTCAAGAGCATTTAGTGGATGGAAATGAGATTGGTGCAGCGAATGATCTGCATTTGATCGGCTGCGCAGAGCGAGAGCTAAAGAACTATGAGAAGGCGATTGATTCCTTTAAAGAAGCGCGAATACTATTTAAACGTAATAAAGAGGTTATTCATGTCGCTCGATGTGACCAAAAAATGGCATCGTGTCTTATCGAACTCAATCAGGGAGAGTTGGCACTTGAGACCGCCCGTAAAGCCGTTGACGTCTTTGAGACTGGTCATGATCATCGGCGCGAGACATTCGCTCTATTTGAAGTAGGTAAGGCTCAAATCCTGCTTGAAAAATTCGATGAGGGACTTGCAACTCTCGAGCAAGTCTTATCAGTGGTAAGTGAGGATGAACCCAAGGACTTTGAGTTCATCATCGATGTCGAATCCCGTATTGCGAAGATTTTCCGTATGCATGGGCGTATCGATGAAGCCGATGAGATTGAGCGCCGATTGAAATCGGTCCAAGAGAGCCTAGAAGACGAGCCGCAGGCTTGATCAAGTTTTCAAAAACCGCTCCTGAGCTTCGAATAATGATGGTCTGTATGGGCAATATCTGTAGATCTCCGATGGCCGCGGCCGTGCTCTCACACCGCACTGCAGCCTGGAGTTCACCGAAGATAATCGTGGATAGTGCAGGCACAGGGGCATGGCATGTTGGGCAAGATGCCCATCCAACATCACGCAAAGTCTGGGAGAAGGCTGGCTATAAGCATCTTCATGAAGCACGGCAGTTCGTCTCGAGTGATTTTTTTGAGAGAGATCTGATCTTGGTGATGGATTCAAGTAACTTTAAAAATGTTATTACATTAGCAAAGGATGAAGAGTCCCGTGCAAAGGTCTTTTATCTGCGCAGTTTCGACCCCGAACTCTCGAAGATTGATCCGACTTCTGAAAGATTTTTCGAGTTGGAGGTTCCTGATCCTTACAATCAATCAGTCGAAGCCTACGAAGTGACCTTACTTATGATTGAGCGCGCCGTAGATGGCCTGCTACAAGAGTTAGAACGCTAGCGAGGTAAATGCTGGAGAGCCCAGTGATACATGGCGATTGCTCCAGCGGCCGATGCATTCATAGAGCGTGTTGAGCCATACTGATGAATCTCATACACAACTTTACATGCCACGATGCCCTCATCAGACATACCAGCGCCCTCTTGTCCGAATAAAAAGACACAGCTCTCTGGCAGTTGTGCACTCTCTAACTGCAATGAACCCGGGACGTTATCAATCCCGATGATAGGGAGATTATTCTTTTTACACCAAGTGGCAAACTCCTCAATCGTTGGGTGATGATGGACTGTCAGATATCTATCAGTCACCATCGCGCCACGTTTGTTCCAATCACGCTTTCCCACGATATGGACTCCACTTACATTGAAGGCGTTTGCAGTTCTTACGACTGAGCCGATATTGAGATCATGTTGCCAGTTCTCGATAGCGATATGGAGCTTATGACGCTTGGTATCTAAATCCGCAACGATTGATTCAATACTCCAATAACGATAATGATCTAGGACATTTCTACGATCACCGTTGAGTAATAGTTCAGGGTCATACCAATCCCCCTTTGGCCAGGGTTTTTCGTGGGGTCCCACGCCAACAACAGGGAAAAACTCACCCGGACCGATGCTCCCTGGGGTTGTTGGTGTGCTCATATAGGCACTCTAAACTGCCTGTATGCGCTCCATCAATTGGGAACTTTGATGCGTGCCAAGGTAGGGATTTTCCTCTTATCACTCTCGATCGCTCTTTCGCTTGCACCTGCCCAAGCCGCCCTCTCCGCCGGCTCTATCCCCGCTGTCTTTGACGAGCTTTTGAAATCAGCGGTGCTCTCTAATCCAGCGATGGTTCTGATCGATGGCACCACTGGCCAGATTGTCTATGAGAAGAACTCATTCTCACAACGCAAACCAGCCTCTGTGATGAAGATCTTTGCTGGAGTCGCAACGTTGAAGTATTTGGATCCTCAATCCTCTTTTGTGACAAACATATCTTTGGGAGTCAAAGATAGGACCCTTGTCATCTCAGGTAGTTATGACCCATGGATAAGTCTTGACCACAGGGTCGCAAGGAAGATGAAACGCACCTCTTTACCGTATCTGGCCTTTAACTCTCTGAGCGCAGTAAAAAAAGCAAATAATGGATCGCTGAAGAAAATTACCGTCCTATATTCAGGTCTATATTCACAAGATATCTCTAACTTGAAAAAGTTTTGGGCCAAGCGAGGTTTCAAACCAATGATGAGGGCGATAACGGCCGATGAAGTCTTACTGAACTCAGGAACATTGGTCGTAAGCGATACGTCACCGCAGATCTCGCAGATCCTCGATTACATGATGAAATGGAGTGAGAATAACCTAGCCGAACGTCTTGCCCGTTTATCCTCTAGAGCGAGTGGATCTGCATTTAACTCCCAAGGAGTATCTGATACCTTCATCAAAATTCTCACCGATCTTAAGATTGATGCATCCAAGCTCACCGTGATCGATGGGAGCGGATTATCAAAAGAGAATCGCATAACCGCTGCAATGATGGGAGAGCTGCTCTATAAGCTTCGCAAAGACGAGAAATACAAATTACTGTATGAATCAATGCCCGTAAGTGGGGTCTCAGGAACATTGAGATCAAGATTCTTGACAACTGCGCCTCAAGCCATCGGTTTGGTCCGTGCTAAAACAGGGACTCTCAACGGTACGGTCACTTTGGCGGGTTATATTGAGTCGATAGACCGTGAATATGTCTTTGTCACTCTCGCTGATGAGATACCACGGGGTACAAGAGCCAACTCGAAGGCCCGGGCCGCTATTGATCGTTTGCTTGGGCGGATTGCTGCGCCAATTACTCCAGTAATAATCTCTGAAGCAGTTCCAGCACCTTAATTGTTGTCAAAAATCTTGATTGATCCGCCATAACAAGCCACCCATGTGCGCTGGGTCGCTCTATCAAAGGTAACTCCTATGGGCTCATCACATACTTTGATTGTCTGGATAGTTTTGAGATCACTTGTGCGTACCTTAGAAACAGTATCACTCGTAAAGTTGACAACGAATAAAGCACTACCATCGCTGGAAATCGCCAGAGAACGGGCGGATTTGCCTGTTGTCACTGTTCCTAGCATCTTTTTCGCAATCAAATCCCAGGCGGCGACCTTTCCTGAGAGATTGAGGGTGACATACATCTTCGTGCTATCTGGTGAGATGGTTATGGCCCGGGGATTCGTGCCGACTGGAATATAGGTGACTGAGAAATCCTCTAAGTTAATAACGTGGACTCTACTGCCGCCCATCTCTGCGACGTAGGCAAATTTACTATCTGTACTCGTGGCAATTCCGCGTGGATACCTTCCGATCTTTAACGTCTTCACTGTTTTTTGACGCTCTATCGAGATTATATTGAGGTCATAAGTACACCAGTTAGAGACAAGAAGGTATTTATTATCTGGTGTCACCTCCACGACCTTAGGAACTGAACCGACTGGATATACAGCGTCAATCTCATAAGAGCCTAAATCGATACGGTAGAGGAAACTCTTATCGTATCGGGAGGCTGGTGAGCAGTTATCACTGCCCTCTCGGTTATAACCCTTGCCATACATCGAGTAGTTCGTGACGTAGAGATACTTTCCATCGGGTGAATATGCACCCTCGACCGGGGCACCCCTAAAGATGGATGAGTACTTTGAATACCCGAACTTGGAGAGTTGTACAGAGTCAGATACTGTCCTAATCAACTCAAAATTGGCTGCGTCATAGATAGTCACACTGTGCTTGTACATCATGTTGTGAGCACTTACTAAGCCTGTCCCAGAGGATCGAACTGACTTTGGCGAGATTGCACCGGTGATGGTCTTGACCAGGGTCATCGTGGTATCACTTGTAAGGATCTCACTCTGGGCTGGCGAACTCTGAGCGAATATCAAGGTCAGGATGAATAGGCTGATAAAGCGTTGGCGCACAGTCTGACTCTAATACCTGCAGATGTGATGCGAACCTCCTTGCCTTGACCTCAAGCCCTGCACACAGCCGGAGATCTCAGTAAACCCATCACCACGATGGCAAGTAATCTAAGGGCGTGAAGAGTGTTGTGCGTGGCTATTTAGATTTGATGAAGCTACGCGTTGTTGAACTGCTTTTGGTCTCCACACTTCCCGCCATGGTTCTGGCGGATCGGGGCCTACCCTCATTCACATTAGTCGCGACAACGATCCTTGCCGGGACCCTGGCCGCAGGAAGTGCCAACGCCTTCAACATGGTGATTGAAAGTGAGAGCGATAAGTTGATGCAGCGCACATCACAACGGCCAATTGTGACAGGAGTTATTGCTAAGGCACATGCTGCGATTTTTGCAACAGTAATCGGAATCTTATCTCTTGCTCTCTTTTGGATATTCACCACACCGCTTGCAACGATACTTACATTGATTGCAATCTTATTTTATGTCTTGGTCTATACGATGGGGTTGAAGCGCCGTACATCACAGAATATTGTCTGGGGTGGGGCTGCAGGATGCATGCCAGTATTTATCGGTTGGGCCGCTGTCACTAACTCTCTCTCATTGACAGCCTTAGCTTTCTTTATGGTGATTTTTTTCTGGACGCCTCCACATTTCTGGTCACTCGCTATTCGATATAAAGATGATTACTCGGCGGCTGGTATCCCTATGCTGCCTGTCGTAGCACCCAAAGCCAAAGTCCATCAGCAGATGTGGCTTCACACTGTCTTGATGATCGCCGCTTCTATCTGGCTCATTCTCTCAGCCGGCTTACCTGCATGGTCACTCGTGGCAACAGTGCTGTTGGGTCTTGTCTTTGCCGGTCAACTTATTGCTCTCAGAGAGAGTTCACCTGACTACACAAAGACGGCAGGTAAGATTTTTCAGTGGTCAATTACTTATTTGAGTCTACTTTCAGTCCTGCTCGTAGCAGCTCAGTTGACGGCTTAGATTAAAACTATGTCCAATACTGCGATCTCAGTCAGTGATCTGAGTAAAAAGTACGGCGAGCGCATGGCAGTCTCGCATGCCAGTTTTGAAGTGCCCCTTGGCACCATCTGCGGCTTTGTCGGGCCTAACGGCTCGGGTAAAACGACAACGATGCGCATGCTGCTTGGGCTTATCACTCCAACGGGTGGCACTGGCGAGATCTTGGGTGAATCGATAGAGCATCCTGAGAAATATCTTCCCCGAGTAGGCGCGATGATCGAGGGGCCAGCCTTCTATCCAGCTATGAGCGGTAGCGAAAATCTCAAGTACCTAGCAGAGCTTGGAGGGTTTCCAACTAATCGAGTTCAACATCTTCTTGATCAAGTTGGGCTAGGAGATCGCTCTAAATCTAAGTACAAGACATATTCATTGGGCATGAAGCAGCGTTTGGGTATCGCTGCAGCCTTGTTACCTGATCCAAAACTATTAATGTTAGATGAGCCTACAAATGGATTGGATCCTGAAGGTATTCAAGAGGTCCGTGCACTATTGCGCCAGTTGGCCAATGATGGCACCTCTGTCTTTGTCTCATCTCATCTCTTATCCGAGCTCGAACTCATCAGTGACTATCTAGTCATGTTACGAAAAGGTGAGGTGGTCTTTACGGGGAAGATGATGGAGCTCATGGTCAATGCGCAGCCAGTGATCATCGCTAAAGCCGCACATGATGGGGATTTAGTCGTCTTACTAGAGATTGCGCAGAAGGCTGGCCACCATGCGGTGATCAGGGATGGTGCGCTTCATGTCGAAGGACCCGCCCAGTGGGCAGTTGAGTTCAATCGAGCCGCTTTCGATGCTGGTATTACTCTCTCGCAGTTGACACCTCAACTGCCTAATCTGGAGGAGACCTTCTTTGAAATGACAGGTGAGAAGTAATGTGGCGTGTAGCTCTATCAGAGTTGCGTAAATTACGGCGGCCAACACTTTTTCTTGGCACCATGGGTGCAGTCATCTTCTTCAGTGCCCTCTTCTCATCTCTTCTATTCCTACTTATTGACTCACCCGATGGAAACTCTGATCGAGGTCGCACCGTAGGCCGAGAGGTTCTTGGGCTTGCAACTGGAGTAGTACAAGGCTTTAGTAACGTTGGTGGCTTCCTTGGGATAATTGCGCTCTGCGTCTTTGCCGCTCAAACGGCGCAGGAGTACACATATGGGACCTTGCGCAACATTTTGGTGCGCCAGCCCGGGCGGATGCGAGTTCTGGTCGGAAAATTTATTGCGATGAATTTATTTGCCCTCATCATGATTACTCTCTCTGGACTCATCAGTGTGAGCGCATCGATTCTTCTAGCTCCACGTGCCAAGGTTTCAACCGAGTTATGGTTCACCGGCGATGGTCGTCAGGCTCTAATTACTACTTTTATCAACATCACCGTCTCCGTCATCGGATTTGGCACGATTGGCATGGTCCTTGGCCTGCTTCTGCGCTCCCCCATAAGCGCGATCTCATTTGGAGTCTTGTGGCTGTTGATCGTTGAGAACCTTTTAATCGCAGTCAAGAACTCACTGCAAGATTGGTTGCCAGGGGCACAACTCACCGCGATCGCATCTGGTGGGGCGCAAAGGGGCTTCAGTGATGGGATTGAGTACTCGCATGCTCTCTTGGTTGGTGGGATCTACGTCGCAGTTGGGGCCCTTGTCGCCTCACTCCTATTTGTACGGCGTGATGTATCTAATTAGCGACATCAGAGGTAGTTATCAGGCTTTTCTAAGGTCGGTGATTTATTCTTAAGACCTTCCCCCGGAGGTTTTAAGTGAAAATTCAAAGAGCTATCTCCCTTGCTCTCATCGCAGCCTTGACCTTCACCGTGGCACCTGCGCTAGCAAAGACTCCGAAGCCAACGCTGGCCCAGATTGAGGCGGCCAAGAAGGTTGAGGCGGCCAAAAAGAAAGTGGCTGATGCTCAAGCGGCAAAGTTGAGAGCGGCAAATCAAAATTTAAGAACGCTAACAATCAAGGCAAATGCGGCGCGAGCCTTATATGTCAAGGCTCAGAAGGAGTTAGCGATTGCTGAAGCGGCGGCACGCGCAGCGGCACAGTACGCCGCCGAAACAGCGGCATCTGTTGCAGAAGCGCATCGAGTAATCGGAAGACTTGCAACCAATGCATATATCTTGGGTGGGAGTATGAGCGATATCCAGCCGTTACTCAGTGCCAACGGTCCGCAGGATCTGATGGATCAACTCAGCACCTTGAGTACATTGGGCTCAAAGAATACCGTCTCACTCGAGCGCTTCAAAGCAGCGGAGATAATCGCACGTGCAGCCAAGGCGGCGGCGTTAGAGGCCGAGATGGTCCAACAAAAGGCGACCGATAAGGTGGCAGCAGCAAAGGAAGTCGCCGATGATGCAAAGGCAGAACAGGCAGCCGAAGTCGCTAAGTTGCAAAAGGTTCAAGATGAATTATTAAGAGAGCTTCTCAGTGCAAGAAAAGTCCGCACAACCCTTGAGCAGCAGCGCCAACTCGCTCTCTTAGAAGAGTCCCAGGCAAACCGAGCCGAACAAACCCCAGGGCAGTCAAAGATTTGGCCAAACACTGGATTCAAGGGGCGTTCAACAATCAGAACAGATGAGGCACAGCGATTAAAGGCCGTTGAGTTTGCAAAGAGACAAGTGCTTGCTCGTAAGCCATATGTTTGGGGCGATGAGGGGCCAAACGCCTTTGACTGTTCGGGCCTTGTCTATGCTGCATACAAATACGCTGGATTAGGTTGGCCCAACTGGGATCGCCTCAACTCAGCGCTATATACGGGCTATACCAAGCATGTCTCTCTCAATGATCTTGTGCCTGGCGATCTTCTTTTTTATTCATACAAAGGCACCATCTCAACTATTCATCACATGTCAATCTATGCCGGTAACGGCATGATGTGGGAGGCAAACTCTAAGGATAAAGGCCTTCTCTACTCCAGTATCTACAGCGTCAAGGGGCTTATGCCATTTGGTGGTCGGGTCTAGTCTTTACTCATGAGCTCAACTGCGCCTGCCATGCGCAATGCCGTTCTTCATTGGCTTGAACAATTTGAGGCCGGTGATTTAGTTCTTGTCGCTGTATCTGGTGGTGCAGATTCACTCGCTCTTGCATATGCGCTCTCTCTAGAGGCCCCAAAGCTTGCAATCAAAGTACATGCGGTGACTATTGATCATCAACTTCAACCAGGATCTGGTGCACAGGCATCAAAGGTCTGTAGCCAGATGAACTCTCTTGGTATTCAAACAACAATTCGAAAAGTCAATGTGATAATGAGTGAGGGCCTTGAGGCATCTGCACGTAAGGCTCGTTATGCAGCCCTAGATTTAGTGGGTAATGAGATGAACGCAGTAGCCATCTTTCTCGGTCATACTCGTGATGATCAAGCCGAGACAGTCTTACTAGGATTGGCTCGAGGTTCTGGTACACGCTCTTTATCTGGCATGGCACCGCGGAATGGAAAATATATTCGCCCATTACTACCCATTACACGTACACAGATTGAAAACCTATGTGAGGAGGTTGGTTTGCAGCCATGGGAGGATCCACATAATAAGGATTTAAATTTTGCACGAGTACGTGTACGTATGGATGCAATCCCCACTCTTGAAAAAACAATCGGTCCTGGCATCTCTCAGGCCCTAGCGCGTAGTGCCGATCTAGCGCGCCAAGATGCCGATGCACTCGATGCGTGGGCACAGCTTGAGATCGCCCAGTTGGATTTGGCTGATTTAGAGTGCGAGCAGTTGGCCAATCTGCCACAGGCGATTCGCAGCCGAATTATCAGGGCCGCGATCTATGCCGCAGGAGCCCCATCTGGCTCCATCTCGGCCGATCATGTGGCCAGTGTTGAAGTGCTAATCACCGCATGGAGCGGGCAGGGGGCATCTGATTTGCCCGGTGGTGTGAAGGTTGAGCGTTTATCGGGCAGACTTTCGCTCTTACGCAACTAGCCCAAAGGGAGCCCTCGTGGATTTTGCTGGAGTCGAAAAAGAGATCGAACGAGTGATCGTGAGTGAGCAAGAGCTGCAAGCAAAGGTAAGAGAGCTTGCTGCGCGAATTGATAAGGATTATCAGGGCAAAGATCTTCTTCTCATTGGAGTATTAAAAGGAGCGGTCATGGCGATGGCCGATCTCTCACGTGCGATGAATAGGCATGTCGATATGGATTGGATGGCAGTCTCTTCCTATGGCTCTGGAACAAAATCAAGTGGTGTTGTTCGAATTTTAAAGGATCTAGATCGTGACATCACTGGGAGGAATGTTCTGATAGTCGAAGATATTGTGGATTCAGGTTTGACACTTTCCTGGCTCAAAGCAAATCTTGAATCGCGCGGGGCCGCGAGTGTCGAGATTCTCTCAATCCTTCGCAAGCCTGCGGCGGCAAAAGTCATGGTCGATGTCAAATATGTCGGCTTTGAGATCCCACCAGATTTCGTTGTGGGTTATGGCCTTGATTTCGATGAAAAATATCGCAACCTCCCATTTATCGCCGTGCTTGCTAAGCACATGTACTCTTGAAGTCTAGGAAACGAGATATGAAACAGATGTTTGAGTCGAAGCAGCCAGATAAGAAGAGGGCGAAGAGCAAACCAATCAAGAAGAGTTTTGCCGGGAGTTCTAGCCCCAAAAAGCCAGTAACTCGTGCCGGTCGAATCCTCCGAGGACCACTTTTTTGGATTCTCGTTGCGATATTTGTCGTCTCTATCTTTGGTCAGATTACATCGGCTGGAAATCGATATGCACAGATTGAGACATCCCAAGCCCTCGATGCGATCGGCCGTTCTAATGTGGAATCAGCGGAGGTCGTCGATAAAGATCAGAAGATCCGCCTTGTCCTCAAACCTGATGCTGCGATAAAAGGTGAGACCAAAGTTGAAGCCTCCTATGTAGCGCGTCAAGAGCCAACAATCATCGATGCACTCACATCCAACCCGCCATCAAAGGGATGGAATGTACGTGTCCCATCACAATCACTCCTTGTCTCATTTCTCTTTTCGATAATTCCTTTTCTACTCATCGGCTTTCTCTTCTTCTGGCTGATGAGCCAGGCCCAAGGTGGCAACAAAGTCTTCCAATTTGGTAAATCCAGAGCCAAACTGCAGAGCAATGATGTACCTCAGACAAGCTTTAAAGATGTAGCCGGTGCCGATGAGGCGATCGCCGAACTTGAAGAGATAAAAGATTTTCTTGCCAAACCAGATAAGTATGGAGCGCTTGGTGCAAAGATCCCAAAGGGTGTTCTGCTCTATGGTCCGCCAGGAACTGGTAAGACCCTTCTTGCTCGCGCAGTAGCTGGTGAGGCTGGAGTTCCTTTCTACTCCATTTCTGGCTCTGATTTCGTTGAGATGTTTGTCGGTGTTGGAGCAGCACGTGTGCGCGATCTGTTCAATCAGGCAAAAGCCAATTCACCAGCGATCGTATTTGTTGATGAGATAGATGCAGTGGGCCGTCAACGAGGCACCGGTATGGGAGGTGGCCACGATGAGCGTGAGCAGACACTCAATCAATTATTGGTCGAGATGGATGGCTTTGAGGAAAATACAAAAGTCATATTAATCGCAGCGACTAACCGTCCTGATGTTTTAGATCCAGCGCTTTTGCGCCCAGGTCGCTTTGATCGTCAGATCGCAGTTGAACGTCCGGACCTGAAGGGGCGTGAAGCGATTTTGACTGTGCATGCAAAGGGCAAGCCACTCAGTGATGAGGTCAAACTCCTTGATTACGCACGACGCACGCCAGGCTTTACTGGCGCTGATCTTGCGAATGTTCTTAATGAAGCGGCGCTATTGACTGCGCGAGAAGAGAAGAAAACCATTTCAAATAATGAGCTCGATGAGGCTATCGACCGTGTCATGGCCGGGCCACAGCGCAAATCACGCATCATGAGCGATGACGAGCGACGGGTAACGGCTTATCACGAGGGCGGCCATGCACTGGTGGCACATGCACTTGCGCATACTGATCCAGTCCATAAAATCACGATTATGCCACGCGGTCGTGCCTTGGGCTACACCATGATTCTTCCCGATGAGGATCGCTACTCGACTACGCGCAATCAACTGCTCGATCAGTTGGCGTACTCACTCGGTGGGCGTGCAGCCGAAGAGCTAATTTTCCACGATCCATCGACGGGTGCATCGAATGATATTGAAAAAGCGAGTGCATTAGCCCGTGCAATGGTCACGCAATATGGAATGACCGAGGCAGTGGGAGCGATAAAACTAGGCACAAGCAGTGATGCTCCATTTATGGGCCGTGACTACAGCCACCAACGTGATTACTCTGAGAGTATTGCAGGCGTTGTGGATCGTGAGATACGTAAACTCATCGAGAATGCCCATCAGGAGGCCTTTGATATCCTGGTTGCAAATCGTAAAGTACTAGATGAGATGGTCTTGGAGCTCCTTGAGAAAGAGACGTTAAATAAAGATGAGATCGCTAGGATCTTTAAAAAAGTGAAAGCTGTCACTGCTCGTTCAGCTTGGACCGGCTCATCTACACGTATTCCATCGAATCAACCTCCCGTTGATGTACCGGAGCGAATCGTCATAACAAAAGTAAAGAAGACGACCCGAGGTAAGAAGGTCTCAAATGACAATCAGTAAGGTCACTCTGACAAGTGGACGTGCAGCCGCTCCCTATGATCAAGAGCGAGCAGAGCGTGCAGTTCGTGAGCTCTTATTGGCCCTTGGTGAGGATCCAGATCGTGAGGGATTGAAAGAGACACCTGCACGTGTTGCACGTGCCATGAAAGAGAACTTTGCAGGCCTGTGGCAGGCACCAGAGGATGTATTAACAACAACATTTGATATCGGCCATGAAGAGTTAGTAATTGTGCGGGATATCGAGATTTTTTCACATTGTGAACACCACTTGACCCCCTTTCATGGTGTTGCGCATATTGGCTATATCCCGCGTGGAAAAATCACGGGTCTTTCTAAGTTAGCGCGCTTAGTCGATGTCTATGCCAAGCGCCCCCAAGTACAAGAGCGCCTGACCACACAGATTGCAGATGCCCTAGTTGAGATCCTTGATCCACTAGGTGTAATTGTCATTATTGACTGTGAACATTTATGTATGTCGATGCGTGGTGTCAAAAAATCGCAGGCACGAACAACTACGAGTGCCGTCCGAGGCGCACTACTCAATGCCTCTACACGCTCTGAAGCAATTAGCCTCATAACCCATAGGTAAGAACCATGTTAGTTATGGGGATTCTCAACCTCACTCCCGACTCATTTGCAGATGGTGGGCGCTATAACTCACTTGAAACTGCCCTGAATCACGCCCGCGCCATGATCGCTGAAGGTGTTGATATCTTAGATATTGGTGGTGAATCGACTCGTCCTGGCGCAGATCGCGTGAGCGCAGATGAAGAGCTGGCTCGGGTGATCCCAGTAATTTCAGCACTGGCCGATGATGGGGTACCCATAAGTATCGACACTATGCGTGCATCAACGGCGAAGGCTGCGATAGATGCAGGTGCACAGATGATTAATGATGTGAGTGGTGGGTTGGCAGATTCACAGATGTTGAAAGTAGCGGCTCAATCAAAGCTTCCTTACATCGCCATGCATTGGCGGGGTGCATCAAAGGATATGAACTCGCGTGCAGTGTATGGAGATGTTGTGCACGATGTCATTGGCGAACTTCAAGAGAGAATCTTCGCAGCCTTAGATGCGGGGATAAGTCAGGAGAGTCTGATAATCGATCCAGGTCTTGGCTTTGCAAAAGAGGCCGAACATAACTGGAGCATCATTGATCACATCGATGAGTTTGTTGGCCTTGGATATCGGGTGCTAGTCGGTGGCTCTCGCAAGAGATTCTTGGGGGCGGGCACTCCTGATGAGCGAGAAGCGGCAACGGTAGCCCTTACAAAGCGGCTCTCCACGAGTGGTATTTGGGGAGTTAGAGTCCATTCTGTGAAACCCCACAAAGACGTGTTGCATCCATGAGTGATCAGATACTTATTACTGGGATCCATGGCTTTGGATACCACGGGCTCTTCGAGCATGAGCGTAGCAATGGACAGGATTTCTATGTTGATCTTGCTCTAGAGGTAGATCTTGAGGCGGCATCGCGCACTGACTCGATCCAAGACACCGTCAATTACGGTGAGATCACTGATTTGGTTCTCGCGCAGATCACCTCAAATCCAGTCTCACTCATAGAAAAACTTGCGGGACGGATTGCAGAGCGGATTCTCAATTCCCATTTGAAAGTCAACTCTGTAACTGTCACAGTACACAAGCCACAAGCACCAGTTGCCGTTTCGATTAAGGACATTGCGGTACAGATAACACGTACACGATGAGAGCAGTGATCGCACTCGGTGCAAATTTAGGAGATGCAGGTGAGAATTTAGATATTGCTCTAACGCTATTACGCCAGGCCACAGATGTGGTTGCAACCTCTTCCTATTACACAACTGCTCCTGTCGGAGGACCAGAGCAACCAGATTATAAGAATGCGGTATGTATAGTTGAGAGTGAGCTCCCTGCCTTAGATCTACTCTCACTCTTGCAGGGGATCGAAAAGAGCATGGGGCGCGAGCGTCTAGTTCATTGGGGAGCACGCACGATCGATCTAGATCTGATTCAGTATGGCTCGCTTCTGAGCAAGAGCATCGAGCTAGAACTACCTCATCCACGGGCCCATACGCGTAGATTCGTCCTCGAGCCATGGATTGAGATCGATGCCGATGCAGTACTGCTTACGCATGGACGAGTTGATCAGCTTTTGGCACAACTGCCTGCAAGCGCGTAAACTTTAGGACGCTTCGCCCGGTACCTGAAAGGACTGGAGCCATATGAGCGTCTTAGTTCCAACTATGGGAGCCCTGCACAAGGGTCACCAAGCCTTGATCAAACGTGCTCGCATGTTGAGCAAAGAGGTTGTGGTGAGTATTTTCATCAATCCTCTGCAGTTTGAAGATCCCACTGAAATTACCAAATATCCCCGCACTCCTGAGCGCGACATAGAGTTGGCGACCTTGGCTGGTGCCACGGAGATTTGGATGCCTGAGTATGAGGAGATATATCCGGGTGAGATAAAAAAACTAAAAGCCTCATCACTAGGAGATTCATACGAAGGTGCATCTCGTCCCGGACACTTTGATGGCGTGGTCACCGTGGTAAATCGTCTGTTCGAGATAGTCAGACCACAGGCATCAATCTTCGGGGAAAAAGACTTTCAACAGCTTCAGATTATCCATGCGATGAAGAGCCCCGTTGAAATCATTGGAGTCCCGACTGTGCGCGAATACGATGGACTTGCACTCTCCTCACGTAATATCCGATTGAGCCAGAGCGGTCGAATGAGTGCAAATGTGATCTATCGAGCGATGACAGCGGCACGACTGGCGCCAACTATCGCAATAGCTCAGGAGATCATCGATACGACGATTTCCACTGAAATAGGTTTCAAATGTGATTACGCCGTGATCATTGATGAAGCAGACTTCTCGTTAGCGACTGATTCAACAAAACACAAGCGTGCGATCATCGCCGGATGGATAGATGGCGTGCGCTTGATAGACAATATGCGAATGGGTGCCTGATGCTACTAACTATCGATGTAGGAAATACCAATACTGTTCTTGGGATCTTTGATGGTGACAATCTTCTACGCTCCTGGCGGGTCAAGACCGATGCGCGTAGTACCGCTGATGAACTTTGGCTGCAGTACCGCTCGTTGGTGGAGGATTACACCGTCACTGGCTTATCAATCTGCTCGACGGTGCCTGCAACCCTGCGTGAATTACGAAGCATGATGAGTGATTACTTTGCCGATGTACGCACGACAATCGTCGAGCCAGGGATCAAGACGGGCGTGCCGCTCCTTGTAGATAATCCAAAGGAGATCGGTGCCGATCGAATCGTAAATACATTGGCCGCTCATACATTATTCGGTGGCCCAGCCATCGTTGTCGATTTTGGAACATCAACAAATCTGGATGTTGTCTCTCCAAAGGGCGAATTTCTGGGAGGAGCGCTCGCCCCAGGAATAGAGATATCTGTAGATGCTTTGGCGGCGCGAGCGGCGCAGTTACGTAAAGTCGAATTGGTCAGACCAAAAAATGTAATCGGTAAAAATACTGTTGAAGCATTGCAGTCGGGCACAATCTTTGGCTTTGCTGGTCAAGTCGATGGCCTTGTTGATCGCATCACTGCCGAGCTCGCCGACTCATATTCGGGGGCTCCAAAGGTAATCGCAACAGGTGGCTTAGCACCGCTGATCATCGGAGTCTCTGAAACTATTACCGATCACGAACCAGATTTGACTCTGATTGGCCTTCGTTTAATTCACGAACGAAATGCCTGATTCGCTAGACTTCACCTCATCATGAGTAATGACAACCCATCTATCGATGAGGATCTGCCGGAGCAGTTGAGGATTCGTCGTGAAAAACGGGCTGCGCTGATTGCAGCTGGAAGTGAGCCATATCCAGTCTCTGTCCCGCGCACAAAATCACTTCATGAAGTGCGCGAGCAACACACAGGACTAGCAATTGATGTTGCAACTGGAATCACTGAAAGTCTGACTGGCCGGATTATCTTCAAGCGTGATACGGGCAAACTATGTTTCGCCACACTGCGAGAAGGAGATGGCACTGAGATTCAAGCTATGCTCTCATTGGATAAGGTGGGACAAGATTCGATTGACTCTTGGAAATCAAATATTGATCTAGGTGACATAGTTTCGGTGACTGGTGAGATCATCACCTCAAAGCGGGGCGAACTCTCAGTTCTCGCAGCATCCTGGCAGTTAGCCTCTAAATCGCTACGGCCACTACCAAATGATCACAAGCCAATGTCAGAGGAGACTCGCGTTCGGATGCGATATGTGGATCTGATCGTGCGCCCTGAAGCACGAGCCAACGCCCGTCTACGACCAACGGTAATGAAATCTCTGCGCAACACCTTTGCACAGGCGGATTTCATCGAAGTCGAAACGCCCATGCTGCAGGTCATGCATGGTGGTGCCACGGCCCGCCCTTTCAAATCTTTCTCAAATGCTTACGATATGGATCTCTATCTACGCATCGCCCCCGAACTCTTCCTCAAAAGATGTGTTGTTGGTGGGATCGAGCGAGTATTCGAGATCAATCGCAATTTTCGCAATGAGGGCGCAGATTCATCTCACTCCCCAGAGTTTGCGATGATCGAGAGCTACCAGGCATATGGAGACTGGCGATCAATCGCGCATCTAACGCGCACTTTGGTTCAAGAGGCTGCAATGGCCGTTTCTGGCTCACATGTAGTGACTCACCATGATGGTCGCCAAGCCGATCTCGGTGGCCAATGGCCAGAAATATCGCTCTATGAGGCAATCTCGCAGGGAGTTGGCCAAAGTGTCACCGCGCTCACTTCGATCAGCGAGTTGAAAACGATCGCGACAAAACTTGGCATCAAAACCGACCCCAAGTGGGTTACAGGCAAGTTAGCCGAGGAGATTTTCGAGCATGTGGCATTAGATCAGTTAATTGCACCGACCTTTGTCATGGGTTTTCCACTTGATACATCTCCATTAGTTCGAGCACATCGTGAACTTCCAGGAGTTGCTGAGAAATGGGATTTATATGTCGATGGTTTTGAACTTGCAACTGGATACTCAGAATTAATCGATCCTGTCATCCAGCGAGAGCGTCTAATTGAACAATCTAGCCTTGGTGCCAAAGGTGATCTAGAGGCGATGCAAGTTGATGAGGATTTTCTACGGGCGATGGAGTACGGGATGCCGCCCATGGGCGGAATGGGAATGGGCGTTGATCGTTTATTAATGGCGCTTACAGGTCTTGGTATCCGTGAAACTATTTTATTCCCATTAGTAAAACCCGAGATTGATTAACTATGGAGATTCGCCCTGCTCGCACGAGTGATATCAAAGGGATTCGTGCACTCGTAGATGCGTATGCACCAGAGGGTCGACTCTTGACCAAAGAGACGGTCACACTCTATGAGAGCGTCCAAGAGTTTGTCGTTGCGATCGATGCCGGTGTTGTAGTTGGTTGTGGAGCCCTGCATGTCCTTTGGGAGGATCTAGCGGAGGTTCGCACCGTTGCAGTCACTGAAAAGATGCGAGGGGCTGGTATAGGACATCAGATTCTCGAGGCCATAATCGCTCGAGCTCTTGTACTTGGAGTAAAAAGGCTCTTTTGTCTAACTTTTGAGACGAGATTTTTTACCGCCCATGGTTTTGAAACTATTGAAGGTACTCCCGTAGATGCAGCGGTCTACGAACAACTCTTGCGCTCATACGATGCCGGTATCGCTGAGTTTTTAGATCTTGAATCGGCCAAGCCAAATACCCTTGGAAACACCAGAATGTTGAAGATCCTGCCCTAGATATTGGGCGTGCCGGGGCATAAAAGCCCCACGCCTAGGGTTGTAAAGAGCGAGCCGAGTTCTGCCTCGCGAGCCTAGCCAGTGAGGTATTAGGCTTAAGCAACAGGAAAAAAAGGAGTACGTCGATGTTTGAGCGCTTTACCGATAGAGCCCGCCGAGTTGTTGTGTTGGCCCAAGAAGAGGCCCGCATGTTGAATCACAACTACATCGGCACTGAGCATATTTTGCTGGGCTTGATCCATGAAGGTGAGGGTGTTGCCGCTAAGGGACTTGAGTCCCTGGGCATCTCACTTGAGGGTGTGCGCGCACAAGTAGAGGAGATCATCGGACAGGGCCAGCAGGCACCAAGTGGACATATCCCGTTTACTCCACGTGCCAAGAAAGTCCTTGAACTCTCCTTACGCGAGGCGCTACAACTCGGTCACAACTACATCGGTACCGAACACATTCTTCTTGGTTTGATCCGTGAAGGTGAAGGGGTTGCAGCACAGGTACTCGTCAAACTCGGTGCCGATCTCAATCGAGTGCGCCAGCAAGTTATTCAACTTCTCTCAGGCTATCAAGGTAAAGAGGCAGTTACACAGGGTGGACCTGCCGAAGGTACACCTTCAACATCATTAGTTTTAGATCAATTCGGAAGAAATCTCACACAGGCCGCTCGCGAAGGAAAGTTGGATCCCGTAATCGGTCGTGAGAACGAGATCGAACGAGTCATGCAGGTCTTATCGCGCCGGACAAAGAACAATCCCGTTCTCATCGGTGAGCCAGGCGTTGGTAAAACTGCAGTAGTCGAGGGACTTGCCCAAGCTATCTACAAGAACGATGTACCAGAGACTCTCAAGGATAAGCAGGTATATGCACTTGATTTGGGCGCACTCGTTGCCGGTAGCCGTTATCGAGGAGATTTCGAAGAGCGCTTGAAGAAGGTTCTCAAAGAGATCAAATCACGTGGAGACATCATTCTCTTCATCGATGAGATTCACACCCTAGTAGGTGCCGGTGCCGCAGAGGGTGCGATCGATGCGGCCAGCATCCTCAAGCCAATGCTCGCCCGAGGTGAACTACAAACAATTGGTGCAACGACTCTTGATGAGTATCGCAAGCATGTTGAGAAGGATGCAGCCCTTGAGCGCCGTTTCCAACCTATTCAAGTTAAAGAGCCATCAGTTGCTCACACAATCGAAATCTTGAAGGGTCTTCGCGATCGCTACGAAACTCACCACCGTGTTTCTATTACAGATGGTGCATTAGCAGCGGCAGCAAATCTTGCTGATCGTTATGTCTCAGATCGCTTCTTGCCAGATAAGGCAATCGATTTAATCGATGAAGCAGGCTCACGCCTTCGTATTAAGCGCATGACTGCGCCTGCCGAACTTCGTGCATTCGATGACAAGATCGCAGATGCCCGTAAGGAAAAAGAATCTGCAATCGATGGTCAAGACTTTGAAATGGCTGCATCACTTCGCGATAAGGAAAAGACCCTCATTGCTGAAAAGCATGAGGCTGAAAAGAATTGGAAGGCCACAGATCTAGATAAGGTCACTGAAGTTGATGAAGAACTTATTGCACAGGTACTTTCTGCATCAACTGGTATTCCAGTCTTTAAATTAACCGAAGAAGAAACTGCACGTTTGCTTCGCATGGAAGATGAACTTCACCGCCGTGTTATCGGTCAAGATCAAGCTATCAAGGCGCTTTCCCAAGCAATTCGTCGCACACGCGCTGGCCTTAAAGATCCAAAGCGTCCTGGTGGTTCATTTATCTTCGCCGGCCCATCTGGTGTCGGTAAGACAGAACTTTCTCGCACCCTTGCTGCATTCTTATTTGGTGATGAGACTGCACTCATCCAACTTGATATGTCTGAATACTCAGAACGTCACACCGCCTCACGTTTATTCGGTGCACCTCCAGGTTACGTCGGTTATGACGAAGGCGGACAGCTGACTGAAAAGGTTCGCCGTCGTCCATTCTCAGTTGTGCTATTTGATGAGATCGAAAAAGCGCACCCAGATATCTTTAACTCACTTCTACAAGTTCTCGAAGATGGTCGCCTAACAGATGCACAAGGGCGCACCGTTGACTTTAAGAACACTGTAATCATCATGACCACCAACCTCGGCACACGCGATATTTCAAAGAGCCTAGGACTTGGTTTTGCCAATATTGATGATGATCTAACTAATTACGATCGCATGAAGGGCAAGGTTCAAGATGAACTTAAGAACCACTTCCGCCCAGAATTTCTCAACCGTATCGATGACGTCATCGTCTTCCACCAGTTGACTAGGGATCAGATTATTCAGATCGTTGATCTAATGATTGCAAACCTTGACGAACGCTTGAAGGCTAAAGATATGGGAATCGAACTAACTCAAGCAGCGAAGGATCTCCTGGCTGCGCGCGGTTACGATCCTCTTCTTGGCGCGCGCCCACTTCGTCGCGTAATTCAACGTGAGATCGAAGATTCACTCTCAGAGCGGATTCTCTTCGGTGAGCTAAAAGCTGGCGAAATCATAGTTGTCGATGTTGAAGGCGAGGCAGCGGAGGCGAAGTTCACATTTGCTGGCGCGGCTAAGGCAACCATGCCTGACTCACCAGAAGATCTAGCCGAAGCAGCTAATTAAGGAATTTTCTTTCCCGGATTTAATATTGAATTTGGGTCAAATACCTTTTTTACTGCGCGCTGTAGATCTATTACAGTCTTTGAAATCTCTTTGGTTACAAAGCCTGGCTTAATCGAACCGATTCCGTGTTCACCACTTGCTGTGCCGCCAAGTGATTGCGCAATTTCGACAATCTGACCAAATGCCTGCTGCGCCCTTTCGGCTGCCGCAAGATCACCATGGTCGTGCACGATTGTTGGGTGCATATTTCCATCACCGGCATGTCCAAAAATTCCGATTGTTAGATTTACTTCCTTACTTAACTTTTCAACTCGTTCTACAAACTCAGCAATTTTAGTAATTGGTAAGGCCACATCGTCAAGCAACGTTGCCCCCATGCGTTCTAGCGCAGGATAAGCAAGTTTGCGCACCCGGATTAAATCTGTGGCATCTGCTGGATCATCAGAGTAAACACCATCGATTAAATCAAATTGCTTACAAGTTTCAAGTGCTGCTTCACAAAGTGAATGGTTTTCATCTAACTGCATGATTAGAACTGAACCTGCGACTTCGAATCCAAGTGGATGCCACGCTTCCACTGCTTTTAAAGTCGTCTGGTCAACAATTTCTAACATTGATGGTCGATATTGCCGCAGCGCCACAGCAGCAGCAGCTGCCTTGGAAACGCTTGGGAAAGTTGCAATAAGTGTTGAAGGGGCAGCTGGGCGAATTTCTAAGTTAAGGGTTAGTTCAGTAATGATGCCGAGAGTTCCTTCGGAGCCAATGAAAAGATGCAGCAAGTCATATGTCGTTACTGATTTCTTAGTGGCCTTACCTAATTCGATAATTTCACCGCTGGCTAAAACCACTTGCATGGCGCGCACATGCGCACCAGTTACACCGTATTTAACGCAGCACATTCCACCAGCATTTGTTGCTGCATTGCCACCGAGAGAGGACCAGTCACGACTTGCGGGATCAGGCAGGTAAGCTAGACCAAATTCCTTGGCTGCAGTATCTAAGTCAAGATTAATTACACCTGCTTGCACGCGTGCTATTTGGTTGGCTCTATCTATTTCAAGAATTTGGTTCATCTTTTCAAGTGAGATGACTAGCGAGTCTGCGGTGGAATTTGCCCCACCTGAAAGTCCGCTGCCAGCGCCACGGGTTACAACCGGAATCGAATTTTCATTGGCATATTTCATGGCAATAGAAATTTCAGCAGCGCTGCGTGCCAGTAAAACTGCAAAAGGTGCGGCAGCGGAAGCAAATGGTGCTTGATCGCGTGAATATGAAGCGGTGATATCTGGATCAGATATTAGCGATGCATCTGATCCCAACAGTTTGGAAAGGGCGGCCAAATGGCTCATGAGTCTGCTCCGGTAATTTTTACGCGCTGTAGCGCTTGATCAAGGCGCGATACTTCGAAAATCTCCATGCCATCGATCTTCACATCACTACCGGAAGGAACAAGGGCGCGCTTAAAACCTAAACGGTAAGCCTCGGCTAGTCGACGAGATACTCCGCTTACTTTGCGAATTTCACCTGCTAATCCAACTTCACCAATTGCAACTAAATCTGCAGGAAGTGCCAGACCTTTTGCAGCCGATGCCACAGCGAGTGCAAGTGCTAAATCCGCAGCGGGTTCAGACATCTTCATTCCACCAACAGTTGCGGCATAAACATCGCGGCCGCCAACTCGAATATTGGCTCGTAGTTCAAGAACTGCCAAAGTCATTGATGTGCGGGCGGAGTCAAGACCGCTTGTCACGCGACGCGCATTTCCAAAATCGTTTTCACGCCCTTGGCTAACAAGTGCTTGGATTTCAGCAAGCAGTGGGCGTCGACCTTCTAAAGTA
>JABMMN010000020.1 GCA_013205535.1 Candidatus Planktophila sp.
ACGCCCCGGTGCCGGTAAGAATGATCGTCCTGGATCCTCACCATTAATACGAAATTCGATGGAGTGTCCTCGGATTACCGGGTCATCAAAGCCCAGAGGTTCACCCATTGCAATCCTGAACTGCTGGCGCACTAAATCGATACCAGTAACCTCTTCGCTGACTGGGTGTTCGACTTGTAAGCGTGTATTTACTTCAAGAAATGAGATCGTGCCATCGAGGCCAATTAAAAACTCACAAGTACCGGCACCGACGTATCCAGCCTCTTTCATAATCGCTTTACTTGATCGATAGAGCTCTTCATTTTGAGCATCGGTTAAAAATGGAGCAGGTGCCTCTTCTACTAATTTTTGGTGGCGTCGCTGCAATGAACAATCGCGGGTACTGACAACTACGGCATGTCCATGCATATCAACCAAAACCTGAGTTTCAACATGGCGGGGCTTATCCAGGTAGCGTTCAACAAAACACTCACCGCGCCCAAAGCCACTAATTGCCTCGCGTACTGCCGATGCAAAAAGCTCAGGAATCTCCTCCATCGTGCGAGCAACTTTTAAGCCACGCCCGCCGCCGCCATGTGCGGCCTTAATTGCAACTGGTAGTCCATGCTCTTTAGCAAAGGCAGTGATCTCTTCATGTCCCTCAACTGGATCTTTAGTACCTGCAACTAATGGTGCACCCGCCTTTGCCGCGATTTTTCGTGCAGAAACCTTATCTCCGAGTGCACGTATTGCCGCAGGCGGTGGCCCAATCCAAGTTAAGCCGGCATCAATTACGGCTTGAGCAAAGTTTGCATTCTCGGATAAAAAACCATAACCAGGGTGTACTGCATCGGCACCAGATTTAAGAGCTAGCGCAATGAGTTTTTCAATATTTAAATATGTCTGTGTCGCAGTTGTACCATTCAATGAGTATGCAGAATCTGCCATACCGGTATGTATGGCGGTGCGATCTTCTTCTGAGTAAACAGCTACGCTCTCTAGTCCATGGTCTTTGCATGCCCGTATGACGCGGACTGCAATTTCACCGCGGTTAGCAACTAATACGCGTTTCATTGCATGACCTTAACCTCTGGCCATGAATAACCAAGTTGCGCGAATGCCTTTCTGATAAACGGCATCGAAATTCCAACAACATTGGTGTAATCGCCCTCAATCGAGGGGATAAAAGGTGAGCTAAAGCCATCGAGAGTAAAGCCTCCGGCAACATGTAAAGGCTCACCACTTGCAACGTAATCATTAATCTCATCATCACTCATCACATCAAAGGTAACTTTAGTTGTAACGATGCCAGAGATTTCACGCTCTTTAACCGTATCAATGAGGCAGTGGCCCGTATGTAGTAGGCCAGAGTGGCCTTGAACACGCTTTGCCCGTTCGAAAGCGATCTCTGGTGTGCCAGGTTTACCTAAGGACTGACCATCAAATTCAAATGTTGAATCACAGCCGATAATTACTGCCGGGAAATCGATCTGTTCAAGGATTGTGTGCGCTTTAGTAATTGCTAGGGCGATTACCATGTCGGTTGGGGATAGGGCGTTAAAAAACTCGGTCTCTTCATCGACATGGCTGACCATAATGGTCGGTGTTAATCCTGCAGATTCAAGTAAGCGCCGACGTGACGTGGAGGCAGAAGCAAGGATGATCTTTGGCATTGAGAGATTAATTCGATCGGCCGAAGCGAAAGTTTTTGTTGAGAGGTTTGCGAAGCTGCGGGCGGCCAAATGTACTTTTACGAATTACTGGTACTAACTCTTCACGCTTGTGTAGTGAGATCGCATGCTCGATAGCCATTAGCTCTTCGGCAGTTGCTTCACCTTTTATAATTGAAAACTCCATTACAGCGGAATATTTCCATGCTTGCGCGCTGGCAGAGTATCGCGCTTAGTCTTTAAAGTTCTAAATGCCTTAGTGATATATGCACGTGACTGATTTGGTTCAATGACTGTATCGATTGTCCCGCGCTCGGCGGCCAAGTATGGATTAGCTAATGATTCGTTGTAGTCGTTAACTAATTCGCCGCGCTTACTTGCAGGATCTTTAGCATCGGCCAGCTCTTTGCGGTAGAGGATATTGACCGCACCTTGTGCACCCATAACTGCAATCTCAGCGCTAGGCCATGCAAAATTTATATCGCTACCAAGATACTTTGAACCCATCACGATAAATGCACCGCCGTAGGCTTTGCGCGTAATAAGTGTGACGAGTGGGACCGATGCCTCGGCGTAGGCGTAGAGCAGTTTGGCACCGCGGCGGATGATTCCATCCCACTCTTGCTCGGTACCGGGCAGGAATCCAGGCACATCAACGAGTGTCAAAATTGGAATATTAAATGCATCGCAAAAGCGCAGGAAGCGAGCCGCCTTTTCACTTGAATTAATATCTAAAGTACCAGCAAGCTGGGATGGTTGGTTCGCAATAATTCCAATGGATTCACCTTCTATACGTGCAAAACCTACGATGATATTTGGTGCATATAGGGCATGGACTTCTAGGAACTCACCCTCATCTACTATCGCATGGATCAAAACTTTCATGTCATATGGCTGGTTTGTATTATCTGGAATCAAAGTATCCAAAGCGATATCGGTAGCGCTCTTATCTAGCGACTGCGTTGGCGGTAGATGTGGCGTGCTATCCATATTATTTGATGGTAGATAGGAGAGAAGAGCCTTCACGTAATCAATGGCATCGGATTCATTTTCGGCCAAGTAGTGTGAGTTACCAGTCTTAGTGTTGTGCGTACGCGCACCGCCGAGCTCTTCCATATCTACTTCTTCGCCAGTGACGGTTTTTATGACATCTGGGCCAGTAATAAACATGTGTGATGTCTCATTGACCATAACCGTGAAATCTGTGAGGGCAGGCGAGTAGGCAGATCCGCCGGCGCAAGGACCAAGAATCAATGAGATCTGGGGGATAACACCCGATGAGCGAGTATTGAGACGAAAGATTTTGCCATAGCCAGATAGTGATGCAACGCCCTCTTGAATACGTGCACCACCCGAGTCATTTATTCCAATAAGTGGGATGCCACTCTTTAATGCAAAGGCTGCAATCTTGACGATCTTATCTGCGTGAACCTCACCGAGAGAGCCACCCATAATTGTGAAGTCCTGCGAATACAACGCGATGGGGCGGCCATCAACAGTTGCAGTGCCGATGACAACGCCATCACCATAGGGACGATTCTTTTCCATACCGAACTGAGTCGAGCGGTGGCGTGCGAACTCATCGATCTCGGTAAATGAATCCTCATCGACGAGCATCGCAATGCGCTCGCGAGCGGTGTTCTTACCCTTGGCATGTTGCTTTTCTACTGCACGTGCCGAACCAGCGTGGACCGCTTCCTCGACTCGTGCGCGTAGATCTTCGATTTTTCCGGCAGTTGTATGCATATCACGGCTCATGCCCCTACGGTACTAGGCGTGGAGAGAGAAATGCTAAGCACGCCCCTCGATAGTTCGATAATCAATGCTGCAGTGACGCAGTACTGGCGAGTAAGCGTGGTTGAACTCACGGCATCTACACAGAGCGATTTAGTCGCGCTAGTACGGGCCGGTGATGCTCGCGTGGGTGATGTTATTGCCGCCGAATATCAAAGTGGTGGACGTGGACGCTTAGCGCGAACTTTTGATGCGCCAAAGTCCAGTGCTCTTTTATTTTCTTTCTATATCGAGCCACAAAGAAATCGCGATGACTGGGGATGGATTCCGCTGATTGCTGGTGTAAGTGTTACGCAGAAACTTTCTGCCTTCAATGCACAAGTAAAGTGGCCCAACGATATTTTGATAGGCAATAAAAAAGTAGCCGGGCTCATTACAGAGGTGATAGGTAATGGGGTAGTTATAGGAATCGGAATAAATGTTGCCATGGAGCCTTCAGAGCTTCCAGTGCCCACGGCTACATCGCTTTTTATCGAAGGTGCCCAATCTCTAACTCGAAACCAATTACTATCCGATCTACTAAAAATCTTTGAAACCAACTTTAAGAATTGGGATTGTGGTAGCGATGAGATAAAGGCTACCTATAGCCAGATGAGCGCCACTATTGGGCGCAAGGTTCAAGTGGAGTATCCAGATGGCCAGATAGAAAGCGCAATAGCTGTATCTGTAAGCGGGCGAGGCGAGTTGGTATTAGATACTGGAGCCTACGTTCAAGCCGCTGACATAGTTCATCTACGATAAGCCAGTGAGCGATTCCTTCCCTACAGTTGGCATCATCGGTGCCGGTCAGCTCGCCCGAATGAGCGTTGCACCGGCGATTGACCTTGGCATTAATCTCCTCTTATTAGCGCAGAGCTCTAATGAGAGCGCTGCACAGATTGCCAATCATGTTGTTGGTGATTATGCAGATGTTGATACGGTCCTTGAGTTTGCCAAGAGATGCGACGTCGTAACTTTTGAACATGAGTTAATTCCACTGAGCGTCGTTAAAGCCCTTGAAGCAGTAGGAGTTGTTGTAAGACCGAGCTCTAGTGCATTTATCTACTCACAAGATAAGGCGCAAATGCGCCAACGGTTGAGCAACTTTCCCTCGCCAAAATCTAGCGTTGTAACAACAGCACTTGGCATTACTGAATATCCATTGATTGCAAAGGCTATATCAGGTGGATATGACGGCCGTGGAGTATGGAAAATAAATTCTGAGAAAGAGTTAAGTGCACTCATCGCAGAGGTAGGAAAGGTTTTGATCGAAGAGCTCGTCGAATTTGACTATGAGATTGCAGTAATGGTCGCCCGCTCACCTCATGGCCAGGCAAGTACATGGGCGCCTACACAAACTGTGCAGGTTGATGGAATCTGCACAATGACTCTCACGCCAGCACCGCAGTTGGACCAAGAGATGAGTACAAAGGCGCAGAAATTGGCGCTAGATATTGCACAGGAGATCAGTCTTATTGGTGTGATGGCAGTTGAGATGTTTGTTAAAGATGATCAACTATTTATTAACGAGCTTGCTATGCGTCCACATAATTCGGGCCACTGGACTATCGAAGGTTCGGTGACATCACAGTTCGAGCAGCATCTGCGCGCAGTTTTAGATTTACCACTCGGGGATACATCGATGAGTGCACCTGTTGCCGTTATGGGAAATATCCTTGGCTCGAGCAAAACAGATATGTATCGACCATATCTGCACCTGATGGCAAGAAATCCAGGCTTAAAGTTCCATCACTACAAGAAAGATGTGCGCCCAGGTCGCAAGATTGGTCATGTAACTCTCTTAGGCAATGACGCCGTAGAATTAAGCCACGAAGTCCAGCACGCCCTTGATTACATGAGTGGAGAAATCGATGAGTGATGTTGCACTAATCATGGGATCAGACTCTGACTGGCCCATCATGGAAGAGGCCGCTAAAACTTTAGAGCTGCTAGGAATCTCCTACGATGCCGATGTTGTATCGGCTCATCGCATGCCAGTTGAAATGGTGGAGTTTGCACAGAACGCTGCTGCCAAAGGCTACAAAGTAATTATCGCTGGTGCAGGTGGGGCCGCACATCTTCCAGGCATGGTTGCATCTCTTACTACGTTGCCAGTCATCGGTGTTCCAATTGCCCTAAAAAACTTAGATGGAATGGATTCATTACTCTCTATTGTGCAGATGCCTGCGGGAATCCCAGTTGCAACGGTCGGTGTGGGAAATGCTAAGAATGCCGCGCTTCTTGCTGCGCGTATTTTAGGAGCCTCAGATGCTGCGATCTCAGCCAAGGTAGCGCAAGCTCTGAAAGAGATGAACACCGAAGCAAAGGCAAAGGCTGCCAACTTAACATCACGTCGAAATCAAAAGACTGGATTTTAGTTAGCGGCTTCGATATTCAATTGCTGGACAACGATTCATGACCGTCAATAATCCCGCAGCCTTTGCCCGAGCAACTGCAGATTCATCGATAACATCTAACTGAAGCCAAACGGCCTTTGCACCGATTGCAATGGCTTCATCGACAACCTTTCCCACTATGGATGAGTTCACAAAGCAGTCAACGACATCAACTTGTACTGGAATCTCACTGAGCGCCTTGTAGCCAATCTGCCCATGAACGACTTCGGCGCGTGGATAGACTGGAATAATCTGATGACCTTTGTCCTGTAATAGTTTGGCAACACCAAAGGCTGCACGATCTGGATTATTACCAAGACCAACGACTGCCCACACCTTCATTGCAAGGAGAGCGTCGATTACTTCGCTCTCGTTAATCGCTGCGTCCTAATGCGTGGAACTTCCAACCCGCGCTTCGCCATAGTTCGCGATCAAGGGCGTTGCGTCCATCAATAATCATCTTGTTTTTAACTAATTTTCCGATTACTAAAGGATCAAGGTCTCGGTACTCTTTCCACTCAGTTAAGTGCAGAATTAAATCAGCACCTCTCACGCAATCGCTCACAGACTCGGCAAAGGTGAGAGTAGGGAAGCGTTTGCGGGCGGGCTCAATACCTTTGGGATCGTGCACAACTACAGTGGCGCCGGCGGCATGTAACTGCACGGCGATATCGAGTGCTGGGGAGTCGCGCACATCATCACTATCTGGTTTAAAGGTTGCACCAAGTACCGCGATTGTGTACTGCGTTAAATCCTCCGATAAATCACTGCGTACAACATCGATCACACGTTGGCGGGCACGGAGATTAATTGCATCAATCTCTCGCAAGAATTCAAGTGCCTGCTTAGCACCAAGCTCTTCGGCGCGCGCCATAAATGCACGTATATCTTTAGGTAGACAGCCACCACCGAAACCAATTCCTGCCTGTAAGAAGCGGCTACCGATACGTGGGTCATAACCGATTGCCTTTGCAAGAACAGTCACATCTCCGCCAGCGGCTTCACAAACTTCAGCCATTGCATTAATAAATGAGATCTTTGTTGCAAGAAATGAGTTCGCAGCCACCTTAACGAGTTCGGCAGTTGGAAGATCGGCGCGAATCCAAGGAGTACCCAGCGCCAGGATAGGCGCATAGACATCTTTGAGAATCTGCTCGGCGCGATCATTAGCAACACCAACGACAAGACGGTTAGGCGTCAATGTATCTTCAACGGCAAAGCCCTCACGCAGAAACTCTGGATTCCATGCAAGGTCGGCCTGTGGCGCTAACTGTGCAAGCTCTTCGCGTAGAGATTGAGCCGTTCCAACTGGGACCGTAGATTTTCCGACTACGAGGGCACCCTCTTTTAAATGAGGTGCAACTGCAGTAACTGCCGATTTCACGTAAGTCAGATCAGCGGCTAATCCATCTTTGCTCTGGGGTGTACCAACACAGATAAAGTGAATGTCGGCATCGGCGATAGCAGAGAAATCAGTTGTAAATGTTAAGCGGCCAGTTCTAATCTCTTGGGCCAATAAGGTATCTAGGCCAGGCTCATAAAAGGGAAGCTCTCCACGTGAGAGCATCGCAACCTTAACTGGATCTGTGTCAACACCAATGACGGTGAAACCAAGGGATGACATACAGGCTGCATGTGTTGCACCTAAATATCCGCAGCCAATAACCGAGAGCGTTGATTTCATGGACATGAGTTTACTTCAGCGCTCCACATGGATTTTCATCGGCGGTTCGCGTCTTGAATTTATCGACGATTGTCGGTGTGGCAGAGGCGCTAGATGATGCCGATGGTGAAGGTGTGAGCTCATCAACGAGAGGGAGATCTTGACTTAGACGATTAAATAGATCGGGGGCTAAAACCTTGTCCCATATAACAACTGAACCGAGTCCGGGCACGCGGGCATTGGCATTACCCAGCGGAATTGTAAGAGTACGAACCTTGCTCGCAGAGAGATTCTTTAGCTGTTTAGCAAGAGTGATTAAATCACTGCTATCGAGTTGTGAATCAGTTTTGACCGTTGCTATTGCAGCGTTAAAGAAGCTCACTAACTTAACAGGATTAAGTAGTACGCCAGTGCTCGTAACTTTGCGCAGCACGGCGCTCATGAACTGCTGCTGACGTTGCATACGGCCCAAGTCACCCATTCCATCAAAGTCACGAGTACGCACGTATTTGAGTGCCTCTATTCCATCAAGAGTATGCACACCTGCACTCATCACTAGATGGCTATTGGGATCATCAATATCTTTCTTAGAACAGACTTCGATTCCACCGAGTGAATCAACCATTCCGGCAAATCCTGCAAAGCCGATTTCAACATAATGATCGATTCGAACACCAGTCTCATTTTCAATTGTTTGAATAAGTAGCGGTGCACCGCCCCATGCAAAGGCAGAGTTAATTTTACCTTTAGCAGCGGCAACAGTTCGATCTTTATAGATAGATGATTTGTGCTCTGGAATTGTTACGAGCGAGTCACGCGGAATCGAAATAATCGTTGCCTTATCCCGCGATTTACTGATGTGTACTAAAAGCATGGTGTCAGAGCGTGCGCCGGCAGCGGCCTTAGTTGTTCCAACACGCAAGAGTTTGGACTGTTCTTTTGTTAGACCTTCTCGAGTATCAGAGCCAACAAGTAAATAGTTAAGAGCAGTCGATGGTTTATCAGGGCGCTTACCAAGTGAGCTAAAGACATCGATGCGGTCAATTGCCCCGCTCACCTGACCTAGACCCAGCCATGCAATGGCTGAGATCGCAACGACGGCGAGGGAGAGTGAGGTAATAATCCGAATAGGTCGCGTCGCTTTCACAGGCGAAGACTACTTCAGCGATACGGTGGTGGGGTTATGTCGACATCAGCAAATGAGTTATATGGCTCACCGAAGCGCGAAATCTCCGTAATCCTTGCCGTGCGCAATGAAGGTGCGCATTTAGCAAACTCTGTGCAAGCCATCTTATCGCAGGATTTTACGGGTCCTCTAGAAGTAATCGTGGCTCTTGGTCCATCAGATGATGGGAGTGAGGTCATCGCCCAAAAACTCGCAGAGTCAGATTCACGAATCACCATAATTGCTAGCCCGACCGGACGTACAGCTGCGGGTCTGAATCTGGCACTTAAGCGCTCGCAGTACTCGAACATTGTGCGCATCGATGGTCATGCACAGATTCCACAGAACTATCTGACATTAGTTCTTGAAACTCTCACCCAGAGTGGGGCTGTCAATGTGGGTGGCGTAATGGCCGCAGATGGTCAGAGTGTATTTGAGCGTTGCGTTGCACGTGCGATGCGAAGTCCACTTGGTGTTGGTGCATCACGCTTTCATACAGGTGGTTCAGCAGGTGCTGTTGACACGGTTTATTTGGGAGCCTTTAGAAAAGAGGCGCTTCTTGCCGTTGGTGGTTTTGATGAGCGCTTTACTCGCGCGCAGGACTGGGAGTTGAATTTCCGCTTGCGTGCTGCTGGAGGCTCAATTTACTTTGATCCTGGCTTGATCGTCTCCTATCAGCCACGTTCGACCCTGAGTGCTCTTGCTCGCCAATACTTTGAGTATGGCCGCTGGCGACGGGTTGTCTCTCGTCGCCATCAAGGAACAATCAACCTACGATATTTGGCCCCACCCTTCACAGTTTTAGTCAGCGCTCTATCGATAATTCTCGGTACCTTGGTATCAACTATTTTTCTCCTGCCAGTCCTTATCTACGCGTTATTTATTGTGATCAGCTCAGTGATAATCGGAAAATCTTTAATTGAAGTTCTCTCCTTGCCATCGATTCTTCTTACTATGCATATGTGTTGGGGTTTAGGCTTCCTCACTTCACCGCGCTCGCTTGCACTGTAAGGTAGCCTTGACACTGTGAGCACACCTTTACAAGTCTATGAGCCGTTCAAGGCAGGTCTGCCACCCCTTGTTCGATACTGGAAATCACTCTGGTCTCGACGCAGATTCATCTCTGAATACTCCCGCTCGGAACTACGCGAGCAACACTTCGATTCGGTCTTTGGACAGCTCTGGTTGGTTCTTAACCCACTTCTGCTCTCAGCCGTTTACTACCTTCTGATCATCATCATAGGCGGTGCATCTGATGCTCTTAGATATGCCCATTTGACTGCGACGCTCTTTCTCTTCTACCTGGTGGCAAACTCTTTGACTGGTGGTGTCAAATCTATTACTGCAGGACAGCGGCTCATTCTCAATACTGCCTTCCCACGCATCATGCTTCCGATCTCAGCAGTTGTTATCGCAGTATTCAAGTTCCTTCCGACCCTTGTTATCTTTTTTATCATCCGTAGTGTCTTAGGTCTTCCTTATTCATGGCAGATGCTCTGGGCGCTACCGATATTACTCATCACCATAATTCTCGCCCTCGGCCTGGCTATCACAATCTCCTGTATCAATGTCTACTTCCGTGATATCGCTAGCTTTCTTCCATATCTGACGCGAACACTCTTGTATCTCTCTCCGATTCTCTATGAGGCATCTGCACTCAAACCGGCGTTAAGATCTCTACAAGTTCTTAATCCACTCTTTCCAATTCTTGAGAGCTGGTCTCAGGCTCTCGTGCATGGGCAAGCTCCACAGGGCTCCAACCTATTGGCCGCCCTTGCATGGGCCATCGGAGTATTTCTGATCGGAACCTACTTCTTTCTCTCAAGGGAGCGTGAATTTGCCGTCCGCCTCTAGTCCACATAAGACGAAAGAGATCGCAGTTTGCGTTCGCGCTCTTGGTCTGACCTACACCACTGCAATCGATCGCAGGCCAACGTTGAAGGCGCGTGTAAAATCTTTGGGACGTGGTTCAAAACAAACTCAAGTGATTCGAGCACTCGATAATGTGGATCTCGATGTTGAATATGGCCAAGTACTAGGTGTCATCGGGGCAAACGGTGCAGGTAAATCCTCGATGATGCGCGTTATTGCTGGAATTATTCCTCCATCACAAGGGCGTATAGAGGTCTTTGGAAGTGTGAGTACCTTGCTTGCACTCGGCGTCGGCTTTAATCCATCGATGTCAGGTCGTGACAATGTCTTCCTTGGCGGACTCGCCGCAGGTATGTCGCGAGATGAGATCGCTGATCATTTTCAAGAGATCACAGAGTTCTCTGAACTTGGAGAGGCTATCGATGCACCCATGCGCACATATTCATCGGGAATGTTCTCTCGATTGGCCTTCTCAGTTGCCGCCACAGTCAGGCCCGATATCTTGATTGTGGACGAGGCTTTGAGCACAGGAGATGCGAAATTCAAGGAGAAATCCCTCAACCGTATCAAGGAGTTGCGTAGCGATGATCGAGCGTTGATTCTCGTCAGCCATGCAATGGCAACTTTGCGTGATGTGTGCAATGACGTCGCGTGGTTGCATAAGGGCAAGTTGGTGCAACGCGGTGCACCCGATGCGACGATCAATGCCTATCAAGAGTTTTTGCAGCTGGGAAAGAGTGCAGCCATCGATGAGGATGTCTAAATCACTTGTAGCACTACTCCTTATTTTAGTAGTTAACACACACCCTGCAGTTGCAGTAGATATCCCAACAGATTTCTCATTCACAGGATCTGGTTATGGTCATGGTGTCGGTATGTCGCAGATGGGTGCCAGGTCGATGGCGATCAGTGGGTCAAGTGCTCCCCAAATCCTTCAATACTTCTATAAAGATGTTGTCATTGAGCCAGTCGATGATTCAAAGATATTGAGAGTAAATATCGGTCACTTACTTACTAATACTAAGATCTCAACTGGCACAGATGGCTCAGTCGTCCAGTTATTTGAGGGCGATATCAGTGATAAAAGCGATGTAGTCCCTCTGGGGGTTTTTTCCTCTAAGGCGTCACTGAATCTCACTGTTTCAGGTGCCAGCGTGATTCCTGGCATTAGCGTTGGAAAAAAAGTAACCTCTTTTGCCAAAGGCCGGAGCTTTACTATTCGCTGGAGTGGTACACGGTATCTAACTGGAGTTGATGCATTGATTTCTGTCACGCACAATGCAGCAACAAAAAAGTATCGCTATGGTCAGATACAGGTGCGTGCAGTTAAGGACCCCGTTCTGGGATATCGACTCGAACTTACCAACTCTGTGCGCTTAGCCGATGAATATCTTTGGGGGATAAGTGAGATGCCATCATTCTGGCCAATTGAGGCCCTCAAAGCCCAGGTGATTGCATCGCGAAGTTATGCCTTGAGTAAGGCAGGTATCTACCGATCGAGGTGTGATTGTGAACTCTACGGTGAGATATCGGATCAGATGTTTCTCGGTTATGCGAAAGAGATCGAAAAAAAATATGGGGTGATTTGGAAGGAGACCGTCTTGCAAAGCGCGGGGTTAGTGATGACTCAGGAGGGTAGGCCCATAAGCGCATACTTCTCCTCGTCTTCGGGGGGTAAGACCGAGCTTGCACTCAACGCTTGGGGTAGTGCCAAGCCCTTTACACAGATTGTCGATGATCCCGGAAGTCTGGATAGAGCATTGAACCCACGCTTTGTGACCTGGAGCCGCACGCTCGCGCAATCAATTATTGCCACTGCATTTTTAATGCCTGATGTCGTCTCGTTAGAGATAGTGTCACGTAATGAGAGTGGAACAGTCGGGCAGATCCGTGCAACATCGAGCACTGGAGCACAGTTTACGATTCGTGGTGAAACCTTTAGAAGTCGAACAAAGATTCCATCGGCCTATTTTGATTTAGTTGGCGTGCAGAATTGAATTAAGCCCGCCCCATGTACCAGTGCGACTGAGTACTTCAAGAGCGCCATCAAGTGAGTTTCTACGAAAAAGGAGATCATGAGCACCCGATAGGGATGCAGCCTTAACAATCTCACCATCAGGAAGGCGCAGTTTGGATGCTGCGGTGATATAGGTTCCGGCCTCAATAACGCAGTTATTGCCAAGTGAGATTCCACATCCAGAGTTCGCCCCTAAGAGCGTCTTTTTACCGATTGAGATTACTTGTTTACCTCCGCCACTGAGTGTTCCCATGATCGATGCCCCACCACCAACATCGCTACCATCTCCGACGACGACACCTGCAGAGATTCGTCCCTCCACCATCGAGCTTCCCAAGGTTCCAGCATTGAAGTTAACAAAGCCTTCGTGCATCACCGTGGTTCCAGGGGAGAGGTAGGCCCCTAATCGAACCCGATCAGCATCTGCGATACGAACACCACTTGGAACCACATAATCGAGCATTCGTGGAAACTTATCGATACTCAAGATAGTGATATGGCCATGAGCGGCAATGAGGCGTGCACGTGTGGATTCGAAATCTTCAACGGCACAGGGACCAACAGATGTCCAAACAACGTTAGTAAGAAGTCCAAATATGCCATCTAGATTTGCATTGTGAGGTTTGATCAGTCGATGTGACAAAAGGTGCAGGCGCAGATAAACATCGAGTGCCGATATTGGTGCAACCCCGATATCAATCTCAACACTTGCGATCTCACGACTGATTGCTCGCGCATCGTCCCTTCCAACCAAAGCTGTGAGTTCGGCTGGGGCTTTAGGCTCTAAAGCCCCTAAGACTGGCGATGGAAACCAAGCATCAAGGAGTGTCTCACCTGACATCGAGGCGATCGCGTATCCAGATGCGATAGTCGTCATGCGAGAAGCCTAACCCCTATCCTTTCGCGTATGCATATCGCCGTCTTTTGCTCATCCTCACCAACGATTGACCCAAAATATGTTGATCTTGCCTATCGATTGGGTGAAGGAATTGGCCGTGCATCGTGGGAGTTAGTCACAGGTGGCGGGCACATTTCCATGATGGGTGCAGTGTCTCGGGGCGCACGCGCCGTTGCTGGGCGCACGATAGGGGTCATTCCACAGGCCCTAGTTGATATTGAGTTTGCAGATCAGGAAAATGATGAGCTCCATATTGTAAAGACTATGGGTGAGCGCAAAGCCATGATCACTGATCTCGCCGATGCATTTATCACTTTACCCGGGGGCGCTGGCACATTGGAGGAGTTTTTTGAAATCTGGGTTGGGCGATATCTGAAGTTCCACGATAAGCCCGTCGTAATCCTGGATCCCTTTGGAGTCTATGACCCATTACGTGATTTAGTCGTGCATCTTGAGTCTGAAAAGTTTATAAAGCCAGGTATGCGTGATTTGATTCTATGGACAACTTCAGTTGAAGATGCACTTGAGGCCTGCAGGCAATGAGAAAGAATCATCTTGCAATCTCCCTGACCATTAATGCACCACTTGCGCAAGTATGGGACTCACTCGTTGATTGGGAAAAACAAGGTGAGTGGATGCTTGCGACAAAGGTCTGGGTGACTTCACATGTACGCGACGGTATTGGTACATGCATCAGCGCCTTCACTGGTGTCAAATCTCTTGGAATACTTGACACCATGGAGGTAACTACATGGACCCCTCCATATCTATGCGATGTTCTTCATACGGGTCGGATTATTAAAGGTACTGGTCGCTTTGAGCTCAGTGAGATTAACCCAGGCCTTACTCGATTTGATTGGTCTGAGGAAGTTCTGGCTCCACGATTAATTTTCATCCTCATCTCACCAGGGCTCTATTTAGGTGTGCGCCTGTCGCTGGCACGCTTTGCGCGATCATTTCGTTAGCTTCATTTAGCCAACGCTTCAAGCAGGAGGCTTGCATCCAGCGATAGCCTTGGTTCGTGAGTGATCCCCTGATGCTGGCGCAGGTTCTTGCAGCCATGCCCGAAGAGGAGCGATTTATTCTGACTCTGCACTATCTGCGATCAAAGTCCTCAGCCGAGATAGCCGAGCTTTTATCGGTGCCTGTCAGGGCCGTGGATGCCGTCATTGCCAGCGCAAAGGCGCGGCTGAGCGGGCTTCTAGGGCTCTGACTTTGATTTCCCACCAGCCTAGGAAATGCGAGATACTTTCCCTCTTGCTTTAGCAGCCTTACATATCTCAAAGGAGTCTTCCCATGGC
>JABMMN010000075.1 GCA_013205535.1 Candidatus Planktophila sp.
CTTCAAACCAGAACCACTTTGAGTCACCTTCGTAAGCCAAAATGTGTGTCGTGATGCGGTCCAAGAACCAGCGATCGTGAGAGATCACTACGGCGCACCCTGGAAATTCAAGTAAGGCGTTCTCAAGAGAGCCAAGGGTTTCAACATCCAAATCATTCGTTGGCTCATCAAGGAGCAAGAGATTGCCACCTTGCTTGAGAGTAAGCGCTAAGTTGAGTCGGTTGCGCTCTCCACCCGACAAGATGCCGGCAGGCTTTTGCTGATCTGGGCCTTTGAAGCCAAAGCAGGAGACGTAGGCCCGAGATGGCATCTCAACCATTCCGACCTTGATGAAATCAAGGCCGTCAGAGACAACTTCCCACAGAGATTTTTTCGGATCGATTCCGCCACGGGATTGATCCACGTAAGAGATCTTCACGGTCTCACCGATCTTTACATCTCCAGAATCCGGTGATTCCATTCCCATAATTGTTTTAAATAACGTCGTCTTTCCAGCACCGTTAGGCCCAATTACTCCAACGATGCCGTTGCGGGGCAGAGTAAATGAGAGGCCATCGATAAGAACACGATCACCAAAACCCTTCACCAAATTCTCTACTTCGATGACGACATTCCCAAGGCGCGGCCCTGGTGGGATCTGAATCTCCTCAAAATCTAATTTACGCATCTTGTCGGCCTCAGCGGCCATCTCCTCATAGCGTGCAAGACGGGCCTTGGACTTTACTTGGCGGCCCTTTGCATTTTGGCGCACCCACTCGAGCTCCTCAGTCAACCGCTTTGCTCGCTTGGCATCTTTCTGACCCTCAACCTTGAGTCGGGAAGCTTTAGTCTCAAGATAAGTGGTGTAGTTGCCCTCATATGGATATGCCCGTCCGCGATCGAGCTCAAGAATCCACTGTGCGACGTTGTCTAAGAAGTACCTATCGTGAGTGATCGCAACAACTGCGCCGGCATACTTATTTAAATGCTGCTCAAGCCATAGGACAGATTCTGCATCGAGATGGTTTGTTGGCTCATCAAGGAGCAGAAGATCCGGAGCCTGCAGAAGCAGTTTACAGAGAGCAACTCGTCGCTTTTCTCCACCCGATAAGACCGAAACATCAGCATCAGGTGGCGGGCAGCGCAGGGCATCCATCGCCTGCTCAAGTTGTGAATCAAGCTCCCAGGCGTTGCGGTGATCGAGCTTTTCTTGTAGCTCACCCATCTCAGCCAATAACTTGTCGTAGTCAGCATCGGGATTTGCAAGCTCTTCACTAATTACATTGAAGCGATCTAGCATCGCAACGGTTTCGGCAACACCCTCTTTGACGTTATCGATGACGTTTTTACTCTCATTTAAAACTGGCTCCTGTAACAAAATTCCAACGCTAAAGCCCGGGGTTAAATAGGCCTCACCATTTGATGGCTGCTGTAGCCCGGCCATGATCTGTAGTACGGTGGACTTACCTGCACCATTGGGTCCAACAACACCTATCTTGGCGCCGGGATAGAACATGAGGGTGACATCATCGAGAATGACTTTCTCACCATGAGCCTTGCGCGCCTTCTTCATCGTATAAATGAACTCAGCCATGAGATGAAACCTTAGTGGTTAGCAACGGTAGACTGTGCATCACGACCCCTACAGGCGCCTGTAGCTCAGTCGGATAGAGCACCTGCCTTCTAAGCAGGTTGTCGCAGGTTCGATTCCTGCCAGGCGCGCAGATTCTTTGTAAACATCAGGCAATTGTGGGAAAAAAGAACCCAGGGCCACCCTCGTTGCCCTGGGTTCTTAATGAAAGAAGGAAGTTGCTTAGCCCATCTTTCCAGTGACGTAAGCCTCCGTGCGGGGATCTGAAGGTGTACTAAAAATTTTCTTCGTCTCGTCGTACTCGACTAACTTTCCAGTCCGAAGATCCCCAAGCGGATTTACCTCGGTCACAAAGTAGGCGGTATACGTGCTCACACGAGCCGCCTGTTGCATATTGTGGGTCACAATCACGATGGTGTACTCCTTCTTGAGCTCCATCATCAACTCTTCGATACGAAGGGTTGCAATTGGATCAAGGGCCGAGCATGGCTCATCCATTAAAATCACCTCAGGTTGAACCGCGAGTGAGCGAGCGATACACAGGCGCTGTTGCTGTCCACCTGATAGACCAAGGGCAGATGCGCCAAGTCTGTCTTTTACTTCATCCCACAAAGCAGCGCCTCTTAAGGATTTCTCCACTATCTCATCAAGCTCAGATTTCTTTGGCCGACCATTTACCTTGGGCCCAAAGGCGACATTCTCATAGATGGATTTGGGGAATGGGTTTGGTTTTTGGAAAACCATTCCAATACGCCGACGGATCTCTACGGCGCTAGCCTTTGAATCATACAAATCCGCATCGTGATACATCACCTTTCCAGCCACCGAAGCGCCAGGGATGAGATCGTTGGTTCGATTCAATGTTCGAATGAGAGTTGATTTACCACAACCGGAGGGACCAATGAAGGCGGTAATATCGTTACTAGGGATTTGCAGATTTACATCTGTTACCGCCACATACTTGCCATAAGAGACTGAAACGTCCTCCAACGTGAAGACAGGATCGATAATTCTTGGACCACTCTTGACTTCATTCATTTGTGCCGCGCTCCCTTGGTTGTTACCGACGATCTCTGTGTGAAATTGTTTCGTTTGTAAATCATTAGACATTTCGCTTCCTTGTCGCAATATCACGCAGAATAATGGCGATGAGATTTAATATAAAGAGAACGGCCATGAGAATGAGACTTCCAGCACTTGCCAAGATCTGGAACTCCTCCCGAGAGTCAGAGGCGTATTTGAAGATCGTGAGAGGCATGATGGTGAATGGACTATCAAGTCCAGTCGGATTGAATGTTACGAATGAGAGTGCGCCAAGGAGAAGTAGCGGAGCCGATTCTCCAATAGCGCGAGATACGGCCAAGATCGAGCCCGTCGCAGTACCTGGGATAGCACTTGGCAAAACCAATCGCCATACCGCCTGCCATGGCGTGGCCCCAAGGGCGAGAGCACCCTCTCTATAAGAAGGTGGCACCGCTCTGATCGCCTCTCGCGAGACGATGATAATCACTGGGAGCATGAGCATCGCAATGACCGCCGCTGCAGAGCCCACTGTAAAGCCCCATTTAACAAAACCTCTGACGATAAAAGCTAATCCGATCAGACCAAAGACAACGGCAGGAACGCCCGCAAGATTTTGGATATTCAACTCGATCAGCCGTGAGAACTTGTTGCCCTTGCCTGCAAACTCCTCTAGATAAAGTGCGGTGAGGAGTCCCGTAGGAAGGGCTACGAGAGTTGCTATACCAACGACCCACAAGGAGCCCACCAATGGAGATTGAAAGCCAGCGTTATCAATGTCATAAGAGGGATAATTAGTGAGCAAGTCCCACGATAGGAGCCATCCCGCCTCGTTCCAAAGGCTGCTGACAATCCAAAAGATCATTCCTAAGGAGATAAAAATACTGAGGTAGAGAAAGAAACGAAAGGCCCCATCGATAAGTGTCCTTCGGGGAGAGAGACGGCTCTTAAGAGAGATTGTCTGTGACATCTTTACTCATACGCCTCTCGATATTTAGCGATAATTCGATTGCCCACGATGTTAAAGATCAGAGTGATGAGGAAGAGGATGGCCCCGATGAGGAAGATGGTGTTATAGGCATTTGATCCGACCTCTGCATCTCCTATACCTGCAAAGCCAATAAAGGCAGACAGACTCATCATTGGATCTCCCGGATTTGCCGTGAACTTTGGATAGCTTCCAGCCACCATGAGAGCGATTGTCGTTTCACCAAACGCACGGGCGAAGGCGAGAATCAGCGCCGCTACGACCCCAGAAAGGCCAGCGTTAAAGACAACCTTTGAAGCAACCTCACGACGAGTGGCACCCAAGGCGTAGGCAGCCTCTCGCATTGCACGGGGAACGGCCGAAAGAGCGTCATCGGCAACGGATGCGATGATCGGCACGATGAGGATGCCAGTAACAAAACCTGCACCTAGGGCAGAGTAGGCAAGGGGCTCTCCGATTGGCCAATACTTTTCGACGTAGAGTGGATTGACAACGTAGAGTCCAAAAAGGCCTAACACTACAGTCGGGATTCCCGCAAGAATCTCAAGAATTGGTTTTACAACGCGGCGTAGATTAAAAGTGGCGTAGTCACTGAGAAAGATAGCTGCAGCCAAACCAACGGGAACTGCAACGAGCATCGCAATTGCGACGATAAAGATGGTACCTGTGAACAGAGGAAGGATTCCATATTCGGGTGGCTCAAAAAGAGGTGCCCAACTGATTCCAATGATTTGGGTCCCGATAGTGATCATAGTTCGGACAGCAGTCGGAAAGAGAGAGGCAACGATTCCTACTGTGACGATGACTGACATTGTCGTTGCAAGAAGCATGGTGTAGCGAGCTACACGTTGAGTATTTAATCTTCGAGAAAGATGGGGCGAGGGTGATAGAAGGACAGACTTATGTCCGACCTTCACTTCACCCACGCCACATCTCCTCTTACACTAATTGTGAAACTATCTGGAAGAAACCGAACTATCCCTTAAGGGTTTTAATAGCTTTATCTAGATCAGCCTTTTGGGGAGCGGTCAAACCAAGGAACTTTGCCTTCTCTGCCAAACTATCAAGTTGCAAAGCATAGAACTCTAGGAAAGGTAGCACAGCTTTGTTGCTCTTGGCCTTTGCATCATTTACATAGACAAAGAGAGGGCGAGCTAGTGGGACATATGTGCCAGCAAGCACGGATTCAAGGCCAGGAGAGACGCAGCCCTTGCCGCCATCTATCTGGACAGCCTTATTTATATCTGTGTTCTCTTTGTAGTACGAGAGTCCGTAGTAACCGAGTGCACCGGTCGAGCGCTTGACACCATTGACTGTGACGTTGTCGTCCTCGGTTGGTGTGTAGTCAGTACGTGATCGGCGAGCTGGCTTGCCATTAATTACCTCAGTAAAGTACTCAAAAGTTCCAGAGTCTGTACCAGCGCCAAATAGTGGCATGGCCACGCGAGGCCAGGTTGGATCAACTTGGTTCCAGAACTTCACTTTGCTACCTGGCTCCCAAATTTTCTTGAGTTGCGCAGTTGTGAGGCACTGTGCCCAAGAGTTCTTGGGATTTACCACGACGGTTAGTGCATCGGTTGCGACACGAAGTTCTGTAAATGTGATTCCATTTTTTGCACAAAGTTCGCGCTGGGTGGCACTGTAAGACGCAGAAGCATTCGCCATATCTAATTCACCGTTGCAGAACTTAGTAGCTCCACCACCAGTACCCGAGATTCCGACTGTGATCTTTGTTTGTGACGCCTTTTGAAAGCCTTCGGCCGCTACCGTTGTAAGAGGTCCGACGGTGCTTGAGCCGTCAATTGCGATTGAGCCAGTGACATCTTTGAACTTTGAAAGATCCACGGCAGGCCCAGCAGTAGTTGTGCTTCCAGCCTTAAGACCAGTCTTCTTCCACTTAAGTCCACCACCTGAAATGCTGCACTTGTATTGTAGGCCGTTGTGATCGGCTAATTTATTGCGTGATGCACACTCCAGGAGGTTTCCTACTGGATATTCTTTTACATTTGCAAATGATGGCTCTGAGATAACAGAGGTGATCATGACGATTACTGCAAAGCCTCGTACGGCTTTGCCCAAGAGATTTTTCATTATGTCCCTTTCAGAACGTATTGGTTGACAAAATAGACGTAGAAGGAGGCCTTCAACATGTTGAATGAAACCCATAGATGGTGAACGCAAAGCCCTACGAGAGTAAACGCACGGTGAACACCTGCCATTCATTGGGTGGATGGCTCTGGGTTAGACTGCGAGCATGAGCGCAACTGTCCCCTTCCCCAACCTCATCTGGATCGACTGCGAGATGACGGGCCTATCCCTTGAAAAGGATGCCCTCGTAGAGATCGCCGTCCTTGTGACCGACTCTGATTTAAAGATAATCAATGAAGGGGTCGCAACCGTCATCTGCCCCAGCCCAGAGAAATTATCTGGCATGAGCGAGTACGTGCGCGCCATGCACACCGCCTCCGGGTTGATTACCGAAATACCCACAGGGCTCTCTTTGGTAGAGGCCGAACTCAAAGTTATTACATACTTATTGGGATGCGGAGTCGAGCCGGGTAAATCCCCTTTGGCTGGAAACTCAGTCGGCGTTGATCGCTCCTTCATCGCCCGCGATATGCCTCTTCTCAATGATTTTCTTCACTATAGAACCATTGATGTCTCATCGATAAAAGAGTTAGCGCGCCGCTGGTATCCCAAGGCCTACTTCAAAGCCCCTGCTAAGACCGGTAATCACCGCGCCTTAGGAGATATCCAAGACTCGATCGCAGAGCTGGCTTATTACCGCAGTGCAGTATTCGCCCCAGCTCCCCTGGACGAGAAGGTAGACTGACGTACTCATGGTGGACGTAGCTCAGCTGGTAGAGCACCCGGTTTTGGTCCGGGATGTCGCGGGTTCGAGCCCCGTCGTTCACCCCACTTTTAGTTAAGACTCTGGCCCACCAGTCTTGCCCCAACAGAGTGGTAGAAATTAATCAGTCGGCAAAGCCTTTTACGGACATGTCTTGAGTATCCGAATCATCGCCTCTTTTTCTGGGGCGGTAAGCCATAAACCATACTTTGCTTTGATCGATACCTGCTTTGTCACGTACTCACACCTGTAACTCTTTCGTGGTGGTAGCCATGTCGCAGCATCCCCATCACCCTTTTGCGAATTCAATCTCCCCTTCACCGCCAACAAATTACCAGGATCATTTGCAAAGGCGGTTCTTTGAGCAAGGGTTAATTTGAAGGCACCTGTCTGCCATGCATTTGATAGTGCAACGACATGATCTATTTGCACATCTGAGCTTGTGCTGACCCCACGCAGAAAATCAATACTCTCCCCCGAATATGGATCAAGTAATATCCCAGATAAAATGACACAGTCTTTGGAACTTACCTTGTAGATAATCGAACTCAGATCTCGATTGAGAATATCGTTGCGGGTATCACAGCCATTGCGATCAACATCAGACCAGGCCGGCCCGAACGCAGCCCTGGTGTATCCGGTCTTGGCCGCTCTGCCTTTGACTGCAAGTTTTGCGATGGCATCTACCACCGTCGGCTGCGCCGCCTCTGCACCATACATATTCCCAGCCAGAAAGAGAGTCAGAGATAGGGCAACCCTTATTTCCCAACGGCTCATGGCCCTAGTTTGGCAAGAGCACACGCGTGCAGCAAGGCCTCGGATGCTGATAGGTTTCCCCCTGCATTCAAGCGTTTCAAAGCGTGTGTGTGCATCGGGTTGTTAGCTC
>JABMMN010000076.1 GCA_013205535.1 Candidatus Planktophila sp.
GATCCACCCAGAGTACAAAGAGCCCCAGGTAACCTGTGGTTGCGGTGAGAAGTTTCTTACTCGCTCAACTGTTGCCAGCGGTTCAATCTACGTTGAAGTCTGTTCTGTATGCCACCCGTTCTATACCGGCAAGCAGCGCATCCTAGATACTGGTGGACGCGTAGCTAAGTTCGAAGAGCGCTTTGGAAAAAAGAGCGCCGAAGCTAAGTAGCTTTTTAAAGAGACCGCATCGCAACCCTTAGGTTGTGGTCGCGGTTTTTTTATTTCTCAAACCCCACCACTTAACTAGATTGCAAGGAAGGAGAGTCCACATGAGTAAGGATCGCTTTGCATCGGCCCACGAGATGGTCCGCGAATACGCCGAACTCGAAGCTGCGATGGCTGATCCCGCTATCCATGAAGATCAGGGCAATGCCCGAAAACTAGGTCGGCGCTATGCCCAGCTAGGTCCAGTCGTTGCCGGCTTTAAAGCCTGGAAAACTGCCGAGGATGATGTATCAGCTGCGCAAGAGTTGGCTACAACCGATGCCGATTTTGCATCTGAGATTCCAGAGCTGCAGGCCATCGCTATCGCTGCAGCTTCGCATCTAGAGGAGCTATTACTTCCACGCGATCCAAATGATGACCGCGATGTAATTTTAGAGGTCAAGGCTGGTGCCGGCGGTGATGAGTCTGCGATCTTTGCCGGAGATTTGCTGCGCATGTATATGCGATATGCAGAGCGCCATAACTGGAAAGTTGAAATCATTGATGCGACCGAGAGTGAGATGGGCGGCTACAAAGATATTTCAGTCGGAGTCAAATCAAAGGGTGTAAGCGCCCCAGGAGAGTCTCCTTATGCACGCCTCAAATTCGAGGGGGGAGTCCACCGGGTGCAGCGTGTGCCCGAGACCGAGAGCCAGGGCCGTATTCATACATCAGCGGCCGGTGTTTTGATCTTGCCAGAGGCTGAAGAGATTGACGTTGATTTGAATATGAATGATGTACGGGTGGATGTCTACCGTTCATCAGGTCCTGGTGGGCAGTCAGTAAATACCACTGACTCTGCAGTGCGTCTGACACATATACCAACAGGCATTGTCGTCTCATGCCAAAATGAGAAGAGTCAGCTACAGAATAAGGAGTCAGCGCTGCGAATTCTGCGTGCCCGCATGTTGGCTGCGGCACAGGAGGCAGCGGAGGCAGCGGCATCGGCCGAGCGAAAGAGCCAAGTGCGCACCGTGGATAGATCAGAGCGAATCCGCACATACAACTATCCTGAAAACCGTATCAGTGATCATCGGGTTAACTACAAATCAAATAATCTGGATGCGGTCTTGAATGGCGATCTGGATGCTTTGATTCAAGCCTTAATCGATGCTGATAAGGCAGCACGTCTGGCGAGCACAAAGTAATAATGTATGGACATTAAAGAGATATTGCGTGATGCAAAATCACACTTGTCTGAATCAGGAATCTCACAGGTCGATGCCGAGTATTTGTTAGCGCATGTCTTGGGAATTTCACGCATGGATCTTCATAATCCAGTTCTAGTCGAGAGGGTTCTGAGCGAAGTAAGTGAGAGTGAAGTATTCCAGGAGCAGTTCTTAAACTTAATGGAGCGGCGTATCAACCATGAACCACTCCAATATTTAACAGGAGTAGCACCCTTTCGATATTTAGAGATCGCCGTTGGTCCTGGCGTCTTGGTGCCACGTCCTGAATCGGAGTTATTAGTTGATGCGGTGTTGACACATATCAAGAATCTTCCATCTCCAGTAAGTATCATCGATTTAGGTGCAGGCTCAGGCGCATTGGCACTAGCAATCGCCACAGAGGCACCAGGTAGCCGTGTTATCGCCGTCGAAAAATCCCCTGAGGCTATCTATTGGCTGAAGAAAAATGTCTCAGTGATCGCTGAGAATGTGCGAGTAGTCGAGGGTGATGTCGCCGATGTGCTTCCGGGGGTCAAGTGTGATGTCGTCATAGCAAACCCACCATATATTCCAGATGCCCAAGAACTGCCGCGCGATGTCATCGGCTTTGAGCCCCATGCCGCCCTCTTTGGTGGACCGAGTGGGATGGAGCTACCAAGGATCTTTATAAAGGCAGCGGCCCGCCTACTTAAACCTGCAGGAGTATTAGTCATCGAACATACTGAAAATCAGGCAGCGGCGATAGCCGGTGAATTAGCCTCGGATTTTTTGAGTATTACACTCCATGATGATCTAGTCGCTCGTCCACGCTGGACGAGTGCGGTGAGGAGGTAAGCATGGGCAAAGAGATTGATTTGAAAAAAGGTGAACAGAGCCGTCATGTCAACAAGGCACTTAAAGCGATCTCTGAGGGATACATCATTGCGATTCCACTCGAGCATAGTTATGCATTTGCATGCGATGCCTTTAAGCACGATGCTGTACGTGCGATGCATGTCTTGCGTGGTGATCCACTTTTCACTGCAGCTCAAGTACTAGTTGGTAGTACAAAGACCGCACAGGGTGTTGTACGTGAGATCACTCCAGAAATTGGCGCACTAATGAAAAAATTCTGGCCAGGAATGTTGTCAATGAACCTGCGGCCACAAACGGGATTGACATGGGATTTGGGTGATGCAAATCAGTTGGATCGAGTCAGCATCCGAGTTCCAAGAAGTAAGTTTGCTCAAGCCCTTGTTGCAGGAAGTGGACCCCTAGCCGTGGCAAGTGCGGTGCGAGTTGGTCGCCCTATCCCAAAGGCCTTGAGCGATATCCTCGTTTTAGACTCGGATTTAGCGTTGCAGTTCAACTATGGGAGTCTACGTAAAGGCCCCATCACAACTGTGCTCGAAGCCGATGAGACGGGTGTGCGAGTGATAAGGGTTGGCGCTATTTCGCTGGCGCAAATCCAAAGTGTCGCGCCGGGAGCCACTGCGATATAAGATTTAGCCATGTCCACTTTCTATGGCCCTGATTTTGATGTTCTCACGAGGCAGGATCCCGAGATCGCCGGGGTTTTATTATCTGAACTCAACCGTCAACAGACTAACTTGCAGTTGATCGCATCTGAGAACTTCACCTCACGTGCTGTATTAGCGACTATGGGTTCGACGTTATCAAATAAGTATGCCGAGGGTTATCCTGGCAAGCGATACTACGGGGGATGCGAAGAGGTCGATAAGGCCGAGATCCTCGCCATTGAGAGAGCAAAGAGTTTGTTTGGAGCAGACCATGCAAATGTCCAGCCTCACTCAGGTGCTAGTGCCAATATCGCCATATATCAGGCCTTTACCAAGCCGGGAGATACAGTCCTTGCGATGTCACTGCCACATGGCGGTCACCTGACACATGGTTCGGCAGTCAACTTTTCGGGCAAGTGGTTTAACGTCGAGTCATATGGAGTGCGCGCCGATAACGAGCTCATTGATTACGACGAGCTACGCGATAAAGCCTTAACTACAAAGCCAAAGATGATCTGCTCTGGTGCAACTGCTTATCCATCATTGATAGATTTCGAGAAGATTCGATCAATCTGCGATGAGGTAGGTGCGATTATGTGGGTCGATGCTGCGCACTTTATTGGCTTGGTAGCCGGCAAAGCGATTCCATCCCCTGTGCCATATGCCGATGCCGTCTCATTCACAACACATAAAGTCCTGCGTGGACCACGCGGGGGAATGATTTTGGCCAAGGCCGAACATGCCGCCGCGATCGACAAGTCCGTCTTTCCCGGCATGCAGGGAGGGCCAATAATGTCGGCAGTAGCAGGTAAGGCGGTCGCCCTGGCCGAGTGCGCGACGGATAGCTATCAAAAATATGCCAAAGATGTCATCGTCAACGCCCAAGCGTTAGCCAGCGCACTTGAAGCGCAAGGTATGCGCGCAGTATCGGGTGGAACACAGACTCACCTCGCCTTGATGGATATTCGCAGCACCGGTGTCACTGGCAAGGTCGCCGATGAGCGCTGCGGGGCCGCTGGAATCACAATGAACAAGAACTCGATTCCATATGATCCAGAAAAACCAGGAGTGACAAGTGGTGTGCGCGTTGGAACCCCTGCGACAACGACCCAGGGAATGGGTGTTGAAGAGATGAAGCAGATTGCATCTCTTATCGCTCGCGCGATCGCAAGCGATGATGCCTCAGTCCATGCATCGATCAAAACTGAGGTTCATGCCCTTACTGCACGTTTTCCAATCTATCGGGCCTAACTCGTTTAATGCGTGAGTACCTAGTCACTCTGCTTGTATCTGCTGCACTCTGTTATCTCATTACTCCCTATGTGCGCAGCCAAGCGATTCGATTCGGTGCAGTAGCCCAAATCCGAGGCCGAGATATCCATACGACACCAACTGCTCGCTGGGGTGGAGTTGCGATGTGGATGGCTATGAGCCTGACCTTTTTGATCGTCAACCATCTGCCATTGGTCGGAAAATCCTTTGGTCGTGAGTCACAAGGAATCTTCCTCGCGGCAACTGTGATTGTCTTGCTTGGCATGGCAGATGATCGCTTTCAATTAGATGCCCTCACAAAGCTTGCAGGCCAAGTCTTTGCTGCGAGCATCTTATTGCTCTATGGAATCCAAATCTTATGGCTACCGATCAACGGTGTTATTACCTTGCCCCAAAGTATTGGACAACTACTTACCGTCTTAATCGTGGTGATAATAATTAATGCCGTGAACTTCATAGATGGGCTTGATGGATTAGCCGCTGGAATCGTGGCTATCTCAGGTGTCGCCTTCTTTGCCTTTGCCTATCTGCTTGCAGTTGAGTTTGGCCTCAGCCGTGCGGGTGCACCATCCCTAATCACTGCGGTTTTAGTCGGGCTATGCATCGGCTTTCTGCCTCATAACGCACACCCGGCACGGATTTTTATGGGAGATAGTGGATCGATGTTGTTAGGGCTTTTATTGGCATCGGCTGCAATCACATTGACCGGCCAAGTCGATCCCAATGCGATCTCGGCTGAATCAGCGGGACCAACTCTCTTGCCTCTTCTCTTACCATTTGCCGTTCTGGCTATTCCATTGGCAGATTTGCTCCTGGCAGTCGGGCGCCGAGTCAGAGCTGGTAAATCTCCCTTTGCACCCGATAATGAACATCTGCACCACCGTTTATTGAGTGCAGGTAACTCACAGATAAAAACCGCCTCTATTCTCTATCTCTGGACTGCGACGATAGCCTTTCCAGTAACAGTCTTGGCCTTTGCACCGTGGTGGGTAGCTCTCACTACAGCCGCTGTTTTGATCGCACTAACTATTGCAACTTCTCGCGTTGGAAAGAGAGTCTCTCTCTATGAGTAGTAATGAATCACGATTACTCCGTGGGGCTTTCATACCAACTCTTTTCGTAGGTGTCATTGCAATTATCATCTCTACACTCACGCAAGGCTCAAGCGGTCTCTATGGCGCACTTCTTGCTCAGTTTGTTGTTGTCATCTTCTTTATCGTCCATATTGCGCTCTCGCACCTGAGCCGAAACTTAGACCCCATTTCAACGATGGCGATGGCTCTCTTCTCCTACTTTGCAAAACTCTTCTCTCTTGGTCTACTGCTATGGGCGATCGCAAAATTCACCGATCGGGCCACTATCAGTCGCCTTGCCTTTGGAATCACAGCATCGGTTCTCACAATCGCCTGGCTCTGGGGTGAGATTGCCAGTTTTATGAAACTTCGCCTACATTTGCCCCTGCCGCAGAAACGACCCTAAGGAGTCTGCCCATGGTAAAGCGTGAAGAGAGTGCGATGTGGTCGATCTTTGGCTATCTGCTATCGGGCCTGCTCTTTTGGGGAGGGATCGGCTACGGTCTGGACCAGTGGCTGGGTAAGAGCTATCTGACTCTGATCGGCCTGCTGATCGGAGTCAGCGGGGCCATCTATCTGGTCTGGCTGCGCTTCGGTCGCGAGTGAGCGGTCCCACAAATTGAGTTGGCAGTTGGATTTCTCAACCCGTGCGCCTCTGGAATAGGCTTCCCCCGTATTTCCCCGTCATGGCTGGTTGTGAGTAGTTCTAAAGGAGTTGTGCGTGGGAAATGTAACGCGTTCAAGCGGTGAGGGTGGCTTCGTTCCTCCCAGCAGCGCCGACTTCGAACTACCTCCCATCTTTGGTGATAACGCTTATACAACAAAGCCGATCTTCCTAGTTTTCCTCTCCATCATCCTGATATCTGTGTTTTTTATCCTGGCTTCGCGCAGAGCGGCCATTGTCCCCTCAAAGCTCCAGTTCGCTGGCGAATCCATCTACAGCTTCGTACGCAATGATTTGGCTAGAGATGTCATCGGTCATGACTTCCTTCGCTTTGTACCTTACCTCTTCACCCTTTTCACCTTCATTTTGGTCAACAACTTGTTTGGAATCATCCCCCTCTTGCAGTTTCCCACGATGTCACGTGTCTCATTCCCATATGTCCTTGCAGTGACGATCTATCTCGTCTTTCACTATGTCGGAATCCGCAAACAGGGTGCGATCAAGTACTTCAAAGAGATCATGTTTATGCCTGGTGTTCCAAAGGCGGCATACATCCTCATCACTCCTCTTGAGATCCTGACATTTTTCGTGGTCCGCCCAGCCACACTAGCTCTTCGTTTGTTTGCGAATATGTTCGCGGGCCACCTTTTGTTACTCGTATTTATCCTGGGTGGGGAACATCTACTCCAGGGTGTTATTGGTTTGAAGTTGATCAGTCCATTTGCCTTCATTATTGGCATCGCCCTGACCTTCTTCGAATTCATGGTCCAATGTTTGCAGGCGTATATCTTTACCCTGCTAGCAGCTCTCTATATCGCCGGCGCTCTTGCCGACGAGCACTAATAGGAAATAAGGAGAAAAACATGGAAGGCACACTCAACCTCGTTGGCTTCGGCTTAGCGGCAATCGGTCCCGGAATCGCAACCGGTCTGATATTTGCGGCCTATATCAACGGTGTAGCACGTCAACCAGAGGCACGCAGCGTGCTCCAGCCGATAGCGTTCCTTGGGTTCGCTCTTGCTGAGGCTCTTGCACTCTTTGGTCTCGTTCTCGCATTCGTTCTCTAATTTTTATCCAATTTGATTCTTTGAAACTAAGGAGATCTGATGCAATTTGTTAACTTGGCTGCGGAGGAGAAGATTAATCCGCTGATTCCACATACTGCAGAGCTTGTGGTCGGTGCAATCGCTTTCATTCTTCTCTTCTTGACCCTGCGCAAATTTGTAGCACCGATGTTTGAAAAGGCATTCACCGATCGCACCAACGCAATCCAAGGTGGTATTGAGCGTGCTGAAAAGGCGCAGTTGGAGGCTCAACGCGCACTGGCTCAGTACACCGAAGCGCTAGCTAATGCACAGGCCGAAGCGCAGACGCTGCGCGAGGATGCTCGAGCCCAGGGAGCATCGATCATTGAAGACCTGCGTGCAAAGGCTCAAGAAGAGGCGGCACGCATCACCGCAACGGCCCAAGCATCGATTGAGGCCCAGCGCCAGCAGGCGATCACATCGCTTCGCACAGAGGTAGGCACACTCGCGGTCGAACTTGCATCAAAAATCGTTGGCGAATCACTCGATGATGCAGCCAGACAATCACGCGTTGTCGAACGATTCCTAGATGATTTAGAGAAAAGTAAGTAGATCATGAGAGCTCACCTTGGAGGCGCCAGCCGTCAGTCACTTGTGACTGCACGGTTGAGATTAGATGCTGCCGTCAAGGGCGTAGATACAAAGGCTGCATCTACTCTGAGTGTTGAACTTTTCTTCGTCGCCGATGTGCTCGATACGAATATCGCACTTCGCCGTGCTTTAACCGACTCCTCCCGCGATGCGACATCAAAGTCAGTACTTATCTCAGAGTTATTTGGAGCGAAAATCACTGTACCTGCGCTCACAATTACCTCTGAGATCGCCGCAATGCGCTGGTCTGCTCCGAAGGATCTTGTCCTTGTCATCGAGGCGCTGGCCATTGAGGCAGAGGCATCGGCTGCCAATATCGCAGGTGAGCTCGATCGCGTGGAGGATGAGATCTTTACCGCCTCGCGCGCTATCGCAGGCTCACCTGAGCTGCGCAAGGCATTGACTTCAGATGCCAAGATGGCAAAAGCGAATCTTGTTCGTGGAATTCTTACTGGTGCATGTGATTCAACTGTGAGATTGGTTTCGCAGTTAGTAAATACCTGGCGTGGGCGCAGCATCGAATCGGCCTTTGCCGATTATGCACACGCCCTTGCCGCACGACGCAATCGCGTCATTGCCCTGATTCGTGTAGCCGCTCCAATGAGTTCGCAGCAGCAGGAGCGCTTGTCTACCGCCCTTAATAAGCAGGTGGGACAACCTGTGCGAATCAATATCGAGATCGATCCATCTGTTATCGGTGGAGTTTCAATCAAGTTCGCAGATGATTTAGTAGATGGAACAGTTTCAAATCGTTTGGCTGGGGCCGCACGCGCCGTAGTCGGAAGCAAATAAAGGGAGAGATACATGTCAGAGCTCACAATCAATCCGGCCGAGATACAGGGCGCCTTAGCAAATTTTGTTAAGTCATACGATCCAGGTGTTGCAGCGCGCGATGAGGTCGGAACCGTTAGCCAGGCAGGTGATGGAATCGCACGTGTTGAAGGCCTGCCATCGACAATGGCAAATGAACTCCTACAGTTTGAAAATGGCACACTCGGATTAGCACTTAATCTTGATGTCCGTGAGATTGGTGTCGTTATTCTCGGGGGATATGAGGGTATTGAAGAGGGAACATCAGTACGTCGCACTGGTGAGATTCTCTCCGTGCCCGTTGGTGATGCATTCCTTGGTCGCGTTGTAGATCCACTGGGTCGTCCAATCGATGGCAAAGGTGAGATCAAGGCCGATGCCCGCCGTGCGCTGGAACTTCAGGCTCCCTCTGTCGTTCAACGCCAGCCCGTCAAAGAGCCACTGGCCACTGGAATTAAAGCTATCGATGCGATGACAGCTATCGGTCGTGGACAGCGTCAGCTCATCATCGGTGATCGCCAAACTGGTAAGACTGCAGTTGCCGTCGATACGATTATCAATCAGAAAGAGAACTGGAAATCTGGCGATAAGAAAAAGCAAGTTAAGTGCATCTATGTCGCTATTGGACAAAAAGGTTCAACTATCGCAGCGGTCAAGGGCGCTCTTGAAGAGGCGGGAGCGATGGAGTACACAACCATTGTTGCATCTCCTGCATCTGATCCCGCTGGCTTTAAGTATTTGGCTCCTTACACTGGCTCATCTATTGGTCAGCACTGGATGTACAAAGGTGAGCATGTTCTCATCGTCTTTGATGATCTCTCGAAGCAGGCCGAGGCATATCGCTCAGTCTCACTCTTACTTCGTCGCCCACCAGGTCGTGAGGCATACCCTGGCGATGTCTTTTACTTACACTCACGCCTTCTAGAGCGTTGTGCCAAGTTATCAGATGAGCTTGGTGGTGGTTCGATGACTGGGCTACCAATCATCGAGACCAAGGGAAATGACGTATCTGCATTTATCCCTACAAATGTCATCTCGATTACTGATGGACAGTGCTTTCTAGAGACGGATTTATTTAACGCCGGTGTTCGCCCAGCGATCAACGTAGGCGTCTCTGTCTCTCGTGTAGGTGGCTCAGCTCAGACAAAGGCGATGAAAAAGATCGCTGGACGTTTGCGCCTTGATCTTGCGCAGTTCCGTGAGCTCGAGGCCTTCGCGGCATTTGGCTCTGATTTAGATGCGGCATCGAAAGCGCAACTAGAGCGTGGAGCCCGGATGGTGGAGCTACTCAAGCAGGGTCAGTACTCACCGTATTCACTCGAGAGGCAGATCGTCTCTATCTGGGCCGGTACATCTGGCGCTCTGGACTCAGTGCCAGTGGCCGATATTCGCCGCTTTGAGGCAGAGCTCCTTGAATTCATCGGGCGTGAGCGCAAAGAGATCTTTACCGTCATCTCAGAGACCAAACTTCTTGAAGATGACACGGTCGCCAAGATGCAGATAGCAGTCGATGACTTCAAAAAGATCTTCAAGAGCTCGGCCTCTGCCATCGTCAATGATGCCCCTGTCGATGCCCTTGATGGTGAAGGCGCGGAGCAGATAACTAGATATGTAGCGCCGGCGGTGAAGAAGTAAAAAATGGGTGCCCAACTTCGCGTTTATCGCAGACGCATGAGATCAGTTAAAGCGACTAAAAAGATTACGAAGGCCATGGAGTTAATCTCGGCATCTCGTATCGTCAAAGCGCAGCAACGGGTCAATGCATCGACGCCTTATGCGAACGAGTTGACACGTGCGGTATCTGCAGTCGCCTCTTACTCTTCGACCAATCACCCTTTGACAACTACATCGGAAAACCCTATCCGTGCAGCGATTCTGATTATCTCAGCCGATCGTGGAATGGCCGGTGCCTACTCGAACAATGCGATAAAAGAGGGTGAGCAGTTAGCCGCTCTTTTGAAAGAGCGAGGACTTGCGACCAAGTCATATCTAGTCGGACGAAAAGCCGTCAACTATTATCGCTTTCGTAATCGGGAGATTGCCGGGCAGTGGAGTGGCTTTTCGGATAATCCAACGTATGAGAATGCCAAAGAGGTCGCTAACGCTCTTATCGCCGCCTTTGTTGCAGATGCCCAGGTCGATGCAGCTGGAGTAGATGAGATCCATATTGTCTTCACCGAGTTCAAATCGATGCTGACACAAAACGCCATGGCCAAGCGCATGCTTCCATTGGAAGTTGTAGAGAGTGAGACACCGGCACCTGCCGGATTGCTCCCTATGTATGAATTCGAACCTAATGCCGGGGTTGTGCTCAATGCACTCTTACCCCGTTACATCGAGGCTCGAGTATTTAACGCGATGCTCCAATCAGCTGCCTCCGAGCATGCTGCGCGGCGTCGAGCAATGAAATCGGCGACTGACAACGCCGATGATCTAATCAAGTCTCTGACAAGACTTGCGAACGCAGCCCGTCAGGCTGAAATTACCCAAGAGATCAGTGAAATTGTTGGCGGCGCAGACGCGTTGGCCTCGGCTAGTGCAGGGAGTGAATGATGTCGGCATCAACAGGTAAAGGTCGCGTAGCTCGCGTTATTGGACCGGTCGTGGATATTGAATTCCCCGCCGACTCAATGCCAGCGATTTTCAACGCGCTACACGTAGAGGTAACCATGTCAGGTACAACGCGTACCTTGACTATGGAAGTAGCACAGCACATTGGTGACAACCTCGTGCGCGCGATCTCTATGCAACCAACAGATGGAATGATCCGTGGAACAGAAGTCAGCGATACAGGTTCAGCAATCTCAGTACCTGTTGGCGATGTGACTAAGGGCCACGTATTCAACACACTTGGTGAGTCAATGGACGTTCCAACCTCTTCACTCGACATCAAAGAGCGTTGGCCAATCCACCGTAATGCACCAGCATTTGATCAGTTGGAATCTAAGACTGAGATGTTTGAGAC
>JABMMN010000077.1 GCA_013205535.1 Candidatus Planktophila sp.
AATACCCTCATAACGCCCACATGCAAAGACAAGGTGAGATGCACCGGAAAAACGTTGTGCCATCTTTTGATCAATGCGCTTTCCAGCTGGGCTCAAGATGATTAAATCCGTGTCCTCTACCATCAATGGATCAAGGGCTAAGCCCCAGATCTCGGGCAACATCACCATCCCAGCTCCACCTCCATACGGGGTGTCATCTACTGCATGATGATTATTGCTCGTGAAAGAGCGTAGGTCATGGATATGAAAATCAACTATCCCTGCCTCGCTCGCTTTTCCCAGTAGTGAGAGCGTAAGAGGTGCAAAGTAGTCAGGAAAAATCGTGACCGCATCAATCCTCATGAGATGACTCCACTCATATCGGGCGGAATAACAACTAAGCGCTTGGCCTTTACATCGACTATTGGAACGAGTTGATGGACGAAGGGAACCAGACTCTCATGTGTGGGGGTTTTAATAGCCAGAAGATCCTGGCCTGGAAGATTGATCACATCGGTTACCTCACCAAAGAGCTCTCCTGATTCAAGATATGCACTGCACCCGATGAGCTGTAGAACGTGGTAATCATTTGTATCCTCACCTGCCTCATCAATATCGACCTCGGCATAGATGAGGGTGTTGCGCAGCCTTTCTATCTGATTTCGATCGGTATAACCGGTAAAACCAAGGAGCAAGATGCCGTTGTGAACACGCCCAGAGGTAATCGTAAGAACCCCATGTTCGTCACTGTGTAGTTGGGCACCGAGAGCAAATCGCTTCTCTGGTTCATCACTACGTACCTCAATCGTTGCCTCACCCAGAATTCCATGGGCACGCCCGATTCGCCCTACGAGTAAACGCATGGCTTAGGTGAAGTGCTACTTAGTTAGGTTCGTCGGTCTCGACGAGATCGACACGAACTGTGCGACCTGCGAGCGCGCTTATAACGGTGCGTAGTGCCTTAGCAGTGCGGCCATTACGACCGATCACCTTGCCAATATCCTCAGGATTCACACGGACCTCAAGGGTCGTTCCACGGCGATGCGTCTTCTCGGTGACAATGACATCCTGCGGATTATCGACGATTCCCTTCACTAAATGCTCTAGAGCCTCATCCATCATGGCTACTCGGTGACCGTTTCTGTTTCAATCACTGCATCTGTAGTCGTAACTTCAGCTGGAACCTGTGCCACCTCTAGATTTTCGGTCGGTTCGGACATGGGCTCGGACACTTCGGAGACCGCATCCACTGCGATTGATTCGGACACGGGTTCGGACACGACTGGGTTGGCCTTTGCCGCTAACTTCTCCTGAGCCTTCTTTTTTAAAGTCGTTGCACCCTCTTTTGGCTCATCCATCGCATTCTTTACAGCCGCCTCATAGGCAACATGCTTACCGATACGCGCCGGTGCGACACGCAAAGTGCCCTCTGTGCCTGGCAGAGAGTTGTGCTTCTGCCAATCCCCTGTGATCTTCAGTAACGCCTCTACAGCTTCGGATGGCTGTGCACCGACTCCAAGCCAGTACAGAGCACGCTCTGAGTTGATCTCGATAAGTGATGGCTCTTGGCCTGGGGCATAGCGCCCGATCTCTTCAATAGAGAGACCATTACGTGCCTTACGAGAATCGGTGACTACCACACGAAAAAATGGTGTGCGGATCTTGCCCATACGCATCAAACGGATTTTTGTTGCCAAAAAAGTTATCTCCTGTTTTTTCTATGTGTCATATCTCTTCTCCACAGCGGGGTGCGCAGTGAAGAGATTTAACTATTTGGTCGAATGGATGTTGTGAGGGGGTAGAGGGCCCCTTCAACAGACTCCCTATTGTGCCATCAGAGCGGTGAATACGCGAAATCCTTACTGTGACTCCTCTATGGCTCGCTTAGCTGGATTACCCGACTTTGACTTCTTCTTCGGGGCCGATTGTGGCCTGATCGGGGCCATTGCCGGCATCGCCATCGCACCCATCCCTGCAGGCATACCGCCGCTTCGAACCTGGCGCATCATCTTTTGTGCCGCACTGAATCGATCTACGAGAGTATTGACCTCAGATACCTTTCGGCCAGAGCCAAGGGCGATACGAGACCTACGCGAACCATTGAGAACTTTTGGATCGGCACGCTCATGGGGTGTCATCGATTCAACGATGGCCTTTGTGCGAACAATCTCACCATCATCAAAGTTTTCAATCTGTTTTTTCATCGCGGCATTACCTGGCAACATCCCAAGAAGCTTCGACATACTACCCATCTTTGACATGGCACTTAATTGGTCCAGAAAATCCCCGAGAGTAAAATCCTCCCCACTTGCAAACTTAGCCTCAAGTTTTTTTGATGTATCACCATCGAAAGCCGCCTTGGCCTGCTCGGCTAAGGTCGCAACATCGCCCATACCCAATATTCGAGATGCCATGCGATCGGGGTAGAAGATATCAAAATCAGAGAGCTTCTCTCCCGTAGATGCGAACATGATTGGCCGCTTGGTAAGAGTTGCGATCGAGAGCGCGGCGCCGCCTCGTGCATCGCCATCGAGTTTGGTCAGAACCACGCCATCAAATCCAACTCCATCTAAAAAAGCCTGCGATGTGCGCACGGCATCTTGGCCAATCATCGAATCAACCACGAATAAAATCTCATCTGGTTGAAGCGCATCGCGGATTTCACAGGCCTGGCTCATGAGTTCGCTATCTACACCTAAGCGGCCAGCGGTATCGACGATGACCATGTTGTACTGCTTGGCTTTTGCAAAGGTGATTCCTTCTTGCGCTACTTTTACGGGATCACCCACACCGTCTCCTGCCTCAGGGCAAAAGACTGGGACGTTGATGCTGGCTCCAAGGAGCTGTAACTGCGTCACTGCGTTAGGACGTTGTAGATCGCAGGCAACTAAAAGTGGGGTATTGCCTTGATCGGCATAGAACTTTGCCAGTTTTCCAGCCAAAGTCGTCTTTCCTGCGCCCTGCAAACCAGCCAACATAATCACTGTGGGTGGGTTTTTAGCAAAGCGAACTCGACGGGCCGATCCCCCAAGGATCTCAATTAATGAGGAATTAACGATCTCAAAGATTGCATTGGCTTGATTTGTTCCCGACTGTATCGTGGCAAGAGCGGACATCGATTTTTGTGCGATTTCAGCGACAAAGGATTCGACTACTTCAAGTGCGACATCAGATTCAAGAAGTGCCTGCCTGATCTGAGAGCAGCTGGCATCCAGATCACTGTGAGAAATCTTTCCTCGCGAACGCAGTGATGAGAAGGTCGCACCAAAGCGCGATGTGAGTGAATCAAACATGATGGGTCAAGCCTAGACCTGTCCGAAAGCTTAGATCGCCTGCGAGCCTTTCTCTCCAGTACGTACCCGCACTACTTGATCTACTGAAGTTGTCCAGACCTTGCCATCACCAATGGATCCAGTAGAGGCGGCCTTAACAATTACATCGACTACTGCATCGACCTGGTCATCATTGACTAGAACCTCGATCCGCACCTTAGGTATGAGGTTGACCGTATATTCAGCGCCACGATAGACCTCGGTATGTCCTTTCTGTTGTCCCACACCACTGACCTCTGAGACGCTCATACCAGCTACTCCATGAGCATTCAAAGCGTTCTTGACCTCCTCCAACTTGAAGGGTTTCACAATCGCTGTAATTAGTTTCATTAGAAGGATCCTCCTCGTGATGAGCCAGACATTTCATAGGCACTCTCGGCGTGCTCATTGAGATCGATACCTTCGACCTCTTTCTCTGCCTTGATGCGAAAGCCAATCGTCTTTTCGATTCCATAGCCTATGAGCAAGGTTGCAACGAATGAGTACCCGGCGACAACTCCAACTCCCCACGCCTGCTTAATGAGCAAATCAGTGCCGCCGCCATAAAGTAGTCCATCAAGACCAATACTGTTGACAACTTTTGTGCCGAATACTCCGATAGCTAACGAGCCCCAGATTCCAGCAACTAAATGCACCCCTACTACATCGAGTGAATCATCCAGGCCAAATCTATATTTCAAACTCACTGCCAGTGCACAGAAGATTCCCGCAAAGATACCTATGACAACTGCCGCCCATGGAGCAACGAATGCACATGCCGGTGTGATCGCAACTAAGCCTGAGATGGCTCCTGAGGCTGCTCCTAATGATGTTGCATGACCGTTACGCACTCTCTCAACGAGAAGCCAACCGAGAACCGCACCAGCCGTTGCCACCTGCGTATTTATAAGAACAAGTCCTGCAATTCCATTTGCGGCAAGAGCAGATCCAGCGTTAAAACCAAACCACCCAAACCACAAAAGACCAGAGCCAAGGAGCACGAGCGGCAGTGAGTGTGGTCGCATAGACTCTTTACGCCAACCAATGCGTCTGCCTAAGACGATGGCAAGAGCTAAACCTGCAGCACCGGCGTTGATATGCACAGCTGTTCCTCCGGCGAAGTCCTCTAATCCCTTTGCCGCAAGAAATCCAGTTCCAGTGACGGTATCACCGACCTTGTTTCCAAAGGCAAAGACCCAGTGAGCAACTGGGAAGTAGACCAGGGTCGACCAGATTGCTACAAATACCCCCCATGAGACGAACTTTGCTCGATCGGCAATGGCACCGGAGATGAGGGCGGGAGTGATTATCGCAAACATCAATTGAAAAGCGGCGAAGACTAAGACTGGAATCGGATAGATACCACCATTGTTTGTGAAGTCATTGACCATGGTTCCAAGACCAGAGAAAGAGATATTTCCATACCAAGGTGAGTCTGCCTTGTAACCAAATGCTAATTCAAAGCCGTAGATGACCCATAAAATACTTACGATGCCGATCGTGATAAATGACATCATCATCATATTCAAAACGCTCTTAGTGCGAACCATTCCACCATAAAAAAATGCCAGCCCGGGTGTCATCAATAGGACAAGGGCGGTACTTGCCAACATCCAGGCGGTGTCACCTGAGTTCAAAACTGTTTCAGTCATAAGGGTGCCATCTTTCACATTTTGGATTTGGGAGCTCTCACCTTTGAGATGGGGCCAAAGATGGCCCCACCGGGTTACATCCAGTGCTCAGGGCGATTTCAGGCGTATTGCGAAATACGGTGCAATGTTAAATCTAGGTTACGTCAGAAGGCCGCGGATATAGCTCTCTGGAGCAAAGCTCTCAAAATCCGCTGTTGACTCGCCTGTGCCGATCCATTTGATGGGGATATCCAATTCACTCTCGATCGCAAGGGCGATCCCACCTTTGGCACTGCCATCTGACTTCGTCAAAATGATCCCTGTAACATCAACGCTGGCCGAAAAGATCTTGGCCTGTGCCATGCCGTTCTGGCCTGTGGTGGCATCAATCGTCAGTAGGACTTCACATATAGGTGTTATCTTTTCGACGACACGTTTAACTTTTTCTAACTCGTTCATGAGATCTCTCTTGTTATGCAAGCGACCTGCTGTATCTATCAGCAAATAATCTACATTCATCGCACTAGCTCGTTGAGCGGCGTCAAAGGCGACTGCTGCAGGATCTGCATTGACTTTACCCGAGATTACCTCAACGCCAATTCGTGTGCCCCATGTCTGCAACTGTTCAACGGCGGCGGCACGAAAGGTATCACCAGCTGCAACGACAACCGATGCTCCAGAGGCTTTGATATGTTCAGCTAACTTTGCTACCGATGTTGTCTTGCCAGTTCCATTGACTCCCACGACCAAAACAACGCTCAGACCACCTTGATTGATGATTGGTAACCGCGATTTCTGAGTTAAATGTGATGTCAGAGCCTGTGCCAGCGCCTCTTGGGCATTCTCACTTTTAACTCTGCGCGCAGCTTCTAGAAGATCGCGAGTCAGTGTTGGGCCTAGATCTGAGGCTAGGAGTTCTATCTCTAACTCTGCCCAATCAGTTGGTGCAAATGAGTTCTCACCCTTTATTTTTGCAATTAATTTACTAAAAAGAGCCATTCTCGTATCTCTTAACTTGCATCAGATTCACGCAGGCGTTGTGAGATGACCTCACTCACGCCATCTCCGCGCATAGTCACACCATAGAGAGCATCGGCTATCTCCATAGTGCGCTTTTGATGGGTGATAACGATCAACTGTGAGCTCGCTCGCAACTCTTCAAAGATGCCAAGAAGACGTCCAAGGTTGACATCATCCAGAGCGGCCTCAACCTCATCAAGGACATAGAACGGACTTGGGCGAGCTTTGAAGATGGCGATGAGCATGGCAACGGCCGTCAGAGCCTTCTCCCCACCAGATAGGAGCGATAGGCGCTTGATCCGTTTACCTGGTGGACGCGCTTCAACATCGACTCCACTCGTTAAGGGATTATCTGGATCTACCAAGATTAGACGGCCATCACCACCTGGGAACAATCTGGCGAAGATATCTTCGAAGTGTCGCGCAGTATCCTCGAATGCCTCCATAAAAATCATCTGTACCCGATCATCGACCTCTTTGATGATCTCCAACAGATCCCTCTTCGTGCTCTTCAAATCCTCTAACTGGTCGGCTAGAAACTTTAACCGATCTTCAAGAGAGGAGAACTCCTCAAGAGCTAAAGGATTGATCTTTCCGAGAAGATTCAAAGAGCGCTCAGCCGATGCCAGGCGCTTCTCCTGCTGCTCGCGTCGATAGGGAATTAACTCAGTTGTGACGATCTCTCCCGCCTCATTTTCAAGAAAGGTCGGAACATCATTATTTGGGCCATATTCAGCGATCAAGGTCTGGGTATCTATTGCAAACTCTTCGGCAGTTTTATTTTCTAGGGACTCAATACGCATCCGCTGTTCAGCACGTGCAATCTCATCACGGTGCACACTCGATGTTAATGAATCCAGCTCTAGTACTAACTCACGGCCCCGACTTCTCACGCTGAGCGTCTCACCCTCTCGATAAACCCGTGACTCCTCCAGGCGGGCCCGCTCGATTGCCGCCTGTGAGATTGAGCCCTCGATGTGAATCAACACCTCATAGGCCGCCTCGGCAACAGCCTGTGAGATCAGCGCGGCACCTGCCCGTGCGCCCCGGCGAATGAGGGCACGCTCTGATGCATCCCGCTCTGCACGGGCCGAATCCTCCAACGCCATCGCACGGGCGCTAATCGAAGTCACACGCTCTTCGATGGTGCGCAAGGCAAGGCGTGCCTCAACCTCTGCAGTACGCGCTAGCGAGACTGCACTGCGCAGATTTTCTGTGAATGTGTGATCGGGTTCGGCAACTGTGCCCTGCTGGTGAAGTTGGTTCTGTGCAATCACTAACTCGCCCTCGTCACGAGATTTCGCCATCCCAGCTTCATTAATACTCGCATTCAAGCGATCCACTTCGGCAATCGCAGATTTTATATTCTGGCCAGCAACTGCTAACTGTTCGGTGAGTGCACCGATACGCGCATCAGATTCATTGAGCTTTGAGACTGCAAGGTCAAAATCACTGTGACGACTAGCGACATCGCCTTCCTGTGTGGAGATCTCAAACTTGAGACGATCACATGTATGCGCTACCGCAGTGAGCTTCTTCTCGAGCTCGCCCACAAGAGCCTTTATTTCAATCAGTGATGATGATGAGGCCGATCCACCTCGGGCACGAGAGGAGGAGATAAAATCACCCTCACGGGTGACAACGGTGAGAGTTGGATGGGATCGAAGAATAGATTCAGCATCACGAGGCGACTCTGCAACGACGATATGAGCCAAAAGCGATGTAATAAGCGGAGTTATCGAATCTGAGCGAATATGTGATGCTAATGAGGTAAGCCCAGATGGAACCAGAGATTGTGTTGTAGCGCCATCATCAAAGACCAAGAGATCGGCCTGACCTAAATTCTCACTTCGGAGAGTATCTAATGCGGTAACTGCCGAGGTTAGATCTTTGATTACGAGCGCATCGGCTAGAGTCCCGAACGCGGCAGCGGCAGCTGACTCCCAACCTGAATCGATTGTGATCAGAGTCGCGATAGAGCCCAGAATGTGGAGGCCACGTGAATCACCTAATAAGGCAGATGCACCATCACGGTTTTGTGAGGTCAACCTCATCGCATCAAGTTTTGATTCAATACCTAATCGTTCGCGATCGGCGCAGCGCTCGGACTCGATCAACTCATTCAGGGTGGCCTTTGCCGACTCAAGCGCAGATTTAGAGCTTTCAAACTGCCAATCCAAGCCTTTCTCTCCCGTATCTGCCCCTGCAATCTCAAGTTCGAATGTTGAGTAGTCGCGCGCAGCGGTATCTGCGCGATCTTGTGCATCACCGCGAGCACGCATCAATCGAGCAATCTCTTCAGAGATAGCCTCGAGTCTGGCTTGCAGCGATTTAATATGGCCCTCTTGTCGCGCAGTTCCTTCACGCGCATCGGCGATCGCACGCATCGCCGCGGCGATCTTGTCCTCATCAGACTTCAAAGCTTGCTCACTGCGTGTGAGAGCCTGCGTTGCACTCTGCAGTATTTGGGCTGATGAGATTACATCGGCTCGCAAAGAGTTCTCCTCTTGGCGCAGCACCATCGCATCTCTATCAATCACCTGCGGGTCACGGCCGGATGTGCGTGCCTCTTCAGCCTCTTCATTAAGAAAACGCGAGCGCTCTTGTGCAAGGGATTGTGTCCCACGGAATTTCTCGCGCAATGAATTTAATTGGTAGTACGTCTCCTGCGCCGTGATGAGTTGAGGCCCTTCGATAGCAGATTGTGCATCAAGTGCCTCTTCACGTTTGCGAATTGAGTCCACTTCGGCTTCCACCACTGAGCGTCGCTCACGTAGTGCAGTCTCATCGGCGACCTCTGCATCTAGCTCTTGTGAGAGCGCAATAAAGTCATCGGCAAGCAGACGAAGTTTTGCATCGCGCAGATCTGCCTGAATCGTCGCAGCTTTCTTGGCAACTTCAGCCTGCCTGCCAAGTGGGCGTAGTTGTCGCCGTAGTTCAACGGTCAAATCTTGGACACGTGCAAGATTTGTCTGCATAGAATCTAATTTGCGAAGCGCCTTTTCCTTGCGCTTGCGATGTTTTAGGACCCCTGCCGCCTCTTCAATAAAGCCACGGCGCTCATCAGGGGTCGCCATCAAAATTGCATCGAGTTGACCTTGGCCAACGATGACGTGCATCTCGCGACCGATACCTGAGTCACTCAGAAGCTCTTGAATATCTAGGAGCCGCGTTGCCTCACCATTGATCTGGTACTCACTGTGACCGTTGCGAAAGAGTATGCGAGAGATAGTGACTTCGGTGTAATCAATCGGCAGTGCACCATCTGTATTATCAATTGTGAGAGCTACCTCAGCCCTTCCAAGTGGCGCACGCCCGCTGGTGCCGGCGAAGATCACATCCTCCATTTTTCCACCACGCAGGGACTTTGCTCCCTGCTCGCCCATCACCCATGTGAGAGCATCGACAACATTACTTTTACCCGATCCATTGGGACCGACAACGCATGTGATACCGGGCTCTAGACGCAAAGTGGTAGCCGAGGCGAAGGACTTGAAGCCCTTGAGGGTCATACTCTTCAAATACACGCGCCAAACCTATCGCTTTACTCCCGAATTTTTAGGGCATTTAAGGCTGCGGTAACTCGATTTTTAACTCCTCATAGGCGATGCGTGCTGCAATCTGCTCGGCTTCGCGCTTACTCTTGCCAACACCTTCACCAACGCCAACACCTGCCACCATTACAGTCGCTGTGAAACTCTTGTCATGATCTGGGCCATCTTCGCTCACTATATATTCGGGTACGCCTCGGTTAAGAGCTGCGACCAACTCTTGCAGCGCCGTCTTGCCATCAAGACCTGCGCCACGTGCAATCGCAGAATCCATTGTTGGACCGATCAATCTAGTGACTACTTGCGCGCAGATCTCAAAGCCGCATTGCAGATAGATCGCACCGATGAGTGCCTCGAGAGCATCAGCTAAAAGTGAGTTCTTATCGCGCCCCCCTGTGACCTCTTCGCCTTTTCCTAAACGGATATATTGTCCTAAATCCAGATCACGGGCGATATCTGCAAGAGCGCGCATATTGACCACACCTGATCGAAGTGGGGACAGACGGCTCTCATCAAAATCTGGATAGCGTTTGTACAACTCCTCAGTGACGATCAGACCAAGTACTGAGTCACCTAAAAACTCGAGGCGCTCATTTGTCTCTTTGATTGCAGATTCATATGCGAAGGAGCGATGAGTAAAGGCTAACTCCAAGAGAGAGGGTTCAATAACCACCCCTAACTGATCATTGAGCAAAGAACTCAGATCAGACCTCTAATACCTGGCGACGGTTATAGGTACCGCAGGTCGGGCAGGCGGTATGGGAGAGCTTTGGCTGTTGGCATTGGATGCACGTTGCTAGGGAGGAGGCCGTTGTCTTCCATTGGCTGCGGCGCGAGCGCGTCTTAGAGCGCGAGGTCTTTCGCTTTGGTACTGGCACTTTTTGACTCTCTTCTTCCTAGGCGTGTTGCAGGGCGTAAGTATCCCTCAAAAACCCTAATTTTTGAAATCGGGCTCTTCGCTAGCCAGAGCTGCAAGGCTGGCCCAACGCGCATCGAGCACCTCATGAGCGTGATTTTCGGGTAGCTCAACCCACTTACTACCGCACTCTGGACAGAGCCCGGCACAATCATCATCGCACAATGGATTACTGGGAAGGGCCAACACAATGGCATCACGTATGGGGCTCTCCAGATTCATCACATCGCCTTCCATGAGAAGCTCATCGGCTGTATCTAGATCACCAACGATAGGTCCGCGCTTTTTACGCTCCAATTTTTGCACATAGAGATAGAGCTCTTGAATCTTTCTCTCTATTGAGATTTCAATTGGGTCAAGGCAACGCCCACACTCACCCTTGGCGATTGCAAATATATTTGCACTCAGCAAGATCCCTTCAGTCACTGATTCAAGGCGCGCATCTACCTCGATGATATCTCCCACTGGAACTGCGATGAGTGCGTTACCAACCTTTTCAGGGGTTTGGATATCGAGCTCATACTCTTTCATCTCACCGGTTCGACGCGGCAGCTCGTACGTATTGAGTTTATAGACCTCTAGGGGGTTGTTCATGAGAATCAATTCTCATCTGAGAGTTGTGCAAGTGCATCTTTATCTCCAGCGCCACCTAAGCGTTCGCGTCCACGTGCCACTGCATCCTGGGTCTTATTTAATATGACCTCAAGAGTCGCAAGTCGGCCATCGATGTACTCTTCCACCTCGGCTTTTTCCTGCAAGCCCTGCTCACGGGCCTCATCTAAAACTCTGCGGGCCTCATCCCGGGCCAACGCGACAATAGAAGTCTGCTCGACCATTCGTGCAACATCCTCACGAGCCATCGTAATCATCTGCTCAGAGCTCAAACGTCCCTCTTCTATGATCGCATCTCGAGAGGCGATCACTTTTTGCGCCGACTCCAGGTCAACGGGCAGTCCTGCACGTGCCTCATCAAGAAGCTCTAACAACTCTCCACGGTGAAGCACGCAGCTCGCAGAGAGAGGAACACCCCTGGCCTCTTCAACTAATGAGATGGCAGATGCTAATTTCTCAACTGAGTCCATAGGTTACTTCCTCCCCCCTCGAAGTTTAATCGCAGTATTTACATTTGCAGGGATCATGCTCGAAACATCTCCCCCATAATGAGCGAGCTCTTTGACGACTGAAGAAGAGAGAAATGAATAGGCCGGAGCCGTTGCCATCAGCATCGTTTCAACGCCCGAGGCTTGCAGATTGAGTTGTGCCATCTGTAGTTCGTAATCAAAGTCAGTGACGGCTCGAAGGCCTTTTACAATCGTTGTTATCGAGTTGCTCTTGCAGTAATCAACTAGTAATCCACTCCAAGAGTCAACGCTCACATTGGGTAGATCAGCGACCGTCTCACGGATCATCTCAATGCGCTCCGTCACGGAAAAAAATGATGACTTAGTTCGGTTTTCAAGGACTGCAACGACAATGGAATCGAAGTGATCGCTTGCACGTTTGATGATATCAAGATGCCCAAATGTGATTGGGTCAAAAGATCCGGGACAGACGGCTCGCTTCATGGCTCACACGCTAGCAAGAGATGGTGCAGTAATCCATTCTCATGCCACGTAATGGCCATAGAAGATACTGGCAGCGCCATATTTCCTCTCGCGTGCGCCAGTAAAGCCATCAGGCCAATCAAATTTTGATCCCTTGGTGGTCCGCTCCACTGCAATCAGTGCATCGGCCTTCAAGAACTCTCCTGTATGAAGTTTGCTCAGGAGCTCCTTTACTTCACCGTCAGTGAATTCAAATGGTGGATCTATATAGATGATGTGGTACTTCTCTTTAGGCGCATCACTAAGAAAGCGTTGAGCAGACATCGCATACAGATGGAAATCGCCGACAGGTTGATTTTTTTGGACTAAGGCATAATTATTCTCAATAGTCTTTTGTGCATCGGCATCACGCTCAATGATGTGCACGATGGAGGCTCCCCGAGACAATGCCTCTAAGCCGATCGCCCCAGAGCCACCAAATAAATCCAACATATGCAGCCCTAAGAAGTCACCAAATTCAGAGAGAAGAGATGAGAATAATCCTTCTCGTGCGCGATCAGATGTTGGCCTCGTTGCACCTGCAACAGTGCCCAAAGTGCGTCCCTTTGCTACCCCAGCGATGATTCTCAATTTTCAACCCTTATCCAGATAATCAATGGCGGTATCCCTTGCCATGAGCGCAACCTCACCGGCAAGGGCAGGATAACCCGCTAAATCTGGTGATGCTGCGATCACACCCTCTGCATCTGCGCGAGCAGCTTCAATCATGCTCTCATCACGCAACACTCGCAGCAGGCGAAGATGCGAGCGAGTACCAGATTGATTAGCTCCTAACACATCACCCTCTCGGCGTTGTTCCAGATCAATACGGGCAAGTTCGAAACCATCTAAGGTCGCAGCAACTGCATCAAGGCGCACTCGTGCCGGAGTTTCCACGGGAGCTCCCGTGACCAAGAGACACAGGCCCCCCGATGATCCACGTCCTACACGACCACGCAGTTGGTGCAGTTGTGAAACACCAAAGCGATCTGCATCCATAATTACCATGACCGTTGCATTCGCGACATCTACGCCAACTTCAATCACTGTGGTGGAGACAAGAACATCGATCTCACCCGCTGCAAATGCCCGCATTGTTGAATCCTTCACGTCGCTACTTTGGCGCCCGTGCAGTTCGGCCACGCGCAGCCCCTTGAGTGCGCCCTTAGCAAGACGGGGTGCAAGTTCGGTGACAGAGGCGATATCCGGTGAGTCCTGACCGAAGAGGAAGTCGATATCTGCGCTCTCATCGCTGCCAGTCTCGATGCGAGGGGCGACGACATAGGCCTGGTGACCCGCAGCGACCTCTTCACGAATCCGCTCCCATGCTCGCTCAAGATAGGCAGGTTTCTCGAGCACGGCAACAACATGAGTTGTGATGGGTTGGCGTCCTAAGGGCAGCTCGCGCAGAGTCGAGAGATCTAGATCTCCAAAGACGGTCATAGCCACGGTCCGTGGAATCGGAGTAGCGGTCATGACCAACAAGTGTGGTGGCTTCACCGCCTTAACTTTGAGTGCATCACGCTGTTCGACACCGAAGCGGTGTTGTTCATCAACAACGATCAGACCCAGATCATTGAAAACGACCTTCTCACCGAGGAGTGCATGAGTTCCAATAATTATTCCGGCACCACCGCTAGCGGCCAACGCCAACGCCTCTTTACGCGCTGGGCCACTCTGCGAGCCAGTAATGAGGGTGATACGTGTTGCTTTGTTCGAGCTTCCTAACCTCCCTGCCTGTGCCAACTCTCCCAAAAGTTTTTCAAATGTACGCAGATGCTGGGCTGCTAAAACCTCCGTTGGTGCCAAAAGGGCGGCTTGTCCTGCACTATCAACCACTGCCAACATCGCTCGCAGTGCAACGACAGTTTTGCCTGAGCCAACCTCACCTTGTAACAGTCGATGCATGGGATGGGGCTGTGCCAGATCACCCTCAATCTCTGCAATGACTTCGAGTTGCCCGTTCGTGAGTGTGAAGGGAAGCATCGCATCAAAGGCCTCCAAGAGGCCACCCTTAATTGTTTTACGCGAAATCGAGGTGAGTTTTTTCAACTCATTACGGCGCATAACCAACATGAGCTGAAGTAAAAAAGCCTCATCAAAGGTTAATCTTTCACGCGCTACTTGAGCCTGTTCCAAATCACTGGGAGTGTGCAGGGCGATGAGAGCTTGGGCAAGGCTTGGATAATTGTGAGCGCTTCGAATCTGCTCTGGTAGATAGTCAGAGAACTCATCCAGGGATGCAATCGCCATATCAACGCACTTGGATATCTTCCACGATGGCATCTTTGCCGTCGCCGGATAGACCGGTAGATACTTACCTGCAAAGCCATCGACTGCGCTATCGACATCTGCGCCATCTGGCACCATCTCATAGTCGGGATGGGCTAACTGTCTCTTGCCATTAAAAACTCCAATTTTGCCCGCGAATAAACCTTGGCTCCCAACTTTCAACTCTTTTTCGCGCCAGGCCTGATTGAAAAAGGTGAGAGAGATCTTGCCCTGGCCATCGGTGACGATAACCTCCAAAATACTCCCCTTGCGCCCGCGTATCGGACGAGTAGCCGAGCTGTGCACCTGCGCCAAAATCGTTACCTCATCACCTTCATTGAGTTCGGCGATATTTGAGAGCTCACCTCGGAGCATGTAGCGACGCGGGTAATGGCGCATCAAATCCCCCACGGATGTAATACCAAATGCATCGGCCAAGACCTTAGAGGTGCGATCACCGATGACATCGCAGAGTCTGGTCTCAAGGTTTGCCACGCCGTGATTCTCTCCTCTTTTGGGCCCCTTGAGCTCATGCCACGCGAGGATTGGCGCATGCCTAGCCCCTCGCGATATCCTTTCGCCCTGTTCAATACGGACTTAGTAAGAAATTTCTTGAGTAACAAAGGAGTATGGCTATGGCAGCAACATGCGATATCTGTGGCAAGGGGCCAAGCTTTGGCAACAATGTTTCACACTCAGAGGTAAAGACTCGTCGTCGTTGGAATCCAAATATTCAACGGGTTCGCACAATGGTCGGAGCCACTCCAAAGCGTCAAAATGTCTGCACCTCATGCCTTAAGGCTGGGAAAATCACTCGCTAATTTTTTAAGAGAAATTATTGAAAATGGCGCCAGATCTCTGGCGCTTTTTTCATCTCTAAACCAGTGACTCCGCTGCCTTCAATGACTCTTCCAACGCACAATCCGGGCAGAGCCTGTCCCGTTGCAAGAAAGATGTGATCCTCTCCCCCTGCAAAGATCCACTGCCAAATATCGACACCATGCTTTTTTGCCAACTCATCAAGTGCCATGAACTCGGGCTCCTGCTTGAAATCATCTCTGTTGAAGCTAAAAGATAGCCCAGCCGCATCGGCCATCTGCCCCGCTTGAACAACGAGGCCATCACTGACATCACACATCGAGGTTGCACCTGCACCTGCAATGGCTTGCGCAGCCGAGTAATCAACGTTAGGTGCGCAAAACTGCTCGATTGCATAGGACTCAAGGTCATCTGGCTCCTGGCACTCAATAAGAGATAAGCCAGCTGCAGACCAGCCAGGAAGAGCCGAGATATAAATCGAATCGCCGATCTGTGCGCCACCGCGTGTAATTGCCGTCTCAACGCTACCCACTGCGGTAATTGAGATTGTCTTTAGCGCCCCACGAGTTAGATCTCCACCTACCACCGCAGCGCCACAACTCTGTGCCTCGTGCGCTATCCCGTGGGCTAGATCCTTTATCCACTCCATCGTCTCTTCACCAGTCAGAGTCAGCGCAACTACCAAATATTGTGGCAGCCCACCCATTGCATAGATATCTGCCAAGTTAGCCGCTGTTATCTTGCGCCCAATATCAAAGGCACCCGACCAATCGATGTTGAAATGTGTTCCTTCAACTGCCATATCCGTTGTGATGATCGATGTGGGTGAGGTTGCAACAACTGCGCCATCATCGCCAATTCCCACTAGAACACCTGCGTGATCTGCCCCAAAGATTTGCGCCAGAGCATTGATCACCTGTGTTTCCTCAAAGTTCATAGTTCTAACCTTAAACCACTAGTCAGTGATGCCATCCCTGAAGTAGCCTTTGCCATCAAGGGAAGGGATGCGAGATGTCAATTCAGGCCTATATTTTAATTCAGACCGAGGTCGGTAAAGCGAACTCGGTTGCAAAATCTGTCTCTGCCATAGCAGGTGTAACACTCTCTGAGGGTGTTACCGGTCCTTACGATGTCATCATGCGAGCAGAGGCACCTAGCATGGAAGAGTTTGGCCGCGTCATCTTGTCAAAGGTGCAGGCGGTCCCAGGCATCACTCGCACATTGACCTGCCCAGTTACCTCGTAACTTCATTTTCTAGTCGACCGTGCGCACCCTCTTTCACAATGCGCAATTCTGGTCTGCCGGAGTAGATATCTTTGATGGAGTTCTCGTTGAGGATGAGATCATCGTGGCACTCGGAACGCTCGCCCTTGAATCCACGTGTGATGAAAGCGTTGATCTCAAGGGAGCATTTGTTATTCCAGCATTTATCGATGCGCATGCCCATCCAATACCCGGTGGTCGCCAAGCGGCCGGACCTGCCATTACCGATCTCACCTCACTCGATGAGATTTTGCTTGCAGTTAAAACCTTTGCCGATCAAAATCCAAATGACCCCTGGATTATTGGTGGCTCCTATGAAGCGGCCATCATTGAGAGTGGAGATTTTGATGCCCAATGGCTGGACTCTGTTGTCAGTGATCGACCCGTCATCTTGCGCGCAGCCGATCACCACACGATTTGGGTAAATAGCCTTGCCTTGAAACTGGCAGGCATTACCGAGCACACGCCCGACCCATCAGGTGGCACCATCGCCCGCCGAGGTGATGGATCGCCTAAAGGAACTCTGCGAGAGCCAAGTGCCATGGCGCTGATCCTAGATATCACCCCTGCTCATTCGATTGAGAGTGATGTTGCCGCTATCACGCATGCATGCACTGCCTACCTCGATGCCGGTGTCACCAATGTCATTGATTCGTGGGTCGAGAAAGATATGGCACAGGCATATCTGAGCGCAGCACAATCTGGAGATTTATCGATTCCTATGAACTTATCCTTTCTTGTTACGCCTACAGACTGGGCTGAAAAACTCGCAGAGTGCAATGTGCTGCGTGCACAATGTGCAGCACTGCCCAATCCAGATTTAGTAAAGGCCAATAGCATCAAATTTTTAGCCGATGGCGCTCTATCTCCCGGTACTGCAGCCCTGATCGAGCCCTATTTAGATAATCCAGATTCATATGGATTAAAAATCTGGGATGATGATGAACTTCTCGATGCACTGACATTATTTGACGTGCACCACTACCAAGTTCACATACACGCCATTGGTGATGCAGCTGTGAAACAGGCCCTTGACGCACTCGAGGCGATGATGCGTATCAATCCTGCATGGGATAGACGCCCTGTCATAGTCCATGCCCAGTTGATCTGCGATGAAGACCTACCACGTTTTAAAAAACTAGGTGTGATTGCGAATATCCAGCCCCTTTGGTGCTACATGGACCCGATGAACAAAGATTTGATTCTGCCCCGCCTGGGTAAGGAGCGCAACGACCGTCAGTATCGGCTTCGCTCACTCATAGACAATGGTGCAATGATCGCCTTTGGCAGCGATTGGCCGGTAACAAGTCAGATACCTCTGCTTGCCATTGGCGTACCAGTCAATCGCCGTGCCCCTGGCATCAAAGATGGATCTGCCTGGAATATCGAGCAGGCAATAACCTTGCAGGAATCTCTAACTTTCTACACAAAAATCGCTGCTTATCAAATGTTTCGTGAGCATGAGCGTGGTGCTCTTGAAATTGGACTCAGAGCCGACTTTATCGTTCTCGAAAAAAACCTTTTTGATGTAGATCCCAGTGAAGTTTCAACTGTTGAAATTAGAGCTCTCTACCACAATGGAGTCAAACTCCGCTGACTCACAAGCAGTATTATCTGGCGATAAAACTAATTCCGAACGATTACAGAACCTTTGAGAAGAATGACTGTGTACGCTCATTTTGAGGGTTATCTAAAACTTGATCTGGCGGACCCGACTCCACAATTAGCCCTGCATCCATGAAGGTAACTGAATCTGCGACTTTGCGGGCAAATCCCATCTCATGAGTGACTACGATCATTGTCATTCCTGAGTTTGCTAGATCCTGCATCGCTGCGAGCACTTCCCCAACTAGCTCAGGGTCAAGTGCTGAGGTTGGCTCATCAAACAACATGAGCTTTGGTCTCATCGCTAATGCACGAGTTATAGCAACACGTTGTTGTTGACCACCTGAGAGTTGCTTAGGGTAACTTTCCTCACGACCTGAAAGGCCTACTAACTCAAGAAGCTCACGGGCGTAAATAACTGCCTCTTCTTTTGAGGTTTTTAAGACTTTCATAGGAGCTTCAATAATATTTTCAAGCACGCTCATGTGTTGAAAGAGATTGAAACTCTGAAAGACCATTCCAATTTCGGCACGCTTACGACAGACCTCGCGATCACTGAGTTCGTATAAGCGGCCCTTCTTCTCCTGATATCCAACTAGTTCGCCATGAACATATAAACGACCAGAGTTAATTTTTTCTAAGTGATTGATGCAGCGAAGGAAAGTGGATTTTCCAGATCCTGATGGACCAACCAGGCATGCCACTTCACCCGGCTTTACCTGCATGTCAATTCCCTTTAAAACCTCAACATGTCCATATGACTTTCGGACAGCTTCAACTCGCAGTGCGGGCTCAATCATTGTGCTTTGCCCTCTCTGCTTGTCCCAGCTCTGAGCCGCTCTTGCTCATTGAGACCCTACCTGTAATTCGCTGAGTGAATGTGATTCGATCTTGCTTACCTTCTGTGAAGTGTCGTTCAAGAAAGAACTGTCCAAAGGTTAATACTGAGGTAATTCCCAGGTACCAGAGGCTCACTACCGTGAGTAATGGCATGGTTTCGAAGGTGCGTGCATAGATTGTCTGCGCGGTATAGAGCAGATCAGCAAGTGCAAGAACGCTCACCAAGGATGTAGTTTTTAGCATAAGAATTGTTTGATTGCCGGTGGGAGGAATAATCACCTTGACTGCTTGAGGCAAGATGATTCGACGCAGAGTCTGCATATGCGTCATACCCAGAGCCTTTGCAGACTCTGATTGCCCGTGATCGATTCCAACAATGCCGCCACGGACAATCTCTGCCATGTACGCACCTTCGTTGAGAGCTAACCCAAGAATTGCTACCGCAAAGGGTGTAATCAGGTCGTTCGCATTTCCTTGCCAGAAAGTAGGACCAAAGGGAATACCAATGGCAATCTCAGGGTAAAGAGCAGAGATGTTGTACCAGAAAATTAATTGAACAAGCAGTGGTGTGCCGCGGAAGAACCAGATATAGATCCATGCTGCACGGGCAAGCACACGGTTAGATGAGAGGCGCATTATCGCCAATATAATTCCAATGAGAATGCCAATTAGTTGTGCAACTACGGTAAGAATTAAAGTCAGGCGCAAACCATCCAAAATTGGCTCACTAGTGATGTAGTCACCAACAATTCCCCAACGAAATCTGGGATTGGTAATAAGAGATTTCACCATAACCATCGCCACAAGAAGCAGGAAAATGGTTGCAATCCACCGTCCATAGTGTCGGATGGGGACTGCGTTAAGGATTGTTGCCTCAGAACTTACTGGGGTGGACGAGATTGGACCCTGCTCTTTATTAGAATCCAATCTCGTCACCTCCGTTTTTTTATCTTGT
>JABMMN010000021.1 GCA_013205535.1 Candidatus Planktophila sp.
ACAAAACCAACTATGCAGATTCACTGACTCCATGGCTAGATGCTGTTGGTGACATTCCTTTAGCTGCAGAGTCCCTCTTTATCCATGCCAATACATTGCGATACCGTCTTCGCAGGGTCAAAGATTTATTTAATATAACACTTGATAACCCCGATGATCGATTAGCGGTGTGGATGCAACTTCGACTTGTTATGCGTGATTAGCCGAAAGACTTTAGTTTCCAAGAGTTCCATTTGTCCGGGCAAGGGCAGTTGTTATCAAAGCGGTGATCAGGGGTGTGTAGGCGATACCGCTTGCTGCCATGAGCTTGGGATACATCGAAGTGCCAGTAAAGCCAGGCATTGTGTTTATCTCGTTGATCACGACCTCACCTTTGTCGGTGTAAAAGAAATCAACACGTGCCAGACCGCTGCATCCCAGTGACTTGAAGGCAGCAATGGCGCTCGTGCGGATCTGTTCACTTGCAGCTTGTGGAATCTTGGCCGGAACTTCAACGCTCGTTGCACTATCTAAATACTTTGCCTCGAAATCATAGAACTCAAAACGGCTATCGATAATGATCTCACCAACTACCGAGGCTAGCACTGTGCCATCACTCTCAAGGACTGCGCACTCTATTTCACGACCTGCAACTGCGCTCTCAATCATGACTTTGCTATCAAATGTAAATGCATCAATCAGCGCTGGCTCTAGGGCCTCAGCGCTTTTGACTTTGTGTGTGCCTCGGCTAGAGCCACCACGGGCTGGTTTTACAAAGACTGGATATGAGATGTCGGCGATATAGTTTTTCCAGTCATCGGCTGTGACAGTGATGCCAGCGGCAACGCGCATGCCAACGGCGGCAAAGATTGTCTTTGAAAATGATTTATCCATCGCAGCTGCCGATGCCATCACTCCGCTACCAACGTAGGCGATATCGGCTGTCTCAAAGAAGCCTTGAATCGTGCCATCCTCACCAAAGGGACCATGCAGAGCCGGGAAGATGACATCTATCGCCAGCGCCTTACCCGCAACCGAGAATCCATGAACGTCGGCTACAAGAGGTATTGCGCTCTCATCCACTATTGGCAAAACCCCACCTGAGATTGCAAGCGGATAGTCGTTGGGTAGTAAGACCCAGTTGCCTGCCTTGGTTATTCCAATAAGCACTGGGTCATAGAGAGATTTATCTAAACCCGCCAAAACTCCAGCGGCTGAAAGACATGAGATCTCATGTTCGCTACTTTGGCCACCGAAGATGATGGCTACTGACTTCTTACTCATTTGATGAAGTTCTCTGATCGCGTTGTGATCTCCATCAGACGATCAAAGGCCTGCATGGGGCTCAATGTCCCTGCACAGACATCGGCCACCGCCTCGATCACTGGGACCTCGATACCAACGCTACGGGCGATCTGAACGACTGCACTAGATGAGGCTACGCCCTCAACAGTCTTGGCCACTTGCTCGCGCGCTACAGCCATAGAGCCTGAACGGCCCAGTACCTCACCGAATGTTCGATTGCGAGAGAGTGGAGAGCCACAGCTTGCAACTAAATCCCCCATGCCGGCCAACCCTGCAGCGCTGAGTGGATCTGCCCCATGTGCAGCAGTCAGACGTGCGACCTCATTCAAGCCTCGAGTGATCACCATCGCTTGAGTATTTTCACCGTAGCCCATACCAATCGACATTCCCACGGCCAAAGCGATGATGGATTTAATCGCACCTGCGAATTCGCAGCCCAAAATATCTGTCGATGTATATACGCGGTAATAAGGGGTGGCAAATAACTTGACGACTTTTTCGGCAACTATCGTCGTATGAGCGGCAACGACCGCCCCGGCTGGGTGCCTAAGAATCAACTCGTAGGCCAGATTTGGCCCGGTGATAATCGCAACGTTTCTAGTGGCCATCACATCCTCGATAATCTGTGACATACGTTGTTGTGTCGAAAGCTCGATGCCCTTCAAAGTGCTTATATATAGGGCGTTTTGCGCTGCTAGTGGTCTCCAAAGATTGAGATTTTCTCGCAGGGATTGCGCCGGAATCGCTAAAACATAGATAGATGAGTAATCGAAGGCTTCCTTGATATCACTTGTCGCACGCAGGCCCGCAGGTAATACATTCTTATCCAGATACTTAGTGTTGGTATGCGAAGTATTAATCTCATCAACAACGCCTTGGTTGCGTCCCCACATAAGTACATGGTTTCCGGCATCGGATAAGACCTGGGCCATGGTGCTTCCCCACTGACCACTTCCTAATACCGTTACTTTGCTCATCGCTTTTTCTTGAAGTTTCCCGTGCGTGGCAGAGTTGAGAAATGTGGATCGAAGATCTCCTCCGGTCGTTTTTGCCCGCGTAGCTCCTCAAGTAAATCAGTGATCGCTCGCATGACAAATGCCGTAGCCTCAATAAGGGCCTGTGGATCACCCTCTCGTGCATACCAAGGCGATAGATCCAGAGCTGGACCAGCCAAAATATTTATTCTCGTGCGGGGAAAGATCTTGATCTTCCTCTCATAGGTGGGCATCACATCTTGAGAGCCCCACTGCGCGATCGGAATCACTGGAACCTTTGTCATGATGGCAAGTCGCACAAGTCCTGTCTTTGCAACCATCGGCCAACCCTGGGGATCGCGCGTGAGGGTGCCTTCGGGATAGACACCTAATAGGTTGCCTGCCTGCAGAGTTCTAGTCGCATGCTCAAGCGCCTTGGCTGCATCCGCACTTTCGCGGGCAATGGGAATCATCCCTGCAGCGAGAACGATTTTTCCTATGATCGGAGTTTTAAAGACACCCTCTTTGCCGATATAGCGCGGTGCACGGCCGCTGCGAAAGAGAAAGTGCGTCAAAAATAAGACATCTAAATATGAGACGTGGTTACAGGCCACAATCGCAGCGCCAGTCTTGGGTATCTGCTCGCCCCCACGCCAGTTTTTTCGCCCAACGAGATTTAATAAAGGGATGACCACCTTGGTACCGAGCTTGAAAGCGAAGTTTGTACCGAGAGGTTTACCAGAGGGTGGAGCATAGGTAATCTTGTACTCCCGCATAGCCCTCATATTACTGCGTGAAAAACAGAAACGGGGCTAGCTATTGCCAGCCCCGTCTCGTCTTGAACAGAGTAATGAAGAATTACTTCTTCTTTGCTGGAGCCTTCTTAGCCGTCTTCTTCTTTGCTGGAGCCTTCTTCTTTGCTGGAGCCTTCTTAGCGGCCTTCTTCTTTGCTGGAGCCTTCTTAGCGGCCTTCTTGGCTACTGGCTTTGCAACTGGCTTTGGCTCTGGCTTTGGAGCGGGTCCGAGCTTGCGCTCTCCTGAGATGACATCTTTCAAGCCTTTTGCTGGCAGGAATCGAGCCTTCTTGGAGGCTTTAATTTTAATCGTCTCACCGGTAAATGGGTTACGTCCCATGCGAGCTTTGCGATCGACCTTCTTAAACTTACCAAAATCATTGATCATTACATCCTCGCCCTTGTGCAGGCTACGAACGATTGTGTCAAAAACGATATCTACAGCGTGTGCTGCTTCCTTCTTGCTGTCGTTGAAGTGTGGTGCCAACGCCGCAATGAATTGGGCCTTATTCATTGAAATCCCCTTATTACGCGTAAATGTTAAGCAATCGCTTAACGTGTTCGTAAACTTACGCGCATATATAGGGTGATTACTCCATTGATGTAGGTGTGTCGCGAATTAATTTTTTATTGAAATCATCAAAAATCGCTGTTTTTATGCGTAGAAAACCCTCAATTCAAAGTTGAGAGTTTTACATCAAGACGCTCACCCCTAGGTAAATCCCAGTGATTTACGCTTGTTTTTCGGTAATTAAACGCGAATAGGAAGCGTTGCTGGCTTGAGAGATGTTCGTGATTTCTCAAAAGAGTCAATGGAATCAGCGTTTTTAACGGTCAAGCCAATGTCATCTAGCCCCTCCATCAAACGCCAGCGGGTGTAGTCATCGATTGCAAAGGGCAAAACAACGCTGTCGTAGCTCACAGTGCGAGTTTCTAGGTCAACGCTTACAGATGTGGCTGGATTAGCCTCAATTGCCGCCCACAGCGCCTCTACATCGCTTTGCTCGATGATCACAGTGAGTAGGCCACCTTTGAGTGAGTTGCCGCGGAAGAT
>JABMMN010000022.1 GCA_013205535.1 Candidatus Planktophila sp.
ATAGTTCGTCTTCTTTGCAAATCCACTAAATCCAGTGTTGAGGAAGAGGCTAGGGACTCCGCGCTTGGCAAGGCCAACAGATTTGTGAACTGCTGTGAAGTTTGCAGTTCCAAGTGGTCCAACTAATGCAAAAACTTTATCCTTTAAAATTAATTCGTTCGTCTTAGCAATCGACAACTGTGGGGAGTACTCATCATTTTTTTGGATGAGTGTGATCTTTCGGCCATAGACTCCGCCATTCTCATTTACGTACTTGAAGTAGGCGTTCATGGCGTTACCGATTTTGTTATAGCCCGGGGATGCTGCCCCTGTAAGTGGAAGAGTGATCCCGAGTTTTATCTCACTGCTGCTCACTCCCGTCTCTGCATATGCTGGAAGCGCCGTTGCAATGAGGCTGCCTGCTGCGAGCACCGTAGCGGCGAGCCAGGCTCCTCTTCTGCGCGTCTTTCTGATCATTGTTTTCCTTCCATCGAGGGTTGTTAAACTCCCGTTAATCTACTCTTAGCGTGCTAGTAATCAATGCTCTGAGGCTTTTTTATGGTGGTGTCTACGCAGGTTCTCCCCTGGACCATTGGGAGTAAAGATTACGGAGAGGATCAGCAAGAGGCTCACAATGAGCCCGGGAAGATAGTTACTGAAGTTCTCTCCACCCCCCCAACTGTTGGCCAGAACATCTGCGATCTCAGGGATTGCCACCAGGATCAGTGCTCCGAGGAGCACTCCTGGCAGGCTCGAAACGCCGGCGAGCACCGCCCCTGTGACCAGGGCAAATGAGAGCGTCAGGGTGTAAGCCCCAGGGGCGACCAGACTTATAGTCATGGCGAGTACCGCTCCGGCTAGTCCGGCAAGGGCCGAACTGATGGTGAAGGCCAGGATCTTCATGCGCGATGAGTGGATCCCGGATAGCTCGGCGGCCAAGGGGTTACTGCGAATCGCACGCCAGGTTCGTCCGAAGCGCGATGCAAGGATGTTGGAGGTAATAAATAAGGAGAGCAGGGCGATAAAGGTAGCGATCCAGAAGAACCACTTATATTGGGTGAACTCTTCTCCAAGGCTCTGCGCAGGAAGACCAACATCAAAGAAGATTCCAGGCTCTCCTCCTAAGAATGAAAATTGATTTGCAATCGCTGGAAGACCCACGGCTAGAGCCAGAGTTGTTCCCGCCAGATATGGCCCAGATAATCGGGCCGCTGCCGTTCCAAGAAGGGCGCCAAAGAGAGCTGAGAAAAATATCGCCATCAAAAATGCGAACCATACTGGGCTACCTAGATTATTGAGTGTAAGAGCCGCTGCATAACCACCGACTGCCATCATCGCACCATTGCCAAGTGATACTTGGCCGGAGTAACCAGTGAGCAAGACTATTGATGATAGTGCGATCGTATACATCGCGATCTGTGCTCCTTGATAGACCCGAAGCTCATCTACGCGATCACCGATCACAAGCAAGAGCCAACCAAGGAGGATAAAGAGCGCTATTTTTTTACGCACGGCGTGTCTTTCCTCTCGCCATAATTCCATCTGGCTTAACAAGCAAGACCACGATGAGAACTACAAATCCACCGATAAATACCAACGAGGTCCCGATGTAGTTCAAAATAAAGGTAAGGCCGATCCCAAGGACCAAGGCACCGATGACAGAGCCGACCATGCTTTCAAGACCACCGATGACCGCTGCGATAAATCCAAAGACCAGTAAGAGATCTAGCGAGTAAGGTGAGAGGAAGTTGTAGGAGGTCACTAACATCCCAGCGACTCCACCGACTCCACCGGCGATCGCCCAACCAATAGTTCTGGTCCTCGCCGTCCTGATACCCGCCAACTGCGCAATCTCGGGTGCATAGGCTGAGGCTCGAAGCGATAGGCCCAGATTTGTACGTTGAAATGTGATCGCTAATGTGATCAGAATCAAGGAGACTGTGGCGATAATCAAGACATTCAATGCTGAAAATGGAATCGTCGTCTGACCTATGGTGAAACCATCTTTCGATGCCGGTGCCGCAATTGACTTGAACTCTCCGCCCCAGATCAATCCAACGATGCTTCTTATTAATCCGAGTAGGCCCAATGTGGCGATGACTGGAGCAACTACCGCCGCAGGCCCTGAGATCGCGTGTTTAAATAAAACTCGCATGAAGAAATAATCCACTCCAGCCCCAACTAGGGCTCCAGCGATGATGGCAAAGGCCAATCCAAGCCAGAATATCTCCGATCGGCTGGCTATCTCAAAACCAATATAGGTAGAGAGCGTCGCCTGACCTGCTTGCGCAAAATTAACTACGCGAGTCGATCTCCAGACGAGTACGAGGGCAAGGGACATCAAGGCGTAAATAGATCCGGTCGATATTCCTATAAGTACGGTCTCTAATAATTTCTGCATCAATATCCTAAGTAAGCGGCTCGAAGGGCGGGGTCATTTATTAACTCACTAGCTTTACCAGAGGCGACAACCTCACCTAGGTTGATAATGATTCCTGTATCGGCGATCTCAAGAGCACTCATCGCATTCTGTTCGACTAAAACTATGGTCAGCCCTAACTTTCGACGTAGTTGATCTAGGGTGGCAAATATCTGCTCAATAACTATCGGGGCCAAGCCAAGTGAGGGCTCATCCAACAGTATTAACCTCGGTCTTGAGACTAAAGCCCTACCGATTGCCAGCATCTGTCTTTCGCCACCTGAGAGAGTGTTTGCACTCTGGCTCATCCTTTGGCCTAATATCGGGAAGAGCTCGACTACCTCTGTGATTGCAGCGTTGGTATCGCTCTTATCGCTTCGCCAGATTCCACCTAATACTAAATTCTCTCTCACACTTAGCTCAGGGATGACTGATTTGCCCTCGGATACATGGCTGATTCCACGTCGCACTAGCGCATCTGGTCTTGCTCCAAGTATTTCGCTCTTATTCCACTGCGCACTTCCAGATGAAGCCTTGTTGAGTCCAGAGAGTGCGCGAAGTAATGTGGTCTTTCCAGCTCCATTGGAACCGATCACCGCTGCAAGTTGTCCGACCTGAACTGAGAATGAGATGCCGCGCAGAGCCGCAATCGCCCCATGAGAGACGCTGAGCTCATTTACCAGCAGGCCGCTCATCCTCTGGCCTTCGATTTACTTCCAAGATAGGCCTGGATGACCGCTTGGTCTTCTCTGACCTGAGATGGGGTGCCAGAGGCGATTATCTCTCCAAAATTTAAAACATAGATTCGATCACAGACTGACATCACCACATCCATGTGATGCTCGACGATAATTATCGAGGTCGTAGATTTCAAGTTTCTAATCAAGCCATTGAGCCATTCGATATCGTGCGGCCCCAAGCCCCCTGCCGGTTCATCCAGTAATAATATCTCCGGCTCTGCAACTAGCGCCCTTGCAATAGAGACTCGCTTTGTATCTGGATATGCCAAAGTATCTGCACGCCGTGTAGCAACACCACCTACATAAACTCTTTCAAGGGCAGTCTGCACGCGCTCATTTAACGCCTTCTCATCTCGCTGGTTCGTCCCAGTAGCCGCTCTCATCAAACCTGATGTGGCGAATTTATTTGCACCAATCATCACATTGTCAAAGACAGTGAGGTCGGGAAATAATCCGACGCCTTGCAAGGTTCGAGCAATCTTTAGTTTGGCTAATGTATGGGGCTGTGGCCATTTGATTTTCCGCCCATGGAGCTCAAGTGATCCAGAGTCTGGGGTGATGATTCCGCAGAGTGCATTAAAGAGTGTGGTCTTTCCTGCGCCATTAGGACCGATGAGTCCCAAGACTTCGCCTTTTCTCAGTTCGAGGTTGACACCACTGAGGGCTTTGAGGCCACCGAAGTTTACCGAGAGGTCAGTAACGCGCAGCAGAGTGTTATCTGTCATACACCTCTCATCTCATTAGTTGGCATTTACGCTCTCCACATTTCGCATCATGATTCAAACAGCCGGAGTGTTAGTAGACATGAGGTGCGTAGATTCTAGGTACCCGAGGGCCGATTCGTGTAACTATCTCGTAGTTGATCGATGAGGATGCGCGAGCCCAGTCATCTGCGGTGTACTCACCCCGAAATCCATCCCCGAAGACTACGACCCAATCCCCTGACTGAGCCGTTGATTCTGCGCCTAAATCAACTACAAATTGATCCATAGAGACGCGACCGATGATCGGTGCGCGCGCGCCATTGATGAAAACCCCAACACCCTGTGCGATGCGTGGGATCCCATCGGCATATCCCATGGCCACGACTCCTAACGTGGTATCAACCTGAGTTATCGCCGTTGCACCATAGCCAACGGGTGAACCCGCAGTGACTTTCTTCACAAGATGGAGTTTGGCGCGCAGTTGCATGGCAGGCTTCAAACCAAGTGAGGGGCTATCACCTAGCGTTTTTATATCAGGAGTCAATCCATACATTGCGATACCTGTGCGCACCATAGTGAATGCAGCTGCGTGGTTCTTCAGTGTTGCCGCAGAGTTTGAGATGTGTTGTATCGGTGGATGAATTCCAATTGCAGCAAGATCTGAGATCATCACATTGAAGCGGTTAAGTTGATCTATATTCTGCTTTTCACTCGGTTCATCGGCGCGAGCAAAGTGTGAAAATACTCCCACAACCTCGACCTGTGAAAAATCTAACGTTAGGAACTCTGACCACTCATCTAAAAATCCCCCGCGAGTCATTCCTGTATCAAGTTCGATATGGATACGTGCCCGAGATTTGAGCGCTGAGATCTCATTGAATGCGGCGATGCAGGCAACGGCAACATCGATATCGTGCTGACATGCTGCACGAAAATCCGATCCAGGAGGCAAGAGCCATGCCAAAATGGGAGTTTGAACTCCTTTGGTACGCAGAGCGATCGCCTCTTCCAACAGGGCAACGCCAAGCCAGTTCGCACCGTTCTTTTGAGCAATCAATCCAGTCTCAATCAAGCCGTGTCCATATGCATCGGCTTTAACCACTGCTAGTAAATCGACGCTACTCATCTCTTTGAGAAGTGCGATATTAAAGGCGATAGCTGCGCCATCGATCCGTACCTGAGCTCTGTGCTCCATTATCTGCGCTCGACTACAACCATGGCAGATGCGATTCCAGCATCGTGCGAAAGTGATAAGTGAACATCTGCGCCATCAATCAGATCGGCAATAGCGCCACGAAAGAGAAAGGCTGGCCTCCCATTTTCAAGATTAATGACCTCGGCATCATGCCAGGCCAAGTTTTTTTCAGCGCTCAGAGCCTTGGCGAGCGCCTCTTTTGCCGCAAAGCGAGCGGCAAGGGAGGCAACTGGTTTGGTGCGCTCTGCGGGGGTGAAGAGTTTCTCGCGTAAGCCTGGGGTGCGCTCTAGTGAGGATGAAAAACGCTCGATATCGACAACATCGATACCGATCCCCTCAATCATGCCGTGAAGTCTAGTGGAGTTGGCTCTTAGAGGGAACGAATCGATCTACGGCGATGACAGCAACCAGTAATGCACTACCTATGAATAGGCCTCCTAATAAATCTGAGAACCAGTGCGTATGACGTATAAGCGAGACTATACAAATAGTCAGAGAGATGCTGATAACACCTACGGTTGCAAGCCGACCTTGAAATCTATCTACCTTGGCATAGCGATAAATCAGATAAGCCAGAATCCCCCAGGACAGGACTGCATTCGATGCATGTCCACTTGGATATGACATGCCACCCGCATGGATCAGATCAAAACCATCTCTAGGTTTGGTACGCCCGAGAAATAATTTAGCAGTGCCAACTACTAGATTCAGGGCAAGAAGAGAGAGGATGGCTAGATTCAGTGGTCGCCATGTCTTGAATTTATAAGCGATAAAGATTGCAGATAAGAGAAGTACGCTCGCAGTCAAACCCCGTAGGCCCAAATCATCCAGGCGTCGCAGAGTGAACCCAGCAAATCCAGCAAACTGTGGTTTAGATTGACGATCAATCTCTTCGTCATAAGCGACGAGTGGTCCATTTGTCAGAACCTGCTGAGTGACAAGAAGAAATCCTGAGAAAAGGAGTAATGACCAGCGCAGCGCGCGATTCATCTGCTGGCGTCGATCGTGTGCGAGTTGCTGCATCATTCGACCGTAACGGATTTAGCCAAATTCCTGGGTTGATCAACATCATTTCCTCGGGCAAGGGCCATTTCATAGGCAAAGACCTGCAATGGAACGGTAGCAAGCACCGGCTGTAAAAGCGCCGAAACGACTGGTATACGGATGATGTGCTGCGCGCCCTCTACATGTACGCCATCCTGTGCAATGACTATTACACATGCTCCTCGGGCCTTGACCTCTTGGATATTACTTAACATCTTTTGATCTAAGGCATGCTCATCTGCGACAGGTAGGATCGCAATGACTGGAGTACCTTCTTCAATCAATGCAATCGGGCCATGCTTAAGTTCGCCACCAGCAAAGCCTTCAGCGTGAATATAAGCAAGCTCTTTCAATTTGAGAGCACCCTCTAAGGCGACTGGATAGCCGATATTTCGCCCAAGAAATAAAACCGTATTCTTATCGGCAAAACTACGTGTCAATGCCCGTAAAGGTTCAACCGTCTCAAGAATCATCTCGATCTTTCCTGGAAGGGCCAAGAGTTCGATATACAGGCCCTCAATTTGCTCATCGGTGAGCGCACCATTCACCTGTGCCAAGTGCAGAGCGATCAGATAAACCGCGATCATCTGAGTCAAGAGCGCCTTTGTGGATGCAACTGCTATCTCTGGACCAGCATGGGTATACAAGACTGCATCAGATTCACGTGGGATTGTCGAGGAGTGTGTGTTACAGATTGTTAAGACCCGAGCACCGGCCGCCTTTGCATGACGCACGGCCATTAAGGTATCCATAGTCTCACCTGATTGAGATATCGCAATCACGAGTGTCTCAGGAGTGATAATCGGGTCGCGATAGCGAAACTCACTTGCAATCTCTACATCGACAGGGATCTTTGACCATTTTTCAATAGCATACTTAGCAATCATGCCAGCGTGATAAGCCGTCCCACATGCGATAACAGTGATCTTCTTTAATGCACGGATCTCTTGCACACTCATACTCAACTCGTCTAGAACTATCTGCTTGTTATCACTCAAGCGACCAATCAAAGTATCGGCGACTGCCTTTGGCTGCTCGAAGATCTCTTTGAGCATAAAGTGTGCAAAACCACCCTTTTGTGCTGCACTTGCATCCCATGAGATCTCGTACTCTCGTGGAGCGATTACTGCACCATCAAGGTCGGTAATCTCAACAGTGGTTGGTGTAATCATCACAACCTCATCCTGGCCAAGCTCTATCGCACGCTTGGTGTGGTTGATGAAGGCTGCGACATCCGAGGCTAAAAAGTTCTCGCCCTCACCTAAACCCACGACAAGTGGAGAGTTACGACGCACTCCAACAATTACATCGGGATTATCGGCATGGATTGCAACCAGGGTAAATGAACCACGCAATATCTTTACCGCCTCGCGCATTGCTACCACTAGATCACCATTGTGCTCCTTGCGCAGATCACTGAGTAAATACGCCACTGACTCGGTATCGGTATCTGATGAGAACGTGTGACCTCGCTCTTGCATCGTGAGGCGCAACTGTGAGTAGTTTTCAATGATTCCATTATGGATGACCGCTAGCTTGCCATCGTTATCCACGTGAGGGTGGGCGTTACGATCGGTCGGTCCTCCATGAGTTGCCCATCGCGTATGGCCGATCCCTGAGTGCACTACGGGTAGTTCTATATCCAGAGCGTTCTCTAAATTTGCGAGCTTGCCCGCTCTCTTTTCAACGAATAATTTGCCACGAACGCCTAGCGCGATACCTGCTGAGTCATATCCACGATATTCAAGACGGCGTAGAGCTTGAATGAGGGGTGTTACGGCAGATTGTGGCCCGCAATAACCCACAATTCCGCACATCTATCTCTACCCCAGTTCGCCTTTGACTACATCGGCAAGTGATTCGGCAACTTCTTTCGCAAGGCTATCACTGGAGGCCTCCACCATGACCCGCACAAGAGCCTCAGTCCCTGATGCTCTCAACAAAACTCGCCCACTATCTCCCAAGCGCTGCTGTGCCACCTTGAGCGCCGATGAGATTGTGGCACTGTTTTCAAGTTTTTCTTTTGCCACATCTTTAACATTGATAAGGACTTGTGGAAAACGCACCATAGTTGCTGCTAACTCTTGTAACCCTTTACCTGAGCGAACGACCTCTTGCATTAGTTGGAGTGCGGTCAATAGACCATCGCCTGTATTTGCAAGATCACGCATGATCACATGGCCAGATTGTTCGCCTCCCAAGGCGTAATCATGTGCGATCATATTTTCTAACACATAGCGATCTCCCACTGGAGTGGTAATGACCTCGATGCCAGCATCTTTCATGGCACGTAGAAACCCTAAGTTGCTCATCACGGTAGCCACGACTGTATTCGATCTCAAGACTCCTCTAGATTTAAAACCTCTGGCCAAGATTGTAAGTATGTGGTCACCATCGATCTCGTTACCAGCGGCATCGATAGCTAGACATCTGTCGGCATCTCCATCGTGGGCGATACCGATATCGGCTTGCTCTCGCAATACGGCTGCACGTAGGTGCTCCATATGGGTCGATCCACAATCTTCATTGATGTTCCATCCATTGGGTTGGTTAAAGATTGCCACTACCTCAGCACCAGCTCTGCGATAAGCCTCTGGTGCTACAAATGAGGCTGCTCCATTTGCACAATCGAGGACCACCTTCAATCCTTTGAGTGGGGTATCAACTGATGTGAGTAAGTGCTCTATATATCGCTTGGATGCACTCTCGTCGTTGAGCGCCCTACCCACTCCACGCCCGGTCGGGCGCTTCCACTCTTCACCCATACGTGCCTCAATACGTGCTTCAATCAAATCATCTAACTTGCCGCCACCACGAGCGAATAATTTAATTCCATTATCTGGCATTGGATTATGTGATGCTGAAATCATCACACCTAAATCTGCCTTAGACTCGGCTACTAAGTGAGCGA
>JABMMN010000023.1 GCA_013205535.1 Candidatus Planktophila sp.
GAGTTGCCGTCTCCAAAGCGGCCGGTTGGGGGGTCGAGTCCCTCCTGCCCTGCAAGTTGTACACCTAACGCACGGAAAAGAATATGAATAAGAAAAGGAAATGGCGATGACAGAGTCAGTTGAGCAAGAGGCCGAGAAGCTCGGTCTATTTGCCCGCCTCGGTCTTTTCTACCGCCAGATTATTAGCGAGTTGGCCAAGGTTGTTTGGCCCACGCGCAATCAATTAACGACCTACACAGCCGTTGTGATGGTCTTCGTCTCCTTTGTTATCGCAGTCGTCTCCATCTTCGATCTTGTCTTAACAAAGATCGTCTTCTGGGTTTTTGGATAAGGGGGGCCACATGAGCGAAGAAGGCAATGGAGTCTCCGAAGCATCAACAAACGGTGCTGTGTCCGAGGTTCCAGCTCAAGTTGTGACTGCAGAGGTCGTGCCAGAGAAGTTAGATGCCTTCGAGGCAGCCCTTGCCGCATCTGCAACCGAGATTGCTAGCCCACCTGCAGCAGAGCCAGCTGCGGAGGCTACTTTTGAGCCACCATCATCGCCTGAGTCAGAGCTTGCTCTTTCATCGGATGAAGATGGCGATATCGAATCCGATGAGAACGATCCAAACGCTGAATTTCGCCGCACTCTGCGCACCGCCCTTGGCGATTGGTATGTAGTCCACTCTTATGCAGGCTATGAGAAGAAGGTAAGAGGCAATCTCCAGACTCGTATTCAATCTCTGAACATGGAGGATTACATCTTCCAGATAGAAGTCCCTGAAGAAGAGGTCAAAGAGCTCAAGAACGGCGTCTTCAAAATGGTCAAGCGCAATATCTACCCTGGATATGTCCTCGTGCGCATGGATCTAAGCGATGAGTCATGGTCGGCCGTTCGAAATACCCCAGGAGTCACGGGATTTGTTGGAAATGCACATCATCCAAGCCCATTGACTATGGATGAGGTCGAAAAGATTTTAGCGCCACGTCCAGTTAAGAAATCAGAGAAGATCGATATTCGCCTGATCGATTTTGCAATTGGTGAGTCAGTTACTGTTATGGATGGGCCATTTGCAACTCTGCCGGCATCGATCTCTGAGATCATGCCAGAGCAGGCAAAACTCAAGGTTCTCGTCTCTATCTTCGGTCGCGAGACCCCGGTAGAGCTCTCATTTGCCCAGGTTCAAAAGATTTAACAACTCCAGTAAACAAAAAAGAAAAAAGAGGACAAGAAATGGCAGCAAAGAAAAAGGCAACCGGCTTCATCAAGTTGCAGATCCAGGCTGGCGCAGCCACACCTGCTCCACCGGTAGGTCCTGCCCTTGGCCAGCACGGTGTCAACATCATGGAGTTCGTTAAGGCATATAACGCTGCGACTGAGTCCCAAAAAGGCCAGATCATCCCGGTAGAGATCACCGTCTACGAGGATCGCTCCTTCACATTCATTACTAAGACTCCTCCAGCATCACGTCTTATTCTCAAAGCCGCTGGCGTCGAAAAGGGCTCTGCAGTTCCTCACAAGACCAAGGTCGCAAACATCACCATGGCCCAGGTCGCCGAGATTGCAAAGGTAAAGATGGCCGATCTGAATGCAAACGATATCGATGCAGCCTCAAAGATTATCGCCGGCACGGCACGTTCAATGGGGATAACAACCAGCGGATAACACAAAAGTTTCTCATCACCAACGTGGCGATGAGATGTGGGAGGAGCTCGCTGCTCCGCTAACCACAACCTTTCACCATAAGGAGAGAAATGAAGCGATCAAAGAAATATATCGAGGCAGCGTCAAAGGTCACTAAAGATCATCTTTATACCCCGCTGCAGGCAGTGACACTTGCCAAAGAGACATCAACGCTCAAGTACAACGCATCTATCGAGGTTGCGCTGGTTCTTGGTGTCGATCCAAAGAAGGCAGATCAAGCGATTCGCTCGACAGTGAATCTGCCCCACGGAACAGGAAAGACTGCACGAGTATTGGTCTTTGCTAACGGAGATAAAGCCGATGCTGCACGCGCAGCAGGTGCCGACATTGTCGGTGGAGATGAACTCATCGATGAGGTCTCAAAGGGCCGACTCGATTATGACGCAGTTGTCTCAACACCAGATCTCATGGGTAAGGTCGGTCGCCTCGGTAAGGTTCTAGGACCTCGTGGTTTGATGCCAAATCCAAAGACAGGCACAGTAACTACAGATGTTGCCAAGGCAGTCTCGGATATCAAGGGCGGAAAGATCGAATTCCGTGTTGATAAGAACTCCAACCTTCACTTCCTTATCGGCAAAGTCTCATTTACTGCTGAGCAGCTTGCCGAGAACTATGCAGCGGCAATGGAGGAGGTAATGCGTGCAAAGCCGAACTCTTCCAAAGGTCGTTACGTGCAAAAGGCGGTTATCTCAACAACGATGGGACCTGGAATCGCAGTAGATCCCAACCTCATCCGTGAGCCTGTAGCCAACTAAGAATTTGACGAGGGTAGGCCAATCGGCCTACCCTGATGCCATAACCAAAGACCGCAGGTCTGAACCAATCGCAAGATTGATTCATTAAATGAGGAAATCTCAACCCGCGTAGGTGTTCATGTTAATCCGTGACGCTTATGCGTTACGGATTTTTTTATTCCCCTGATGTCACTAACTATCAGGAAAGGTGAACCACATGGCTCGCCCAGATAAAGAAACGGCCGTCGCAGAGCTAACGGAGGATTTCCGTTCTGCCACAGCAACCGTCCTTACCGAGTATCGCGGTCTCTCCGTGACATCGATGAAGGAGCTTCGTCGGGTACTTGGAAGCAAGACCAAGTACTCAGTCGTTAAGAACACCCTGACAAAGATTGCAGCCAAGAACGCAGGTGTAGATCTCTCACCAGATCTGCTTGTTGGTCCATCTGCAGTCGCCTTCATCAAGGGCGATCCAATCGATGCAGCCAAAGGTCTTCGTGATTTTGCCAAAGATAATCCACTACTTGTGATTAAGGGTGGGATTTACGAGGGCAAGGCAGTAACCAAAGAAGAGCTTATGCAACTTGCAAATCTTGAATCCCGTGAGGTTCTACTTGCAAAACTTGCCGGCGCTATGAAGGGCTCACTTGCTAAGGCTGCCCGCGTATTTGATGCACTCCGTATCAA
>JABMMN010000001.1 GCA_013205535.1 Candidatus Planktophila sp.
AAACTTTCGTTTGCCGGTTTTCAAGACCGGTGCACTCGGCCGCTATGCGAGCCCTCCGTAGGAAAGATTACCTGAATAAAAGGCCAGCGAAAAATCGCCGATTATGCGGGGAGTTCTAACAACTTCTCAAGAACTTCTGCCACACCATCATCTGCGCAGGCAGGGGCAATGCCACTTGCATGTGAAAACCCCTCAGGATGTCCATCGGCCATTGCAAATGATCGTCCACACCAGCGCAGCATCGAGAAGTCATTGGGGTTATCACCAAATGAGACACATTCACTCGCATCAATCTTAAGACGTGATGCAACAACCGAAAGTGTTGCTCCCTTTGAGATTCCAAGTGCAGATATCTCTAACAAGGAATCACGAGAATTTGAGTGAGTAACTGTCGCCAAGGCATCTAGCTCACGGGTGGCTATCGCCAACATCTGATCCGATGTCAGCTCGCCACCACTACAACGCGCCAACATCTTCAATGCTGGGTCTTTGATGACATCTTCGATCTTTAACACACCGACATTATCCAAGCCAACATCCCATCGAGGTGTGTAGCTCTTTTCACGGTAGTAATAATCATGTGCCTCAACTGCAAAAGAGACGCCTGGCATCGCTGGACGCAGACGGTGGGCGATCTCAATTTGATCCTCTTGAGAGATCATCCACTCTTGTGTCACAGTGCCAGTTTGAAGGTCGTACAACATCGCACCATTGGCGCAAATCGCACTACCAAAGCCAAAGGCATCTCGAATCTCATCCATCCACCGAGGAGGTCGCCCTGTAACAAAGAAGATATGGATTCCCATGGCGTGAGCTCTGGTAAAGACATCGATGGTGCGTGTTGAGATCGTTCCATTGTGTTGGACTATCGTGCCATCTAAATCAGTTGCAATAAGTTTTGGTCGCCTGCTCACACCAACTCGAATCGTTGGGCGCCAAGGAATGGTTGCAGAGCCTTCGGAATATTGACTGTGCCATCAGGGTTTTGGTGGTTCTCAAGAATTGCAACAATCATGCGTGGGATCGCCACTAATGTCCCGTTTAATGTCGCTACGGCTTTGGTTCCGTTCTCATCTTTATAACGGATATTCAAGCGACGGGCTTGGAACTCTGTACAGTTAGAGGTACTTGTGACCTCTCGGTAGGCCATTTGTGTCGGGATCCATGCCTCGATATCAAATTTACGGTTGGCACTTGAACCCAAATCCCCAGATGCGACATCGATGACTCTGTAGGGAATCTCCATCGCATCAAGAAGCTCCTTTTCCCATTGTAAGAGGCGTCTGTGCTCCTCTTGGGCTTGGTCTGGATGACAAAAAGAGAACATTTCGACTTTATCAAATTGATGTACTCGAATGATTCCTCTGGTGTCTTTGCCATATGTCCCAGCCTCGCGGCGAAAACACGATGAATAGCCTGCATACCGGATAGGTAATTTCTCAACCGGCAAAATCTCATCCATGTGAAAGGCTGCTAGAGGTACTTCGCTTGTACCTACAAGATAGAGATCATCTTTCTCAAGGTGGTAGACGTTCTCAGATGCTTGCCCCAAAAATCCTGTGCCCTCCATCGCCGATGGATTCACCAATACGGGAGGGATAACAGGTATAAAACCAGCCTTGATCGCCGATGCGATTGCATAGTTGACGAGAGCAAACTCGAGCATCGCCCCCGAGCCTGTTAGGTAGTAAGAGCGAGAGCCCGCAACCTTTGCGCCACGCTCGGTATCGATCGCGCCTAAGAGTTTGCCGAGTTCGATGTGATCTTTGGCCTCAAAATCAAATACACGAGGTGTACCTACATGCTCGATAACTACAAAATCCTCTTCTTCACCGATCGGTGCAGATGGATCCACAATATTCGAGAGCTGCATGATGAGATCCTTGGTCACACTCTCGCACTCGGCTCGTTTATTATCAGCCTCTTTTACCTTTGTTGCCAGGGTTTTCCCCCGCTCCAAAAGAGTTTCCTTCTCCTTACCCTTTGCACCTGCGACCGCTTTTGATAACGTATTTTGTTCGGCTCGCAAAGCCTCAAACTCAGTGATTGCCACGCGTCTAGCCTCATCACTGACTAAAACTTTATCTACAATGGTCGTATCTTCACCACGTCCTTTTTGTGATGCACGCACTACATCGGGGTTCTCACGCAGGAATTTAATATCGATCATTTGCCGACCTTTTCTCGCGGATAGGATCCCAAGAAACGGATGTCCTCACAGATCCCCCGTAGGGCCTCGATCGTCTCTTTGATCGCAGAGTCGGCGCTATGGCCTTCAACTTCGATAATGAAATGATAATGACCGAGCTCAAGACCCGTCGGACGACTCTGAATAAAGGTCATATTCACATCGCGTTTGGCAAACTCGCTCAGAATCTCAAGTAAGGCTCCTGCGTGATCGATAGCTATAAAAATAGCCAGTGAAGTTCGGTCAAATCCCGTGGCTTTGGGCAAAGTACCTGGTTTTGTCACCACAATAAAACGAGTGATCGCACCGATGTTGTCACCGATGTTGTCTGCGATTACACGCAACCCATAATGGGCCGCTGCCACTGGGGCTGCGATCGCCGCATCAAACTCACCACGACCAATCGCCTCGGCGGCGGCGGCAGTTGAGGCAGTTGAGATCAACTCCGCGTCAGGATAGTTCGCGGCTATATAACTTCGGCACTGTGCCTCTGCATGTGGATGCGTCGCAATTCGGCGGATGTTGACCTCGAAGCTTTTGACCATGAGCGCAAATGAGACAGGCAAGGTGACTTCACCAACAATCACAAGTGGAGTACCTAGAGCAAGTTCATCTAGTGTCCGAGCGACGACACCTTCAACCGAGTTTTCGATGGGAACCAATGCGAAATGTGCCTTACCGACACGGACCGCATCTAGCGCAGCGGTCACATTTGCATAGGGAATTAAGGAGTCATTTGAGGAGGTGATCTTCTTGAGTGCAGCCTCGGTGAATGTTCCCTTTGGACCCAGGTATGCATATGTACTCACTTGCTAATGATACCCGAGTACCTTGCGGGCAAATGACGGATTATTTGTAATCAAAACCTCGACGCCATTATCTGAACAAAAACGCATATCGTCGGCGTCATCGACCGTCCAAACAAAGAGTTTTCGATGTTCAAGGATGAGCTCTGGCTTTGCTCGAAGCAGCCCCACGCTCGGTCCTAAGTACTGCGCTGAAGTAAATCGGCGCATCAGGGTGGTGAGGTGATCACCCAAAAGTGCAACAGTTGCCTGCATAGAATCAATCTTTCGGATATTTTCGATGGCAAGCCAAGAGAAAGACATGATTGTGATCCCAACTCCTACCTTCTCTTGTGCGATCAAATCCATTACTTTCTTTTCAACCAAACTACCGGTCGGGACTGGATGTTTAGTCTCGATCGCTAACTCTTTTTTATTATCTCTTGTTAGCTCTAATAGCTCATCTAGGAGTATCGCCTCCGGGTAGTGGCGTCTAATCTGCATGTAGTCCATTTCGGCAATGCGTCCCGAGTATCCAGCGATCCGCTTCATGTCGGCGTCATGCCAGAGAATCAACTGACCATCTTTGGTGGTACGCACATCACACTCAAAACCATCTGCCCCATCGTCGATGGCGCCTTTATACGCGCGCATGGTCATCTCAGGGAAATCTATGGATGATCCGCGGTGAGCATAAATCTTCATGATTCAAGATTAACAGGGGTTAGGCTTACCTCTTATGGGCAGGTTTTTCTTTGAAAGCAGTGCGCGCTCGGTGCTGGGTTTAGTGCGCAGCGGAAACGAGGATGCAGCTCTTATCTCTGGATCCTTGATTGCCGTTGCCGATGGAATGGGTGGGCATGCTGGAGGTGAAGTCGCATCAAAGATCGCGATTCAAACTCTTCAATCACTGATGCCAGTACTTACTAACTCTGATATCGATACTGATTCAATCGAGGATCTCCTTTTGAACTCACTCCACACAATCGATACGAAGATCGGTGAGTACACAGATGAGGTACCACAGCTACGTGGGATGGGAACAACATTGACGGCCCTCTTGTCTTATGCAGACACAGTGGCACTCTTACATATTGGTGACTCGCGTTGCTACCGTTTACGTGCACATACTTTCGAGCAGTTGAGTAATGACCATACAATCATTCAGGAGCTTTTAAACCAAGGCTCGATCACGGCGGCAGAGGCCCTTGATCATCCCCAACGCTCGGTTCTAACTCAAGCACTCATGGGAGATGGCGAGATAACACCACTCTTACAACTCTTTGATGCCAAAGAGGGAGATCGCTACCTCTTATGTAGCGATGGTTTATCAGGGGTATTAACTGAAAAAGAGATAAAAAACTTCGTGAAGAAAGATGATCAGGAGGTGGCCATCAAGGCTCTTATCGATGCCGCCTATATCCAAGGTGCCCCCGATAACATCACGATCTTAATCGCAGATGTAACACGTTCAGAAGTGATGGCAAACCAGCTATTGGGAGCGGCGCTGTGATCAACGTGCTTCTTGGCGATCGATACAAGATCGGTGAAATGATTGGTTCGGGTGGAATGGCCGATGTGTATGTGGCGCAGGATACGCGCCTTGCTCGCAAAGTAGCCGTGAAGATTTTGCGCAGTGATTTAGCACGAGATCCATCCTTTGTCGCAAGATTTAGAAAAGAGGCATTTGCCGCCGCTGGATTGAATCATCCCGGCATTGTCTCGGTCTATGACTCAGGGGAAGAGCCTGCGCCATACATCGTTATGGAGCTCATCTCGGGGCACACTCTGCGCGAGTTGATTCACAAAGGGGAGCGGGTGCCACTTAATCGCGCCCTTGAGATTGGTGAGGGAATTCTGGCAGCACTGGAATATTCGCATGAGCAAGGAATCATTCACCGCGACATCAAACCTGCAAACATCATGATCACAGATCAAGGTGATGTCAAAGTGATGGACTTTGGTATCGCACGAGCACTTGCAGATTTAGGTGCGACTCTAACGAGTACCTGGAATATTGTCGGTACAGCCCAGTATTTATCTCCCGAGCAGGCATTAGGTGAGCCTGCAGATATGCGCAGTGATATCTACTCCACTGGATGCCTGTTGTATGAGGTTCTCACAGGCAATCCACCATTTACAGGTGAGACACCGGTATCAATTGCATACCAACATGTCTCTGGTGTACTTGTTGCACCCAGAACCCTGCAACCTGATCTACCTGCAGGTATAGATCTCGTTCTAGCTGTTGCCTTGGCTAAAAAACCAGAGGATAGATATCAATCGGCAGGCTCGATGCTTGATGATCTCTTTAAAATCGCCGCTGGTCAGATCATCACAACACGAGCACCACGCAAGAAAATCTCACGTCGCAGAGTTTTAGTCTCTGTACTCTCATCACTGCTCGCGATTGCAACAATCGCCGCTGGATTGTTTGTGACTCGACCTTCAACCGATGTATCTACCTTCCCGCAGATTCCTAATGTTGTGGGCCTATCTGCAGCAGAGGCAAAGGCGCTGTTGGGTGATTACGTTGTGACTCTTACCCGCGCTTATGATGGGAGAATCCCCAAGGATCGTGTGGCAAGTCAACTTCCTCTTGCTACCACGCGTGCACAAAAAGGCTCTGGAGTCATCTTGACTCTCTCTGATGGCCCAGGTGATGTGATTGTTCCAGAGGATCTCATTGGGATGTCGTTGGTAGATGCACGTGCAGCACTAGCCGCCATTGGTTTGTTGGTATCGCGAACAGAGGCAGTGTCATCGGATGAAGCGCTGGGTACGGTGCTCAGAGTTACTCCCGATGGTGGCTCAACAATCACGGCCGGCAGCGGAGTTATCCTGCAGATTGCAAGTGGCCAAGTTGAAGTCCCAGCCCTTATTGGAGTAGATCTGATTCAAGCGAGAACTATCCTGGTGCAGGTCGGCTTTTTAATCAGAGAGCTCGAGGCCTATGATGCAAATCAACCTATCGGTGTTGTTATTAGTCAGGCACCCGATGCCGGCACTACACAGACGATTGGTAAGTCAGTAACGATCACAGTGAATAAAGCTCCTTAAGCTTTAGTGTTAACCAGGGGTGAGAGCCCGATAGCCTTCTTGCGCGCCGCCTTATCCCCACATTCAAATAACCAGTTCGCTAACATCTGATGTCCATGTTCGGTCAATACCGATTCAGGATGAAACTGAACTCCCTCAATCGGCAGAGTCCGATGTCGCATCGACATCACTATCCCTGACTCTGTCGCACTTGTTATCTCAAGATCAGCGGCAACCGTATCTCTCTCAACACACAACGAGTGATAGCGCGTCGCAGTAAATGGTGATGGTAGATCTGCTAAGACACCTTGGCCGCTGTGATGTATAAGAGAGGTTTTACCATGAAGAAGTTCGGGGGCGCGAGAAACTGTTGCACCAAATGCAACACCGATTGCTTGATGGCCTAAGCAGACCCCAAGTAATGGGATTCGCTTCTGCGCACAGTAGTGAATCATCTCGACACTTACGCCGGCTCTCTCTGGGGTACCAGGACCTGGAGATATCAGGACGCCGTCATAGTTACTCGCCTCCTGGGCGGCCACGGCATCGTTTCGAACCACGGTGCATTGCGCGCCTAACTGGCCCAAATACTGCACCAAGTTAAAGACGAAGGAGTCATAGTTGTCGATGACAAGGATTTTGGTGGCCATAGGAGCATTCTTACTCATGGTGTATCTTTCCCGTATGCCTAAATCAAAGCTGCGCAAGAAGGTCGTTGACAAGCACACCCATGATGCACAGGCCACCGTCGATACGCCCCACGGCCCATTAGAGAGCCCGGGTTGGTTGGCCCCAACGATGATCGCCTTCTTTTTGATCGGCTTACTCTGGATCGTGACCTTCTATGTCTCTCAGACCAGATATCCAGTGCCCGGAATCGGCGCCTGGAACATGTTGATCGGTTTTAGCTTTATTGGGGTTGGCTTCTCTCTAGCGACCCGTTGGCGTTAATCGCCCTTAATTACACGGCTGTAACTCTCTCCACACTGTGGATACGACCTGTGGATAACTCTTATCGCCTGCGCAAGACAAACTGAGCGCTAATCAAACCACCGACGAGCCCACCAAGATGGGCTCTCCAATCAACTCCACCTAAGGCAAAGCCGATGGCAAAGTTAATAGCGATGATTACGTAGATCGATTTAGTCTCTGTACCGATTCTCTTACCGACGATTGCAAGGGCGCCGAAAAGACCAAAGACTGCTCCCGATGCACCAACAGAGTAACTCGAGAACGATGCGAAGTAGGCCGAGGTGAGTGAGCCGGTAAAGAGGGAGAAAAAGAAGATCGTCAAGAGCTTATTCGCACCAAAAGCCGCCTCAAGCGGGTTGCCTAAAACCATGAGCGCATACATATTAAATCCGAGGTGGAGTAGACCCGCATGAGTGAGCGCAACGGTAAATAATCGATACCACTCATTCGTTGATTGGAGATACTCAAGGTTTGGAAGGACTAAACGCGCCTCAATCGATGGAGCCACCATCTGAAGTAGATATGCGCCGCAGATTACTGCGATGAGTGAGTATGTTGCCGAGCGTTTAAGCAATGGTGACGCTATTAATTGTGATGTCGGTTGCTGGACGATCTTGCGCAGCGGTCTTCACTGTGCCGATTGCATCGACTACTGCTTGGCTCTTTGAATCTTTTACCTCTCCAAAAATTGAATGCTTGCGATTCAACCATGTTGTCGCAGCCGTTGTAATGAAGAACTGTGAACCATTTGTTCCTGGGCCAGAGTTCGCCATTGCCAAAATATATGGGCGATCAAAGGTTAGTTCGCCATGAAACTCATCGGCAAAGCGATAGCCTGGTCCACCTGTGCCTTTACCAAGTGGATCACCACCTTGAATCATGAAGCCATCAATGACTCGATGAAAGATAGTCCCGTCGTATAAATTCGCATTTGTTTTTTGACCAGTGTTGGGATCGGTCCACTCTTTCGCACCAGTTGCTAGCTCCACAAAGTTGGCGACTGTCTTTGGTGCGTGATTTGGGAATAGTTCAATGACTATGTCGCCGAGGGATGTGTGCAGGGTTGCTTGTGTACTCATGTGGAGACCAGGGGAATCGAACCCCTAACCCCCGCCTTGCAAAGGCGGTGCTCTACCAATTGAGCTAGGTCCCCG
>JABMMN010000004.1 GCA_013205535.1 Candidatus Planktophila sp.
ATCCTCGATGCTTTTTTATTGCGATCATTGGCCGTTGCAGGGTACGCCCCATCCATGACAATCTGCTCAAGCTGTGAATCACCTGGCCCACATCGCTATTTCTCACTGGTTGGTGGCGGCTCGGTCTGTGCCGATTGCAGACCTTCGGCATGTGCAACACCTGCATCTGAAACACTTCAACTCATGGGTGCGCTGCTGAGCAGTGATTGGGATGTTGCATCTGCCAGTGAGGGAAAGTTTCGACGCGAAGCCAGCGGTCTGATTGCGGCCTATTTACAATGGCATCTCGAGCGAGGGCTGCGTTCTTTGCCGATGGTGGAGCGAGTATGACAATCAAGATTCCGCATCATGTAGCAATCGTGATGGATGGAAACGGTCGTTGGGCAAAAAAACAGGGATTAGCGCGCACGGCAGGACATGAAGCAGGTGAGGCCGCACTCTTTGATGTCGTTGAGGGTGCGATTGAGTTCGGAGTCAAGGAGATAAGTGCATATGCATTCTCAACAGAGAATTGGAGACGCTCACCGGAAGAGGTGAAGTTCTTGATGGGATTCAATCGGGATGTCATCAGGCGTCGTCGCAATCAGATGCATGAGATGGGTGTGAGGGTGCGCTGGGTGGGTCGGCCAAAGCGCCTGTGGAGTAGCGTGATTAAAGAGCTGGAAGAGGCAGAAGAGTTGACTAAAAAAAATAAAGTTCTCACTCTGAATATGTGTGTCAATTACGGTGGGCGCTCAGAGATTGTTGATGCCGCCGCAGATCTCGCCCGAGATGTCAAACGTGGAAAACTAAAGGCAGATGCAATTAACGAAAAGGTGTTTGCTAAGTATCTGGATTCTCCGCAGATGAGTGATGTCGATTTGTTCTTGCGCTCATCAGGGGAGCAGCGCACCAGCAACTTCCTGCCATGGCAGAGCGTCTATGCCGAGTTCGTATTTATGGATGTGCTGTGGCCAGATGTCACGCGTAAAACTCTATGGAGGGCTATCGAAGAGTATTCATCTAGAGATAGAAGATTTGGTAAGGCCTAGAACCTAGTACGTAGCACCTAGCATTTGGGGCAGAGTCCGAAGATCTCAGCTGTATGCCCCACATCTCGATAGCCAAACTCTTCTGCCATTGTCCTGGCCCATTTCTCGATCGCGCCACCTTCAATCTCAACGGTGTCACCACAGCCCTTGCATACAAGGTGGTGGTGGTGAGTACTCCCACACAAACGATAAATCGCCTCACCATCATCACGGCGTAACACATCAACAATTCGATCGCTGAGCAAACTTTGCAGAGATCGATAGACCGTGGTGAGACCGATTTTCTCGCCTTCGCGTTGCATGAGTTTGTACACCTCCTGTGCGCTAGCAAACCCACCGGCGCGCTCGAGAGTACTCAAGACTCGTGGGTTGGATCTACTCACCGATATTTCCGACGATAAGCCACATGGCGATGACACCGAAAATCGTCGCAAGCATGGTCAGCCGGCTCGGATGGCGAGCATGCGCCTCTGGCAAGATATGTGAAGTTGCAAGATAGATTACAAAGCCTGAGAATGCCGCGAGATAAATCGCCATAGATTGATCTGTGAAAGAGATAAAACTGCCTAGTGCTGCTCCACCGATCCGCATCAGAGCATCGACTCCGAGAATGAGATACGAGGAGTTACTCCAGTGACCGCTTTTTATCAGCAGCGAGACTGTGTTAAGACCATCGCTGAAGGCGTGAGCTAAAATTGCTACAAAGACGGTATAGCCCAAAGCATCACTGATCTTGAATGCAAGACCCAGGGCTAAACCATCGAGAAAGACATGCCCGGCCATCGCAAGTGCGCCCAGAGTCCCGGCAACATTAACGCTGTGTTTGTGCTCATGCCCATAATCACTATGCACGGGCTCATGGGAGCCAAAGATCTGTTCGGCAAAGTGAAGAGCTAAGAATCCGGTAACAAGAGCGATCGAGACGACGGGCACACTTCCGAGTGTGCTGGTATTCATCTCAAAGATTTCAGGCAAAAGATCAAATGCAACAAGTCCGAGCAAGAGACCGGCAGATAGACCAAGGATCAGATGGAGTCGATCTCGAACGCGTATGGCGAGTATGCCTCCCGCCGTTGTTGCAAGGGCGGTGAGGGCTGCTAGGGCGATTGCTATGTTCATGGGGGTAGATTAGCGCAAAATTGATAATGATTATCATTATCAGTCCGATAGGCTTTCACCATGTATGCAATCGCTCGCTTTTCCTGCCCTCTGGCCCAGGCCGGGCAGTTCAAGGCCGATGTGGCCAGCGCACACCAGGCTCTTGCGCTCTGCCCCGGATATCTGCGCGGGGAGTTTGGCCAGAACCTTGATGATCCCACCCTCTGGTCACTGGTGACGTATTGGCAGAACGTCGGCTCCTATCGCAGGGCTTTGAGCAGCACTCGTGCCAAGTTAGAGGCTATTCCAATTCTGGCCCGTGCAATCGATGAACCAGGGGCCTACGAGTAAACTTTGAGGACATGAATGTAACGTGAGTTACTTTTCGCCGACAGCCAGCCGGATGGGCAAGCCCATTTTCCCCGGCTCTTGAATTCGCCGGATGAGGTAGTGATGGCAACGGATCGTTTAGAAAATATCGTATCTCTTGCAAAGCGCCGAGGTTTTGTCTACCCATCATCTGAAATCTATGGCGGACTTCGAGCCTCTTGGGATTACGGTCCATTGGGTGTCGAGCTCAAGAACAACGTTAAGCGTCAATGGTGGAACTCCATGGTCATGGGCCGCGAAGATGTTGTAGGTCTTGACTCATGTGTCATCCTATCTAAAGAGGTCTGGGAGGCATCGGGCCATGTTTCAACATTTAGTGATCCATTGACTGAATGCACTGCGTGTCACAAACGCTACCGAGCCGATCATTTGATGGAGGCTTTTGAGGCAAAACATAAAAAAGCCGCGACCTCTTTGGCTGAATTGAACTGTCCAGCGTGTGGCAACAAGGGTCAATTTACTGAACCTAAACAATTTAGCGGAATGCTTAAGACCTATCTTGGTCCAGTAGAGGATGAATCAGGTCTTGCATATCTGCGCCCAGAGACTGCGCAGGGAATCTTTATTAATTTTGATCAGGTAATGACAACATCACGTAAAAAACCTCCTTTTGGAATCGGCCAGATTGGAAAATCTTTCCGTAATGAAATTACTCCTGGAAACTTCATTTTTCGTACGCGTGAATTCGAGCAGATGGAGATGGAGTTCTTTGTTGTTCCAGGAACGGACGAGGAGTGGCATCAATACTGGATCGATACACGCATGGCCTGGTATATAGATTTAGGTATTAATCCAGAGCGCCTGCGTCTGTTTGATCATCCGAAAGAAAAGCTATCTCACTACTCAAAGCGCACAGCCGATATCGAGTACAAGTTTGAGTTCTCTGGCACCGAATGGGGCGAGCTCGAAGGTATTGCTAATCGCACAGATTTTGATTTGAAGGCCCACTCTGCCGCCTCTGGAAAAGACTTGTCCTACTTTGATCAAGAAAAGGGAGAACGCTGGACTCCTTATGTCATTGAGCCTGCAGCAGGTGTTGATCGCTGCACGCTGACATTCTTGATGGATGCCTTTACAGAAGATGAAGCGCCCAATAGCAAGGGAGAGATGGAAAAGCGTGCCGTATTGAAGATAGATCATCGCTTGGCCCCGATAAAAGTGGCGGTGTTACCACTTTCACGTAACGCCGATCTCTCCCCAAAGGCACGCGATCTTGCAATGCAACTGCGCAAAAATTACAACATCGACTTCGATGATGCCGGTGCAATCGGCCGGCGCTATCGTCGCCAGGATGAGATCGGTACCCCGTACTGCATCACCGTTGACTTTGAGACTCTTGAGGATCATGCAGTCACAATTCGTGATCGCGACACAATGAGTCAAGAGCGCATCGGAATAGATCAGGTTCAAACATGGCTAGCCCCACGTCTACTCGGTTGTTAAAGCCGCTCCTACTGCCTCTCGCAAGCGGTGATCATCTGATTGATCCACCGGTTGTTCTAGCCCCTATGGCTGGAATAACTAATGCTCCATTTCGTACTCTCTGTCGCGAGCAAGGTGCAGGCTTGTTCGTCTCAGAGATGGTCACAGCACGTGCTTTGATCGAGAGACGGCCCGAAACTCTGCGCATGATTGTGCCGGGAAAAGATGAGTGGCCGCGATCGGTGCAGTTGTATAGCGTGGATCCAACAACGATGCGTGCTGCTGTAACGATGATTGGCAAGGAGAACCTAGCCGATCACATTGATATGAACTTTGGTTGTCCAGTGCCAAAGGTCACCCGCAAAGGTGGTGGTGCCGCCCTTCCATATAAGCGCAGGCTTTTCTCAAATATTGTCCAAGCCGCAGTACAGGCTGCACAACCCTTTGGTATTCCAGTGAGTGTGAAAATGCGAATCGGTATCGATAGTGACCACCATACGTATTTAGAGGCGGCACAGTCTGCAGCAGATCTCGGGGTTATATGGGTCGCTCTGCATGCACGTACCGCTGCGCAGATGTATGAGGGAAAGGCCGATTGGTCGGCAATCACTCGATTGGTAGAGCATTTAAAGCCAAGCGGGGTTCCAGTATTGGGCAATGGTGATATTTGGTCGGGAGCTGATGCCTTGCGTATGGCGCAGGAGACGGGATGTGCTGGAGTCGTCGTTGGGCGGGGATGTCTGGGGCGCCCATGGTTATTTGCGAATTTGGTCGCCGCCTTACAAGGAGATCAGATGGAGATAGCGCCAACTCTGCACCACGTCCGTGAAGTGATGTTCCGCCACGCTCATCTGATCGTTGAGTATCTCGAGTCAGAGGATCGTGGCATGCGCGATATGCGCAAACACATGGCCTGGTACCTCAAGGGTTTTCGCGTAGCTCGGGAAATCCGTCATGACTTGGGAATGGTGGAGTCTTTGGCCCAGATGCGCTCACTGATAGATAGGTTAGAAGAGCAGCCATACCCAGTAGAAGTGGGTGAGAAACCCAGAGGACGCACAAGTCATGGACGCCCACCTTCATTACCCGATGGTTGGCTCAATGATCCCGACGAGCTTGTTCATGTAGAGCTTGAAGATGCACTCTCTGGGGGATAGATGTTTTTGTTTCGTTGGATTCGCCGCACAGTAACTTTGCTTCTGCTCGTTGCATTGATCGCACCTGGCTACGCAGTTTCGAAAGTCTGGCGTGCGGCAAATAATCCGATCGTGCGCAGCGCCGATGTCATTGTTGTTTTAGGAGCGGCCCAGTTGGATGGTAGACCTGGAGATGCACTTGAGGCGCGTTTAATCGAGGCGAAAAGGATTTATGCGTTAGGACTTTCACCATTGATAATCACAGTGGGAGCAGGAGCCCCTGGTGATCGAACGACAGAGGCCGCCTCTGGAAAGGCTTGGTTGAGGTCAAAAGGTATAGTCTCGAAAAATATCATTGCTATTCCTGAAGGACGCGATACTTTGGGTAGTACAAAGGCATATGTCTCTGCTATGAAAAAGCGGATGGTAAGTGATGTCATCATCGTGACAGATCCATTTCACTGTCAACGCGCGATGGTAATGGCCAATGATCAGGGGGTTGTGAGTACGTGTTCACCCGTGCAAACAGGGCCGAATGTGATTTCACAATCTGGGTACAAGTATTTATTGCGAGAGGCCGGTGCCTATCTGGTCTACGTCACCGTTGGCCGTCGAGGGATTCAGGTCAGCGATCATTTACCCGGTAGCGATATTCTCACTAAGGTGGGGCTATGACCTACAGCGAGCATGATCGCGAGCGGATGTTGGATGAACCGGCAAAGAGGCCAGGGCGTACAGAGTTCATGCGCGATCGTGCACGTGTGATTCACTCTGCAGCGCTGCGCCGATTGGCTGCCAAAACTCAAGTTGCCGTTCCCTGGGAAAATGATTTTCAACGCACACGTTTATCTCATTCACTTGAGTGCGCACAGATCGGGCGTGAGCTAGGTGAATCACTGGGCGCTGATCCTGATTTGCAGGACACCGCATGTCTAGCCCACGATTTAGGTCACCCACCCTTTGGTCACAATGGCGAAGAGGCACTTGCCGAGATAGCGAAGGAGTTCGGTGGCTTTGAGGGTAATGCACAGAGCTTTCGATTATTGGTACGCCTTGAGGCCAAGACCGTCGATGTAGATGGTAAAAGTATTGGGCTCAACTTAACTCGAGCCTCACTAGATGGCGCTACAAAATATCCCTGGCCACGCAGTCAGAACTCACGCAAATTCGGTGTCTATGATGATGATGTAGAGGTCTTTGATTGGGTGCGAATGAACGCTCCAAAGGATAAGCAGTGTATTGAAGCGCAGATTATGGATTGGTCAGATGATTGTGCTTACTCTGTCCATGATCTAGAGGATGCGATCTTTGTCAATCAGATCTCTGTCAAGAATTTTGATAGAGATATCTCGCAGATTTATCGTTCCATGACAATCGATTACGGTAGTGATGCGAGCGAGCAAGAGGCACAAGATGCACACGAAAGACTTGCCAACTTATCGGCCTGGCCGCAGTACTTCGATGGTACTCACCGCTCCTTAGCAAGACTCAAGGACTCAACTTCACAACTTATCGGCCGATTCGTCCTAGCTGCAGAGGTTGCGACCCGCACAGTCCATGGTGATGGCCCACTCTCGCGCTATGGCGCCAATCTAGAGATTCCACGTGAACAAGTCATCGAAGTAGATTTCCTCAAAGCTATCGCTGGACACTACTTGATTAATGCACCGCACTCACAGGAGCGCTATGCAGCTCAGCGCTTGATTATCGCCGAGTTAGTACAGATGCTCACGCAGTGCGCTCCCCGAGAACTTGACTCAATATTTGTCAAGGCATGGAATGAGGCCAGCGGAGAGATCGCTCGCATGCGGGTGATAATCGATCAAGTCGCGGCCCTTACCGATCCTGGGGCCTATGCCTTACATACACGTCTGGTGACAAAAGGTTAAAGTGGGCATATGAGCGGGCGCATTAGAGATGAAGATGTCGCCTATATCCGTGAACGCTCAGCGATTGATGAGGTCGTCGCAGACTATGTCCAATTAAAGAGTGCAGGGGGTGGAGCGAAAAAAGGTTTGTGCCCTTTTCACGATGAGAAATCGCCCTCATTCACCGTGACGCCCAGTAAGGGATTTTTTCACTGTTTTGGCTGTCAGAGTGGGGGCGATGTGATCGCTTTTTTGATGAAGATCGATCATCTCACCTTTACAGAAACTATCGAACGCTTAGCTGATCGCCTGGGTTACACACTTCGATACGAGCAGGGGACAAGTGATACGCCTACCTTCTCTGCCGGTGCTCGCTCACGTTTGATCGCTGCACATACTGAGGCGGCAAAGTTTTATCAAGAGCAACTCGATACACCATCTGCCCAGCATGGCCGGGATCTATTAACCAAGCGTGGCTTTGATAGGGATGCTTGTATGCGCTTCGGTGTTGGCTTTGCCCCAGATGAGTGGGATGCACTCACCAAGCATCTGCGAAGCATGAGTTACACATTTGAAGAGTTAGAGAGCGCTGGACTATCCAAGATGGGACAACGTGGACCTATCGATAGATTTCGAAATCGTCTTACCTGGCCAATTAGAGATATCACAGGAGATGTCGTCGGATTTGGTGCACGCAAGTTGGCAAGTGATGCCCAAGATGAAGGACCTAAGTATTTAAATACTCCAGAGACACCGATTTATAAAAAGAGTCAGGTCTTGTATGGACTTGATATGGCAAAGAAAGAGATCGCAAAGAAGCGCCAGGCAGTCATCGTTGAAGGCTATACCGATGTCATGGCAGCCCAGCTCGCTGGGATAACAACTGCCGTTGCAACCTGTGGCACCGCATTTGGCGCCGACCATATCCGCATATTGCGTCGATTGCTGATGGATGACGATACCTTCCGTGGTGAGGTTATTTTTACTTTCGATGGCGATGCTGCAGGACAAAAGGCGGCGCTGCGCGCATTTAGTGAGGATCAAAAATTTGTTACTCAAACCTTCGTTGCCGTGGAGCCAGATGGTTTAGATCCTTGTGATCTGCGCCAACAAAAAGGTGATCTTGCCTTACGTGATCTCATCGCACGGCGGGTTCCATTATTTGAGTTCGCAATCCGCAGTGAGTTGGCACACCATAATTTGGATACCGCTGAAGGTCGCATAAACGCCCTCAATGCAGCTGCGCCATTGGTCGCCCAGATTCGAGATAAATCCCTGCGTCCAGAATATACGCGGCTACTAGCAGGATGGTTAGGTATTGAAGTTGAGATCGTCTCTGCCGCAGTCTCTCAAGGAGTCAAGGCTCGTCCACGAGTTGAAGAGCCAGTCACAACCGATGAGAGTAAGTGGCGGCCGGATCCACACGATGCCCGTCTGATCTTAGAGCGTGAAGTTCTTAAGGCACGGCTACAAGAGCCTGAGCTCTTGATTGAAAAACTCTGGCCACATATCGAGAGTGATGCCTTCACCCATCCTGCCTATCGTGAGCTGAGAAAGACCATAGATGAGAGGCCCTCACTGACGATGGAGACGATTACAGATGAAAAAATCAGAGCGCTCTTCACTGAACTCACAGTTGAGCCACTTCGCGCCGATGGCACTTCACATGCACTTTATGTCGAGAGCATTATCGCGCGGCTTCGCGAAGTCGCAATCTCTCGCTCGATTGCTGAATTAAAATCAAGCTTGCAGCGTCTTAATCCAATTGAGAATGAGATCGAATACAACGCTGCATTTGGTGCATTGGTTGCCTTAGAGAGCACACGCCGATCACTGCATGATTTAGCCCTTGGGAGCCTTTGAAATGCTCAAGTTTTCAAAGAATACGGGCGTGCGCTAGAGTTTGCGATGCACGGCATAATCCCTGATAGCTCAACGGCAGAGCAGTCGACTGTTAATCGACAGGTTCTTGGTTCGAATCCAAGTCAGGGAGCCTTTTCACATCAAGTATCAAGGCTCAATGTATTACTCTCATACCCATGATTCGTAGTTTTTCCAGAGTAGCCTCCAACTCATGGCGCGCGCAATCGTGGGCGCTACGCATCATGCGCTTATGGCTGGGAGGAACATGGATCTATGCCGGATGGGATAAGGCAACTGATGCAGGCTTTCTCACACCTGACTCGGCGAGTTTTATCGGCTCCCAACTTGATGGATACGCGACGCAGTCACCGCTGGATCAATCCGTATTTGACACCTTAACCAACTATCCAACCGCAGTTGGTGTCACGGTCATGCTCTGTGAGTTTGCTGTGGGCCTTGCAACCCTTCTGTGGGTTGCACCCACTCTGGCCGCTCTTGGTGGCCTCTCGATTTCTGTAGGTCTGTGGCTGGCCAGTACTTTTCAAGTCTCTCCATATTTTCTAGCGAGCAATACCGCCTATGCCATTCTATGGTTAGCGTACTTACTTCTGATTCGAGAAAAGCGAAAGGGTTTTACAATGTCAATCGAGCGCCGAGGTGTGATGCGTATTGGAATTATTGCCGGCATGTCAGTGGCCTTTGCTGGAGTAGGTAAGTTTTTCACACCCAAATCAACACAGGATGTTGCAGCTGCCGCCGCTGGGACCAAGATTGTGAAGCTGGCATCCCTGAAGGTCGGTGCAACAAAGAGCTTTGTCTTGGCAAATGGCGCTCCCGCAATCCTTTTCAGGAGTGCAAAAGGAGTTTTTGCTTACTCTGCAATCTGTACTCATCAAGGCTGCACGGTCGAGTATCAACCTGCTACAAAAGTTTTACAGTGCCCTTGCCATCAAGCTCAGTTCGATCCATTTAAATCTGCAAAGCCCGTATCTGGACCTGCAATAAATCCCCTTGGCAAGGTAAAAGTCGCCGTCAAGGGTGCATGGGTGGTTCTGGCTTAAATAACTGGGAGCTGCTCGAGCAATCAGGAGTTAGGATTTGGCAATGGCCCTCTTTCGTCTCAACGTTGCTCTCCCAGATCGCCCCGGATCCTTGGGGCTTTTAGCATCGGCGATCGGGGCCGCCGGTGGGGATATCAAAGAGTTGATAGTTTTAAAGTCAGAGGGTGGCCGCGGCTTCGATGATATTACAGTCGCAGTCCCAGGTAATGATCCCAATGATTTAGTAGATCTCCTTAATTCAATGGGTGGGGTGGACGTTATATCTATCGAGCCGGTTGGATAATCTGCGCCCCTTGGCTAGGTAGTGAAGTCAAAAATCGTGGTGGCTTAAAGCCGTTACTCTCAAATGAGATCTCAATCTTTCGAATGATCTCTTGGGATTGGCTCTCCTTAATCAGGGCTATGGCACTGCCTCCGAAACCTGCACCAACCATACGAGCACCGAGTGCACCGGCAGAGATGGCCGAATCAACGGCGGTGTTGAGTTCGGGGCAGGAGACCTCGTAGTCATCTCGCAGTGAAATATGAGATGAATTGAGCAGATGTCCCAACTCTACAAAACCTTTAGATTCAAGGGCCCGAACTGCATCGAGCACACGGGCTATCTCAGTGACTGCATGGCGAGCTCGTATGAATTCATTATCAGTAATCAACTCTTTGCACTCTTCGAGTCGATCGAGAGTCAACTCTCGCATCGATTGCACGCCAAGTTTTGCCACCACTGAGTCACAGGATGCACGGCGTTGGGCATAAGCGCCATCAATAAGGGAGTGGTGGGCCTGCGTATCGATAATCAATAACTGCAAACCACTTGATGCTAGATCGAATGCAACATCTCTGGATGTCAGATCTCGGCAATCGAGAAGGAGTGCATAGCCAGGTTTTGCCATGAGAGCCACCGATTGATCCATAATTCCACAAGGAACACCTACGAAATCATTCTCAGCCATCTGTGCCAATCGTGCCAATGCCTTGAGGTCAAATCCCAGGGAGAATAGATGATTCAGAGCGATTGCAACGCTGCACTCAAGGGCTGCAGAGGATGAGAGGCCAGCCCCCAATGGAACATGACCATCGATCATCACATCAACACCTTGATCGATCTTCAGGGCCCAGAGCACACCCAAGACATAGCGCTCCCATTGACCTTTAAACCCTGGTCGCACATCATCGAGATTCACGGTAATAACCGTCTTTGCTCGCTGGACAGATGCAATTCGAACTTGTCGATCAGAGCGTTTTCTCACCGCAGCATAGGTACGACTGGTGATGGCAAAGGGCAACACGTATCCATCGCTGTAGTCGATATGTTCACCGATTAAATTTATGCGGCCAGGAGCGGCGGCGATTACATCAGGTAGTTGGCCAAAGAGCTCTTCGAACTTTTCTCTGATATCTGACTCTTGCATAGTTATCTGATTGATTCCAGGGTATCGGAGATCATCACATCGATTCCACGAGTCGGTCTCCAGTCAAGATGCTTTCGTGCCTTGGTAATATCGGCGATTAAAATAGCGGGGTCACCATCGCGGCGGGCAGAGTCCAGTGTTGGAATCGCATATCCAGTTGCCTTAGAAGCGGCATCGACAATCTGACGAACCGAGAAACCATCACCGCTACCTAAGTTGTAAATTTCATGATGATTATCGGTAAGAGTTTCAAGAGCTTTAATATGCGCCTCGATGAGATCGATCACATGGACATAATCGCGGATACATGTCCCATCAGGAGTCGGCCAGTCGTTGCCAAATATCTTGACCGGGTCAATAGCCGTGCTGCGCAATACATTAGGAATCAGATGTGTCTCTGGGTCATGTCTTTCTGCTAGCCAACCACGCTCACAGTGCATCGCACCGGCGACATTGAAGTATCGAAGAGATGCTGCGGCGATACCGCGTCTGCGCGACTCTTCACCGATCATCTGATCGATTACAAGCTTTGTGGAACCGTATGGATTAGTTGGTGCACCTATCGCGCTCTCCTTGATAGGAATTTCTTGGGGTTGGCCATATGTGGCCGCCGATGAGGAGAAGACCATTTTCTTCACGCCAACCTTGCTCATCTCATCGAGTAAATTCCGTGTTCCATCGACATTCACACGTTTGTATAGATCTGGCTTCTCTACCGATTCACCGACGAGAGATTTACCCGCAAAGTGCATCACCACATCTACATCCGCAAGAGCATCGCAGATCTCCACTGGATTTAAGAGTGAACCCTGAACAAAGCGCACCCCTTGCGGCACGCTATCGGCATGCCCAGTGCTGCAATCATCCAGAATGGTGATCTCGTATCCCTGGTTGCGCATAATTTCCACTGCAGTTGAGCCGATGTAGCCGGTGCCGCCCGTGATCAGAACATGCATTATTAAAGCTTAACTTCGCGAAGCTGCGCCGCCGATTGTTCAGGGCGCATATCCATAATAAAGGCGCCCATCGCAGATTCAGAGCCAGCCAAATACTTTAACTTTCCAGGAGCGCGTCGAACACTTGTGATCTGCCAGTGAAGGCGCAGTAGATCACGTCCAACTCGTACTGGAGCCTGATGCCAGGCGGCGATATATGCCATATCAATTCCAAACACGCCATCTAGACGATTCATGATCTCTAATGCAATAGCTGGAAATTCATCACGATCTGCCTCGGTGAGCTCGGCTAAATCTGCAACTGGATTGAGGGTAGTTACATGAATTTCAAATGGGTAGCGTGATGCATAAGGAACAAAGGCGATCCATCGATCATTCTGGGCGATAATTCGCTCGTCATCACGGATTTCTCGGGCAACAACTTCATCGAATAAAACTTTACCCGTTGAGTTTTTATATGATTGGGCCGCCGCTAACATCTTTTCAACACGAGGTGGAAGGTAGGAATAGGCATAAATCTGACCATGTGGGTGCGAAAGTGTGACACCTATTTCTTCACCACGATTTTCAAAGGGTGCGATATGTTCGATGTATGGCTCGAGTGAGAGCTCTTGAGTGCGATCGATCCAAGCTTCGAGCAAGACCCGCACGCGACTGGGAGATAGATCCTTAAAGGATTTTCCATGCTCTGGGGTGAAGCAGATAACCTCACACTTTCCTGCAGCGCTTCCTAATTCAGTATGGGGACCTGCAGAAACTGGAAGAGCCCAGTCTGTATCTGGTGGACGTAGTGATGGAGAGCGGTTATCAAAGACGACTACCTCGTAATCAGAGTCAGGGATCTCAGTCGAGAGATCAACCGTCGTTGGACAGAGAGGACAGAGCTCCTTTGGCGGTAAAAAGATTCGTCCCTGGCGATGTGCAGCCATTGCGACCCACTCGTTGACAAGAGGATCTAGGCGCAGTTCGCCAATGCTGGGCTGCTCTTCGACTGCTCGTGTATCAACGGCAGTACGGCCTTGATGAGCAGTGTCGTAGTAGCGGATCGTGCGCCCATCGGCCAGCTCACGATTAGTGCGTGTGATACCTGCCGATAAACTTTCACTCTGCGCCATAGTGTCGTTACTCTACCTGTGTGGTTAAACAATCGGCACTCCTTCGCAGTGAAAGTAGTTCGTTGCTACTTGAGGTCATCGATGGCGCTCTTGTAATCGCCCATTGGGGTGCGCTACTTGTTGGGGATTTGGCCGACGTAGCCACTGCCAGCCAAGTCTCCATTGCCAATAGCTCGTGGGATCACGTACAAAACCCAGGAATCATGCGTGAGAGTTCACGGGGCTTCTTAGGCCGCCCAACATTGAGTGGGCATAGAAGTGGGCGAGCCTGGTCGACAAAGTTCGAAGTCACTAAGTTTTACCATGTAGATAATGAGTGCTCGATAACCTTTCATGATGCTTTTGCTGAGTTAGAGATTCTCATAAATTTTGACATGGATACTTTTGGTGTAATCACACAAAGTGCCACGGTAAGTAATCGTGGTGATAGTGATTACACTTTGGATGAATACATTCACTGGTTACCATTACCGCAAGAGGCAACACAGAGTCTAGATTTTATTGGTCGGTGGTCAAATGAGCGACAACCGCAGAGACGTGATATCGGAGTCGGTTCATGGGCACGCGAGTCGCGCGAGGGCAGAAGCGGTCATAACTTCTCTATCGCCGACATCGCATTGACCGCTCAGACTAGTTTTCAAAGTGGAGCGGCATGGGCAACAAGTATTGCCTGGAGTGGGAACTCAATTTATCTCATTGAGCGAGGCTTTGATGGCGGGCAATCGATGGGGGCCGGTGAACTCTTACTACCTGGAGAGGTGATACTCGCAGCGGGTGCGAGTTACAGTGCACCTGCGATGGTGTCGGTCTATTCACAACAAGGACTTGATGGCCTCAGCGCCGCATTTCATTCACACATTCGTGCGCGCAGCATGCATCCACAGCGCCCACGCCCCCTTACTCTTAACATGTGGGAGGCGCTCTACTTCAACCACGATGAGGCTGCAATCAGGGAGTTAGTAGATGTGGCCGCCGAAATCGGCATAGAGCGCGTGGTTTTAGATGATGGTTGGTTTCACTCTCGGCGCAATGACCGCGCAGGTTTAGGGGATTGGGTCATTGACTCATCTGTTTGGCCTGATGGTTTGAAACCGATTATTAAATATATTAACTCAAAGGGAATCGAGTTTGGCCTCTGGTTTGAAGGCGAGATGGTCAATCCCGACTCTGATCTCTATCGCGCCCACCCCGAATGGATCTTGCACGAGGGTGATCGCACCCCACCCTTATGGCGTCATCAATTAGTTTTAGATATAGCTCATGAAGGCGCTTATAACCATGTTCTAGAGCAGACGTCTGCAATTTTGGAGGCGCACGATATCGCTTACATTAAATGGGACCATAATCGAGTTTTAGTAGATGCTGGCCATCTGGGCCGACCCGGAGTGCGCTCCCAAACTCAGGCGATCTACCGCTTGTTTGCCGAATTAAAACAGCGCCACCCACATCTTGAAATCGAATCATGCGCCTCAGGAGGTGCTCGAATTGATTTGGGTGTGATTGATTACGTTGATCGCTTCTGGACAAGTGATAACAACGATGCACTTGAGCGTCAAAGTATTCAGCGCTGGAGCGCTCAAGTCATCCCACCAGAGATGTTGGGAACGCATATTGGGCCAACACATGGTCATCAGACTGGTCGAACCCTCGAACTCTCTATGCGGGCAACGACCGCTCTCTTTGGTCACGCTGGTATCGAATGGAATATTACTGAGGCGACAGAGCAAGAGCGTGCCTATTTGAAGAGTTGGGCTACGTACTACAAAAGCAATCGAGCCCTGTTACACGGTGGAACCATGATTCGGGTGGATTATCCAGATACACATGGATACCTACATGGAGTCAGTGCCCACGATAAATCTCGGGCGATCTTTGCCTATGTTCAACTGAGGCCTACCAGTGTGATTCATCCTGCACCACTAAAATTTCCAGGATTAGATGCGAAGGCCACTTACTCAGTCAACGCCGTTTATCCAGCTGGCAAGCCCCGCTTTATGTTAGTCACACCACCGCAGTGGATGGAAGGTATAAAACTCTCAGGATCTGCCTTAGCCAACAGTGGTGTGGCCGCACCGATTCTGGCTCCAGCAAATGCTTTCATCATTGAGATAACAAAGATTTAATCGACCCAGTTCAACGTTCGCTCGACTGCTTTTTTCCACTGCGCATAGCCTTTTTCACGCAGATCATGAGTAGTAGTGGGTGACCAACGGCGCGACTCCTGCCACTGCGTGCGTAGCTCCTGTGGAGATGACCAGAAACCAACGGCAAGGCCTGCCGCATAGGCAGCACCGAGTGCAGTCGTCTCTGCGATTAATGGTTTGGATATTTCGATTCCCATGATGTCGGCCTGCATCTGCATACACAGAGAGTTTGCAGTGATGCCTCCATCTACACGCATCTCTTTCATTGGCACACCACTATCTGCCATCATCGCATCCATGACATCCCGGGTTTGATAGCAGATAGCCTCAAGGGCGGCGCGCGCAAGGTGGGCCTTGGTAGCAGCGCGGGTAAGTCCGACAATTGCACCGCGGGCATCGCTGCGCCAATATGGTGCAAAGAGGCCAGAAAATGCTGGGACAAAATACACACCTGCACTATCACTGACAGAGGCGGCTAAACTCTCAGTCTCAGAGGCGTTGGTAATTATCCCCAATTGATCACGCAACCATTGAATTGCAGAGCCCGTCACTGCAACTGAACCCTCAAGAGCGTAATGTGCGGGCTCATCACCAAACTTGAAACATACCGTTGTCAGCAAGCCATTGTTTGATCGTACGATCTCATGACCAGTGTTGAGTAAGGCAAAGTTTCCAGTGCCATACGTTGTCTTAGACTCTCCACGATCGAAACACACCTGTCCAACCATTGCCGCCTGTTGATCTCCAAGGATTCCAGCGATAGGAATCGCGGTACCAAAAGGGCCATGTGGATCAGTGAGTGCGTACTGCTCGCAGGATGATCTGATTTTTGGTAGCGAGGCCCTTGAGACTCCAAAAATCCTCAATAATTCATCATCCCAATCCAGGCTCTCTAAGGACATCAATAGGGTTCGACTGGCATTTGTCACATCTGTGGCATGCACACCGCCACGCACTCCACCCGATAAGTTCCAGAGCAGCCATGAGTCAATCGTCCCGAAGCGGGCGTTCTCACTCCTTGCTTCTGGAACATTTTTTAGCAACCAGTTCATCTTGCTTCCAGAGAAGTATGGAGCGATCGTTAAACCAGTTTTGAAGCGGATACTCTCTTGCTCATCCATGCTAAGTCCAGCTAAAAACTCGGTAGTGCGAGTGTCTTGCCAGACGATGGCATTTGATAGAGGCAGACCCGTTGTTACATCCCAAACAACGGTGGTTTCACGTTGATTAGTGATACCAATTGCCACTAAATCCGAGCCCAAAATATTGGCCTGTTTGAGTGCGGCGGCGATAACCTGTTGTGCCCTATCCCAGATCTGTGCCGCATCGTGTTCGACCCAACCGGCTTGGGGCAGAATCTGGCGATGCTCGAGCTGGTGTTGGCCCACGGTTTTTCCTGCATGATCAAAGATCATAAAGCGAGTGCTGCTTGTGCCTTGGTCCAAACTGCCGATGTATCTCACGTGAGGCAATCTCGTCTCTATTGGGTTAGGCTTAACTCTACAAAGGCCATAATGGAGATGCAACGCACATGTTTCTAACCCAACTCAACCCTAATCAACGCCGAAGCGCTATTACAGCCCTTAGCAATGAGAGCTTTGATGTGCTCGTGATCGGCGGGGGAGTCAATGGTGTTGGAGCGGCCCTAGATGCTTCATCTCGTGGATTAAAAGTTGCGCTGATTGAATCTCAAGACCTTGCCGCAGGTACATCTAGCCGCTCGAGTAAGTTAATTCACGGAGGACTGCGCTATCTAGAGCAGTATGACTTTAGATTAGTCCGAGAGGCTCTGCATGAGCGAGAGCTTTTAGTATCGACTCTGTGCCCACACCTAGTCAAGCCTGTTGCTTTTCTCTTCCCATTGACAGAAAAATTCAAGGAGCGAACATATGTCGGTGCAGGTCTTGCCCTCTATGACGCCCTGCGTGGATTTAAGCGTGCTCTGCCATGGCATAAGCATCTGGGTCAAAAACAGATCAACGAGGTTGCTCCATCTCTGCGCCCAGATATTGTCACGGGTGCGATCAAATACTTTGATGCCCAAGTAGACGATGCCCGACATACCCTCTCTGTGGCACGCACTGCAGCCAGACACGGGGCGACTATCGCCACTCGCGTCAGTGCTCAATCACTCATTCGCGATGGCAAACGTGTAGTTGGTGTGAACGCTAGAGATTTGATCAGTGGAGAGATGATTGCAATTAAGGCGACCGTCACAGTTATGTGCGCCGGAATCTGGAGTGATGAGCTTCATGCAAGCTTTGATCTCAAAGCCGGTTATGGCGTCACGATGTCAAAGGGTGCTCATATCGTCCTACCAGGTTCGGCGATCAAATCTGAGGCAGGGATTATCCTGAAGACTCCGGTCTCGGTCCTGTTCATCATTCCGTGGGCCGATAAATGGATTGTTGGTACAACTGACACCCCTTACACGGGTGATCGCTCGCAACCCCTGGCAGATCAGGCGGATGTTGCCTACATACTTGATCAAGCAAATCGTGTTCTAGATCCTGAGATCACAATTGATCAGATCATCGGGGTATACGCAGGCCTTCGACCTCTTGTGGCAAACAATAAGAATTCGGTCACAACTAAACTCTCGCGCGAGCACACCGTCGATCGTCCAGCTCCAGGCTTTGTCAGTATTGCCGGCGGTAAGTACACGACCTACCGTGTCATGGGTAAGGATGTCATCGACTTGGCAGTAAATGAACTACGAAAAATTACCCCAGAGTCTGTGACAGAGAAGCTTCCACTTATGGGCGCAGATGGCTACTTTGCCCTGGTGCAACAGGTAGAGACCATCTCAAGTGAGAGTGGCCTGGATACTGACACTGTTACGCACTTATTGAATCGTTATGGCTCAATGATCAATGAGATTCTAGAGTTGATAAGGATAGAGCCAGAGTTATCTGAAAAACTCACCATGAATCTGCCATATGTGAAAGCCGAGATTTACTACGCTGCCAGCCATGAGGGCGCCCTATCCGTTGAAGATGTTATCTCTCGTCGTACACGCATCGCCTTTGAAGCCCACAACCATGGTGTTGACCTCGCCGATACCATCGCAGAGATAATTGCCCCAGTCTTAAGTTGGGGCCGCAAAGAGTGCAAGGACTCAGTGAACGCTTATGTCACTGTCGTAAATCGTGAGTTAGCGGCCCTGAGCGAGCTTTTGACTGAGGCCGAAAAAGTTAGTTCTTAATCTGTTTGGCACAGCCATCGGTTGATGGTTTGGGTTTTGGCTTGCTCGTTGGCTTGCTCGTTGGCTTTGGATCGACTCCCTGCTCAAGGCTGAAAGTAACGGGCATTGAGCTCTCTGCATGAGTGGCAGAGATATCACTGAAGATGATTTTTCCCGTGTAGCTTCCCGCCGGGATACCTTTGATTGCCAATGTCCAAGCCCCACTTGTCGCACGCAATACGGTCTGTGTTGGTCTTGGATTGAGCGCACCATCAAACTCTAATTTTACGCTTCCCGTAACAACGGGAGAGAGATCTGGACGGGCAACAGAGACGTTGAAAGTCACATACTTATCTGTGGTAGTCGCCGACTGTTTGAGCACCATCAGAGTTGTTGGCTCATTTCGCGGCATCAAATCAACTAAGGTCGGGCTCCAGCTGCCTTGTATCAAATCTATGAAGGCAGAGGAGGCTCCTCTAAAGACATTGAGATCCAATCGAGAGCCAGGTACGCCGTACTTTGGGGCGATCCCACAGGAGGAGTACTGCCAAATTACCCACTGTGAATCACAGTTAGCACCTGTCCATGAATGGACATAACAACCACTCGCCTTCAACCCTGGTTGATTGATCGGATCGGCGGGATCAATTGCATACTGAGCCAACCACAAGGGGTACTGGGCCAACTCTGCGCTTCGAACCATCGAGCTCTCTAGAAAATTTGGATATGAATAGAGGATGGGGGTCTTGCCCGTCTTCTCTTTCAAGGTCTTGAGAAAAGTGATGGCCCACAGAGTGACTTGGCTCCGTGTGGCGTATTTGGCACAGGCACCCGATGTTGATACACGCACACATTTATTTTCAAGATCTAAGGCATAGGGAAGATCGCGCTGGGTGTAACCCCCGATAGATGCCAGACGCCAAATCACTTTTTGTGCCTGCGCAGTTGCATCCCGGATGATTCCTTCATTATTGGAGACATCGGGCAGGATCGCATAGTGATAAAACCCTGTATAAATCCCAGCGGCCTGCGCAGCGCTGTGATCCATTATTAAATATTTAAGTGCAAGAGCATCGGCTTCATCGCGTGTATCAGAGGCCTTAATCATCACAAAGCGAAGTCCAGCCTCATACATCTTCACAAAATCAATCGTCTTATCATTGGGATGTTGCCAGCGACTTATATCTGCGCCATGAATGCGTCCACCTGGGCCTAATCCAGCGATGGTAAGAGATGGATTACTCTGCGAAATTTGCTCGATCTGAGAGATCGTTATAGAGCGAATTGATGAATAGAGTTTTTTGCCACCAGTGAGAGCAGTTGCACGATATGCGACTTGGGAGTTGATTGCGCTAGCAAGAGCAGTGAGCCTCCACGTCCCAGCGCGAGTGGTCTTAGTCTTGAAGCGAGTTGGCCCCCAACTACCCCCACTTTTGATCTGAATATTTACTGTGACGCCTGACTTGGCCGGCTTTATCGTTCCGTAGAAAGTCAGTAAGGCCTCAGTCGTCGATGGTGTTTGTCGCACCGACAAAGACAGGCTTGACGTGGATGCAATGGCATTTGGCAGCGAAGTGCTGATTAGTGAGAATAGAAGTACAACAACCAAGCTACGAAGTTTCATTGTTCGGCAATCTCAACTTCTATATCAAAGCACTCTTTGATCGTTGCGATGAGCAATCGATGTTGTCGTAGCCGTGCCTCAGAGAACTCATGGGCAGAGCCAAGCTTTCGACTATCAGAGAAATCAAGAGTGAGGAGTTTGCCATCAAAGCCTGCTAGGCGAGCATCAAAAAAAGCCAGCCAAGCGATTCGATCTTGCTCTAAGAGAGCATCGAGGACTTCATTCCATCGCTCCCGAATTTGGCTTAGCTCCATAGCACTCAACTTTACCTAGGATTGATAATGCCGGCCTGATTAGTGTCGTGACGCGCCTAACATCTTGTTGTATTCGTTGACTAACTGCACTCGCATATTCCTATCGTGATCGGGTTGAATATTGAACTCTTGGGTCACTCTCGAGATTATCTGCTCAACTGCTTTCTCACTCACATATCGCATCCGACCGATATGGGCATTTGTGTAGCCTTGGGCAACTAGACGTAAGGTCTGAACTTGGGCATCTGTGAGTTTGGCGAGTAATCCTCCAAGTGCAGCCTCATAAATAGAGATGTTTCCATTGATCCACGAGACCTCCTGGTTCTCCCGTGCTGAATTCTTTGAGGCCGCGATTGCCTGGCACAAAGCCAGTAGATCTGTTGCAGATTTCTTGAGTACAACTTTGGTACCCGATGGGATATCGATGAGACGATCGCCGATGAGTCTTAAATCTGAACAGCTCTCTAAGATGACCAAACCAATATTGGGCTGTGCCTTGCGTAGGTTGATAGCGATTTGAACCGCTGAAACCCCTGCGACGTGCATGTCCAGGAGGACAACATCGGGTTGTAATCTTCTAAGAAGGGTGAGTGCAACACTCTCGCTTCTTGCCTCACCGATGATATCCATATCATGCATACGAAGGGCTGGAATCAAAGTAGAGAGCTCAAAACCATCATCTATGACGACAAGGACGCGCTCGTTCATCTAATGAGGGTAACTTAAGAATTTAGAGATGTAAGTAATCTACAAGCGTTGTTGGTTCAAATGAGTGATAGCACTTTACATCCGTAAATATGATGCACCACTGAAATCTAATACCGCACCACTTGCCGACTCATTTTCAGAGGATGCCAGGAAAAACACTGCTTGCGCAAGCTCCTCTGGTTTTGAAATCACTGTGCAAATCACCAATACATACGGGCTCAGGGGCAGTTCTTGGTGGGGCGGGTCGGGCTCGAACCGACGACGACGGAATTATGAGTTCCGGGCTCTAACCAACTGAGCTACCGCCCCTAAATCAATAAGGTAGAAGGATATCTATCTTTACTTAATCTTTTTGCACTCCCTTGGTACCCCAGTACTCCCACATGCCCATGACATTGAGAATAAGGGCAAAACCAAAGATTAGGTCTTCAATTGGCGCGCTCATCACCCGCAGACCACTAATGACATCTGGGTCATACATCACGATATTGCGAGAAGTGAGCCACCAATTAGTTAAGAGTTGAAAGGGCAGAATAATCGCATAGGAGCACCAGAACAGTGGACGAGTCAGTAATGAGTTTTTTAGCCCAAATAAATCTAAAAATACTGAGAAAATAAGGATTGCGATGACGATGTCAGCGTAAATCATTTGCGCAGACCCGGATGTTTCCAATGGGGCTTAAAGCGCGCGACTCCCTCTAAAGTCATTAGAACTGCTATTGGAATAATGAGAAAGAAAAGAATCTCCTCGATAGGAATATTGAAAGGGCCATTGACTCCTGTGACCTGCTCCTTATCGAAGTACCAATGGCCTTGTGCAATGGCATAGGCATCCCATATCAAAAATCCCAGACTAATTGGCATAAGGCTCAGTAGCACTCGCTTCATGCGTCGAAGTACATGCACCTTGAAGGCGATTTCAAGCCAAAAAGATGCAACTGCGGTAAAAATCAACATCGCTAAATAACTGAACTTGAGCACAGTGGATTCTCTCATATTCACCAGGGATAGTTGATACTGTGAGGCAGGTTTCTATCAAGTAAGTGGAGAGAGAGAATTGAAGACTCGCCTAGAACTATTTGAACGAGTGCGCTCATACTCATCATCTGCCGTTGCCATGGCAATTCTTGTCTCACTTATTGCAACACGTGTGAGCGATAAAAATGATCTTTCATGGCAGGTTGGCATCGCCGTCTTTGCCTTAGCCGTTGGAATCCCTCATGGCGCACTTGATCATTTAGTTACTCTGCCACGAAACAATAAAAGCGCCATGGGTGTATTTCTTTTTATCTACGTTATAGTCGCAATCGCAGCTGTTCTTGCCATTCTGAAGTGGAATGTTTTTGGCTTTCAATTAGTGGTCCTCATGAGTCTTATTCACTTTGGGATAGGCGATAGCGCATTTCTCAATGAATTAGATCGACTTAAAGGTGTAACTACTGCGCATCTGCCAACCACATTTGTCTTTTTGGCTTTTGGCTCGATCCCAGTTGTCATACCCCTAATAAACTCATCGAGTACACGTGCACTCTCTGAGGTAAATTCAAATCTGATTAATTGGCACCAGGGTTTTGATCACCTACTTGGATTAATTGTTCTGGCTATATCTGTTATTGCCTTACTTGCGCTAATCATTACGAAACGATTGCGCGATATTGTCGATCTCTTCTTACTTGCTGCATTGGCAATCTTGACGCCACCACTTATCGCCTTTGCCGTCTACTTTGGGTGCTGGCACGCTATGCGACATACCGCTCGCTTATCACTTGTTCTGCCTCAATCGCAGAGGGGCTATGAACAGTCTCAGCCGGTAAAAGCCTTCTTCTCAGCCGTTATTCCCGGAACACCTGCATTAATCGGTAGCTTTGTTGTGGCCGCCGGGCTTTGGTTATCGGGAAGTATTGAGAAATCCTTTTTTTGGTTTCTCTTAACGATCGTCTGGGCGTTAACGGTTCCTCACATGATTGTCACAGCAAAACTCGACCGCAGTGCCCTCGGAAAGTAAGTCATCACATATAGCCTTGCGCCGTGATGAAGCGATTATTACCCCTCATTTTTTTACTCTCTAGTGTTGCCCCGGCCCAGGCCGCGCCGATCTATCTCTTTCCAGTCGTTGGTTGTGATTACACATATGCCAAGTCTCATCACGACTATCCAGCAACGGATATTCTGGCAAAGGCGGGATGTAAATATGTGGCTGCGACATCAGGTGTAATCGATGAAGTCAATCGTGTTGATTCATGGTCTGGAAAGACAAATCTAGGCGCCGATCGTGGCGGCCTCTATGTCTCATTTATTGGCGATGATGGAGTGCGATATTACGCATCACATCTGCGCTCAATTCCGGCGAGCATTCAACCAGGAGTAGTTGTTACCGCTGGGCGATTGCTTGGTGCAATCGGTGCAACGGGCAGTGCACGTGGCACCGCCCCTCATGTGCACTTTGGAATCTCATGGCCAACGCCCGTCGAATCTGGTGTGTGGTGGGTTAGACGTGGAGCGGTATGGCCGTGGAAGTATTTAGATGCATGGAAGAGTGGCAAGGATTTATCACCGGTAAAAGAGGTTAATGCTAAGAAATTAAAAGTAGGGGAAATTCCGACCGCCCCAAAAAAATAACCCCCACTGTTGCCAGTGAGGGCTATTTATAAAGCGGTGTTGATTAGGCAGGGTTTACTGCATCGGCCTGAGGACCCTTTGGACCCTGTACGACCTCAAATGAAACTGCCTGACCCTCTTCAAGGGACTTGTAACCGTTACCCTGGATTGCTGAGTAGTGAACAAAAACATCTTGTCCGCCGCCATCAACCGCAATGAAACCGAAACCCTTTTCAGAGTTGAACCACTTAACTGTGCCTGTTGCCATGTATTTATTTCCTTCGATATGTGGGTGTTTCGAGAAATCCTCGAATCACGGTCTTCCTCTTGCTCCAGCGATACCGATTATGCAAAACATGAAACGGGTACTGATTAAGCGTCCGACTGAGATGAACTCTACCTCCTACCGCCCCGTATGCCTAAAGAGGGGGTAGACAGTTTTAGGCTCATGGGTGTGTAATTAAGGTGTTCACCAAGCAATTGGGAAGCGTAAATGCCGCTGGGGAAGGTCGCATTAGGCGCATCTTGCTAGGAGAACCATGGAACGTTTAACCACGCCATCAAAGCCGTCACAGGTTCGAGGTTTCTTAACCATCCATTCAGCGCCATCTGTGCTGCGCCACCATATTGATTGGGCGATCCACACAGTGCTTGGCAATTGGGTAAAGCTTGCGTGGAGTCCGCAACCATTAATGCCCGGCACATTTCGCACACAACTGGAGTTTCGTGGTGCACAAGGTGCTGCAGCAGAGATGGCTAGCGCGCTTCGCAGTTGGCATTACCTAAATTTTGAAGTTATTGAAGGATCTGAATTAGGCGGTGAACTATTTCGTTTCACACCAGAGCTAGGGATCCATCGCGCTGTCGTTGACCAATCAGGTGCGGTCCAAGTTAATGAAAATCAGTTATCGGCAATTCTTGCTAACTCATTTGACGAAGAATCTATCCGCGAAGGGATTTCTGCCATGGTGGGAAATTCTTGGGAATGCGAATTAGATCGTTTTAGGAGTGTTGACCTTCAAGAGGTGCCACGGCTTCGTGCGATCTGATTGGTAAGATACTGGTATGACTCAACTGCATGAAAGTCCAATCATCACTGTAGAACGACGCAAAGCGGTAACCATAATCATTTCTGCTGTAATCCTTTCCCTGGCACTCGGTGGTGGATTGATGAAGGTGGGTTCTGGTTTTGCTTCACGTAGCAGCGATGGAATTACTGTTACTGGTTCTGCAAAGACAACAGCAACAGCAGATAACGCGGTGTGGACTCTGAGTGTCTCCCTCTCATCCCCAACAGTTGCAATGGCTGTGAAAAAGGTGGATGCCGATGTTGAGGCGCTTTCAAATTACCTAACACAAGGTGGAATCTCTGCTGATGGCTTAACTCTTGGCGCGGTATCAACATTTGCCAACGAGGAGTACAGCAACGGCAATGCAACAGGACGAGTTCTTTCCTACCGTGCCTCACGCGAAGTTACTGTGCGTTCAAAGGATGTCCAGTTGATTTCAAAGCTTAGCCAAGGAATCGGATCACTACTTGCTACTGGAATTAATGCAAACAATTACGGTCCTCAGTACTACATTTCAAATCTTCCAGAGCTTCGCCCGCAGTTGATGTCAGAGGCGATGAAGGATGCAAAGGTACGAGCAGAAGCGTTAACTAAGGCTGTTGGTGGAAACATTGGATCCCTTGTTAATGTGAAGGCCGGCCCCATTCAGATCACAACACCTGATTCAACAATGACAGCTGATTACGGTGCCTATGACACATCAACAATTGAAAAGACTGTTACTGCAACAGTTTCTGTAACCTTTAAAAGCTAAAGCGGAATATTTCCGTGGGATCCACGGCGATGAGGTGCGTCAGCGATAGTTTTTGCTAGCGCACTTCTTGTCTGTGCAGGGCTTAACACTTCATCTACTGCGCCAATTTCAATTGCCTTTTCAACACCACCTGAAGTCTTTTCGTGCTCAGCGGCAAGCTCTAGCTCCATTGACTCGCGTTGCTCTGCTGGAATGTCAGCCAACAGACGACGATGGAGCACACGAACTGCAGCTACCGCGCCCATCACAGAAACCTCTGCATCGGGCCAAGCAAATACACGGGTTGCACCTAATGATTTTGAATTCATTGCAACGTAGGCACCGCCATAAGCTCGACGCGTAATTAATGTAACCCGAGGAACAACTGATTCACCGAATGCGTGTAATAACTTCGCACCTCTTCGTACCGCACCTTCCCATTCTTGTCCTGCGCCAGGCAAGAAACCCTGCACATCTGCAATAACAATCAGTGGAATTCCAAAGGCATCACAGGTGCGCACAAATCGTGCAGCTTTCTCACCTGCTGCAGCATCTAGAACTCCTGCAAGATGTGCCGGATTGTTGGCAAGAACCCCAACGGTTGCACCGCCAAGGCGTCCAAGAACAGTTGTCATATTGGGAGCCCACATAGATAACAGCTCAATATGTTCAGCATCTTTATCAAGAATTGCATCTACTAAAGGGTGGACTTCATATGTGCGCACACTTAATTCAGGAACAAAAGTTGATAGATCAATATCTTCAACACCAGGATTCATAAATCCTTGATTGGCAAATAAGGCGGTCAAGATACGAATATCTTCAATCGCTTCATCTTCGCTTGCGGCAATAACGTGTGCAAGACCGCTGTTCTTTCTGTGCGCTTCAGGGCCACCAAGCAGGGCCATATCAATATCTTCGCCGGTAACACTTTTGACTACATCAGGGCCTGTAACAAAGATGCGACCTTCAGGTGCCAGAACAACAACATCAGTTAGCGCAGGCCCATACGCACCGCCTCCTGCAGTCGGTCCAAGAACTAAAGAGAGTTGTGGGATGCGACCACTTGCCGAAATCATTGATTGAAAAACTTCTCCGAATGCATCAAGGGAGGCAACTCCATCACTTAATCGAGCGCCACCACTGTGCCAGACACCAATGATTGGTACCTGTGCGCCCATGGCTGCTTTGTAAGCAGAAACAATTACTTTGGAACCATCCACACCGAGTGCACCGCTTTTAATTGTGGCATCGGATGCGAAAATAACAACCTTGTTGCCCTTAACTGTTGCGGTAACAGCGATCATTCCGCAATCTGTGCGGGGGATTAGAAATTCAAATTTTCCATCATCAACTAAACGCGCAATCCGTGAAATCGGATCGCGTGGATCATTCGATGTAGGTGACATTTATAAGCTCTTAAAAGCCAATACAACGTTGTGTCCACCAAAACCAAAGGAATCATTCAGTGCTGCGATATCTCCTGCAGGAAGTGCCCGAGGCTTGTCACGAACCACATCGACTGTGACTGCAGGATCTAAAGTATCGATGTTAATAGTTGGGGGAGCCATGCGATCTTGCAAAGTTTTCACAATAAATACTGATTCAATTGCACCCGCTCCACCTAGTAAGTGACCTGTCATCGACTTAGTTGCAGAAACTGCAACGTGATCAGCATCTTTACCAAGTGCTGCGCGCAATGCATTTGCTTCTGCCACATCTCCTGCAGGAGTAGAGGTTGCGTGAGCGTTTAAGTGCACAATATCTGCTGTTGTTAAATCAGCATCTCTTAAAGCAAACTTAACTGCGCGCTGCACGCCTGCACCAGATGGGTCTGGGGCTGCGATGTGGAACCCATCAGATGACAAACCTTGTCCTGCAATTTCGCAGTAAATCTTTGCCCCGCGGGCTTTAGCGTGTTCATACTCTTCTAGAACAAGAATTCCGCCACCTTCGCCAAGAACAAATCCATCACGATTGAGATCATAGGGACGTGATGCACGCGCAGGATCATCATTACGGGTAGATAAAGCTTTCATTGCAGCAAAAGCTGCCATTGGAAGAGCGTGACACGCAGCTTCAACCCCACCGCTTACAACAATGTCTGCTCGGTTATTGCGGATCATTTCAAATGCATAACCAATTGCTTCTGCTCCTGATGCGCACGCACTGACAGGTGTGTGGACGCCAGCTTGGGCTTGTAATTCAAGACCAATGTTTGCAGCTGGCCCATTTGGCATCAACATAGGCACGGTGTGTGGGCTAACTAAACGTGCACCTTTATCATTCAAAATATCGTATTGCTCTAGAAGAGTTGTTACTCCGCCGATTCCTGATGCGACTACAACACCTAGACGCTCTTTATCAATGTCAGG